>DASVEG010000175.1:0-7086 GCA_036380695.1 Acidimicrobiales bacterium
GCCGGTGGCGCAGCGGGCGGAAGGCGGCGGGCGGCACCTGCCGAGGGTACCGAGCGGCGGCGCGTTACTCCGAGGGGAGCGGCCAGGTGGCGCGCTCCGCGATCGCCTTGCGCCACTTCAACGTGCGGCTCGCGCGGTTGACGCACAACGCGCCGGTGACGACCCCGTCGCGCACGAACGCCAGCACGCCGCGGCGCTCGCCCGCGAGCGGGTCGCCCTCGGCGACGTGGACGTCGTCGTGCTCGGCCCACACGCCCAGCATCTGCAAGCGCACGCCGTACTGATCCGACCAGAAGTAGGGAACCGACACGAACGGCTCCGGTTCGGGCGTCCCGCCCGCGAGCGATCGCAGGAGCGTGATGGCCGCGTGCTCGCCCTGCTCGGCCGCGTTCGTCCAGTGCTCGATGCGCATCACCGCGCCGCCGAATGCCGGGTTCGGCCATCGCGCGACGTCGCCGGCGGCGACCACGTTCGCGGCGCCGTGCGCGGCGAGCGTCTCGTCGCACGACACGCCGTTGTCGATGACGAGATCGGTGCCCGCGAGCCACTCGGTCGCGGGGGTCACGCCGATGCCAACGACCAGCGCATCCGCCTCGATGAGGGCCCCGGTGGTCAGTCGGACGCCGGTGACCCGGTCGTCGCCCTCGATGGCCTCGACGCCGACACCGAGGTGGAGGGTGACGCCGTTCTCGCGATGGAGGTCGGCCGCCATCTGCCCGACCTGCTCGCCGAGGACGCGAACGAGCGGGAGCGGGAGGGCCTCGACGACGTCGACCTGGCACCCGAAGTGCCTCGCGGCGACCGCGACCTCGCAGCCGATGAAACCGGCGCCGACGACGGCGAGCCGCGCGCCGCGCTCGAGGTCGGTGCGCAGGGCCAGCGAGTCGTCCACGGTGCGCAGCAGGTGCGTGCCCGCGAGGTCGCCAACCCTCGGGAGCCGCCGCGGCGTCCCGCCGGTGGCGACGACGAGCCCGTCGAACCCGACCGTCGCGCCGTCATCGAGCGTGAGCTCGCCGGTTGCGACGTCCGCGTCCACCGCCCGCCGACCGAGGCGCAGGTCGAGTCGTCCGTCGTTCGCCGGGTCGAGCGTGGTCCGCAGCCGTGAGCGGTCGAGGTCCCACGTTCCCGCGAGGAGCTGCTTCGACAGCGGAGGCCGGTCGACGGGCGGCCAGTGGGTCTCGGCGCCGACGAGGGTGATCGTGCCGGCGAACCCCTCGCGGCGGAGGGTCTCCGCGGCGCGCATGCCCGCGAGCGATGCCCCGACGACCGCGATGCGGTCGCCGGTCGGTGCCGCCAGCGTCAGTCCTCGATCGTGATGGCCTGGGTGGGGCAGGCGCGCGCCGCGTCGTCGACCTTGGCGCGCAACGCGTCGTCGGGCGTCTCTTGGAGGACGTAGAGGTAGCCGTCGTCGCGCACCTCGAACACCTCAGGTGCGAGCGACTGGCAGACCGCGTTGCTCTGGCACGCGTCGAAGTCGACGACGACCCTCACGACACCTCCGTGGGCTGCGCGGACGCGGCCTCGTCGAGGCCCTCCTGCAGCGTGTTCCAACTGAGCGTCGCGCACTTGATGCGCACGGGGAACTTCACCACGCCCTGCAGCGCCTCGAGGTCGCCGAGCTTCACGTTCGCATCCTCTGCCGCGTTCGCGGCGGCCGTGCCGTCTGCGTCGCCGTCGGTGGCGTCGGTCGAGTCGTCGCCGCCGAGGCGGTGCTCGTGGATCGACATCATCCCCTTGAAGGCGCGGATGAGCGCCCTCGCCTCGGGGATCGACTTGCCCTTGACCGCGGCCGACATCATCGACGCCGACGACTGGCTGATCGAGCAGCCCTGCCCGCCGATCTTGACGTCGCGCACGGTCGTGCCGTCGACGTCGAGGAAGACGACGATCTCGTCGCCGCAGAGGGGGTTGAAGCCCTCGGCGCGCGTCGCGGGCGGCACGGGGAGCTCGCCCCGGTTCCGCGGGCTGCGGTAGTGGTCGAGGATGATCTCGCGGTAGAGGTCTTCGAGGCCCGGCATCGTGTCTCCGTTAGATGGCGAAGAAGGCAGCAGCTTCGTCGAGCGCGTCGTTGAGCGCGTCGACGTCGGCTTCGTCGTTGTACACGTACAGCGACGCCCGCGCCGTCGCGCTCACTCCGAGGCGTCGCATCAGCGGCTTCGCGCAATGGTGGCCCGCGCGGACGCAGACCCCATGTTGGTCGAGCACCTGGCTCACGTCGTGCGGGTGCAGGTCCTTGAACTCGAAGGAGATCACGCCGCCGCGCATCGCCGGTTCGGCAGGGCCGTGGATGTCGATTCCGTCGCCGTGACGCTCCTTCAGCTCGCGCAACGCGTACGCGGTGATGGCGACCTCGTGCTGGCGGACCGCGTCCATCCCGAGGCGCTCGAGGTACTCGATCGCGGCCTGCAGGCCAATGGCCTCCGCGATGGGAGGCGTGCCCGCTTCGAACTTCCACGGCAGCTCGTTTGGCGTGAAGCCGTCGAGCCGGACGTCGCGGATCATGTCGCCGCCGCCGAGGAAGGGCGGCATGGCGTCGAGCAGCTCCTCCCGTCCCCAGAGCACGCCGACGCCCGTCGGCCCGAGCAGCTTGTGGCCCGTGAAGGCGAGGAAGTCGGCGCCGAGCTCGTGCACGTTCGTCGGGAGGTGGGGGACGTACTGCGCGGCATCGATGAGCACGACCGCGCCGGCCTGGTGCGCGGCGTCTGCGATGCGGCGGACGGGCGTGAGCGTGCCGAGCACGTTGCTCATCGCGGTGACACCGACGAGCTTCACGCCGTCGACGAGGCGATCGAGATCGGTCAGGTCGAGCTCGCCGCCGTCGCCAAGCGGGAGGTAGCGCAGCTCGATGCCGAGCGCGTCCTTGAGCATGAGCCAGGGGACGAGGTTGGCGTGGTGCTCGATCTCGGTGAGGAGGACGGCGTCGCCCTCGCGGAGGTTGGCGCGGCCCCACGCGTTGCTGACGAGGTTGATGGCCTCGGTGACGTTCTTCGTGTAGATGATCTCCGACGAACGCCGGGCGCCGATGAAGCGGGCGACGGTTTCGCGCGTGCCTTCGTACCAAGCCGTCGCGTCCTCGGCGATCTGGTAGACGCCGCGGTGCACGTTCGCATGCGTCGTCTCGTAGTAGCGGGTCATGGCCTCGATGACCTGCGTCGGCTTCTGGCTCGAGGCCGCGCTGTCGAGGTACACGAGCCGCTTGCCGTGGACCTCGCGTTCCAGGATGGGGAAGTCCTTCTTGATGCGGGCGATGTCGAGAGGGTCGGCGGGGGCGGTCGCCGTGGGGTCGGTCACTTCCATGCGTCGTACCCCTCTTTCTCCAACCGCTCGGCCAGCTCGGGGCCGCCGGACTCGACGACCCGCCCGTCGATGAGGATGTGGACGCGGTCGGGGGTGAGGGCGCGCAGGATGCGCTGGTAGTGGGTGATGAGGAGCACGCCCATCTGCGGGCGGTGCTGGCGCACCTCGTTCACGCCCTTGGCGACGATGCGGAGCGCGTCGATGTCGAGGCCGCTGTCGGTCTCGTCGAGGATGGCGACGTCGGGCTCGAGCATGGCGAGCTGGAGGATCTCGTTGCGCTTCTTCTCGCCGCCGGAGAAGCCCTCGTTGAGGTAGCGGTCGCCGAACGACGGGTCGATCTCCAGGCGCTTCATCCAGTCGAGGATGGCCATGCGGGTCTCGAGGACGGAGAGGTCGGAGATGCCCTTGCGGGCGCCCATCGCCTGGCGGAGGAACTGGATGACGGGGACGCCGGGGACCTCTTCCGGGTACTGGAACGCGAGGAAGATGCCGGCCTTGGCGCGGACGTCGGTGTCCCAGCCGGTGATGTCCTCGCCCTTGTAGCGGATCGCGCCCCTGGTCACCGCGTACTCGGGGTTGGCGAGGAGCGTGTTGGCGAGGGTGGACTTGCCCGACCCGTTCGGGCCCATGAGGGCGTGGACCTCGCCGGCCTCGACCGTCAGGTCGACGCCCCGCAGGATCTCCTGCCCGTCGACCCTGGCCGCCAGCCCGTCGATCTCGAACAGCGGGGTCTCCGGGGTCCGCGGGGTGTCAGCCACCCGCCCATTGTATTTCCCCTACGTCCGTAGGGGAAATGCCCCTTGACGCCCGTGAGACACTGCCCGCCACGGCCGCACGCGGCCAGCCCTTCCCCCATTCAGATCGTTTTGTGTGCCGATGGCGCATCATGCTGCGTCATTCGTGCACAGAAGGGATGGGGGACGTGCACGAGTCTCTTGCTGTCCTTGCTCGCGAGCAACACGGTGTCGTCGCGAGGGCCCAGTGTCTGGCTGCCGGGATGTCCGGGCGCACCGTCGACGACTGGATCCGGCGCTGTCGTCTCGACCAGCTGCACCCGGGCATCTATGCCGTCGCCGGGGCGCCACGAACGTGGGAGATGCGCCTCAAGGCTGCGGAGCTCGCCATTGGCCCGGGCGGCTCGGTGTCTCATCGCTCCGGAACACGGTTGTGGGGCCTCAGAGAGTTCGACGAGATCGAGGTGATCGTGCCGTACACGCGCTGCCTCGGCTTCGTGGTGTGATCGTCCACCGGTCACGGGACGTGGACGTCGTCAGCCTCCATCGGCGGCACGGGTTCGTGGTCACGTCGCCGATGCTCACGCTGATCGACCTCGCGGCTGTCGTCGATCGCTTCGTCGTCGAGCAATGCCTCGATGTCGCGCTCTCGAAGCGGCTCTTCACCATCGACGCGTTGGTCGCGGCGCGCGACGAGGTAGGCCGGAAGGGGCGGCGCGGCGCAGGCGTCGTCGGTCGCATCCTCGACCAGCGCGCGCTCGGCGCGAAGCGTCCGGACGACCCGTGGCTCGAGCCGCGCATGGCCCGTCTCATCAAGAAGTACGGCCTGCCCGAGCCCGTCTACCAGTACTGGGTGACGATCCGCGGGAATCGCTTCCGACTCGACTTCGTCTACCTCGAGCTGAAGATCGTCATCGAGATCGACGGGTTCGAGTCCCACGGGACGCCAGAGGCGATGCAACGCGACCTCCGGCGGCAGAACCTGCTCGTGCTCGACGGATGGATTGTCCTCCGCTTCACCCGTGCCGACATCGTCAAGCGCCCAGCCTGGGTCGCCGAGCAGATCCGCCTCGTTCTGTGTGCGAATGGCGCACGATGATGCGTCATTCGCACACAAAAGCCGACCTAATGGTCGCGGAGGTCTTCCTTCCAGGAGCGGAAGGAAGTGTGGCGGGTGCCGGAGGGGCCGACGCCGTCGCCCTTGCCGTCGGGGAACAGGCGGAACGTGAAGGCGACGCCCGACCCCGACGCGCCCGACCCCGACGCGATGGACGCTGCGGACCCGGCCCAGTAACGGGCGTCGCCGCCGGTGGCCGGCCCCGACCGCCACAGCAACCAGTCGCCGATGCGGCGCTTGTACTCCGCCACCGGCCGTCCCGGCAGGTCGTCCCCGAGCGACAGCAACGCCGCCGGCGCCTCGACCCACGCGGTCGCCGGGATGTTGCGGTCCCTCACCGGCGTCGGCGGCAACTCGTCGGTCGTCACCGGCGTCGAGTCCGTCGGACGCTTGTCGTACGGCAGCGCATCGCCCATGCCGACTACCTTGCCCTCCCATGACGGCGACCGAGGCGACCGATGTGATCACCGTGACCTGGAACCTCTCCGATCTCCTCGACGGGGTGGGCGACGACCAGGCAGAAGCGAAGGTCGACGAGCTGCTCGCCGAGGCCGAACGCATGGCCACCGAGCTCGAACAGGTCCGCGGCACCGTCGCGACGATGGACGCCTCCGCGCTCACCGAGTTCATGCGCTGCCAGGCGCAGATCCAGGAACTGGGCGGTCGCGCCGGGTCGTACGCGGGGCTCCGGTTCTCCGTCGACACCACCGACCCGGCCATCGGCGCGCTCATGCAGAAGGTGCAGGAGCGCAGCACGCAGATCGCGACCAAGCTCATCTTCTTCGACCTCGAATGGGCCGCCCTCCCGGATGCCAAGGTCGACGAGCTCCTCGCCCACGACGGGATCGCCTTCGCCCGCCACTACCTCCGGAGCCTCCGCCGCTACAAGGACCACCTCCTCACCGAGGCCGAGGAAAAGATCCTCACGGAGAAGGCCGTCACCGGGCGGAACGCCTGGACGCGCCTCTTCAGCCAGGAGACGAGCGCGATCGAGGTCGTGCTCGACGGCGAGACAACGACGCTCGACCAGGCGCTCTCGCGCCTCGGGCACCCCGACCGCGAGGTCCGCCGCACGGCCGCCGAGGCCGTCACCGAGGGCCTGAAGCCGGGCCTGCGCACCCGCGCGTACATCTTCAACACCCTGCTCGCCGACAAGGCGACGAACGACCGCCTCCGCAAGTACGAGACGTGGATCTCGTCGCGCAACCTCGACAACGAGGCCACCGACGCATCGGTGAACACGCTCGTCGAGTCGGTGCAGAAGCGGTACGACATCCCGCAGCGTTGGTACGCGCTCAAGGCCCGCCTGCTCGGCCTCGACAAGATCGCCGACTACGACCGCTCGGCCTCGGTCGCCGCGGCCGAGGAGGAGATCAGCTGGGACGAGGGCAAGCAGATCGTGCTCGACGCGTACGCCTCGTTCAGCGAGCAGGCGGCCGCCACCGCGAAGCTCTTCTTCGACCGCAACTGGATCGACGCGCCGCCCAAGCCCGGCAAGCGTGGCGGCGCGTTCTGCGCCTACACGGTGCCGTCGCTGCACCCCTACGTCTTCCTCAACTGGACGAACCGCAGGCGCGACGTGATGACCCTCGCCCACGAGCTCGGCCACGGCCTGCACGCCTACCTCGCCCGCGAGCAGGGCGTGTACCACCAGGGCACGCCGCTCACGCTGGCCGAGACCGCGAGCGTGTTCGGCGAGACGGTCACCTTCGGCAAGGTGCTCGACGCGGTCGACGACCCGAACGAGCGGCTCGCGCTCCTCGCCGGCAACATCGAGGACGCGATCGCGACGATCTTCCGGCAGACGGCGATGAACCGGTTCGAGAACAGCGCCCACACCGCCCGGCGCACGGAAGGCGAGCTCTCGGTCGAGCGCATCGGCGAGCTGTGGGCGACGTCGCAGGAGGAGATGCTCGGCGACGCCGTCGAGGTCACCGA
>DASVEG010000176.1:0-12010 GCA_036380695.1 Acidimicrobiales bacterium
CGACCACTGACACCAGCGAGACCTGTGTCAGCACCTGCCGCAGTTCCTTGATGCCCATGTCGAGCTCGTCGGCGAGCTCCTCCTCCGTGGGCGTCCGGCGCAGCTTGACCTCCAGCGCGGTCAACGCCTTTTCGACGTCACGCGCCTTTGAGCGCACGGACCGTGGAATCCAGTCGATCGAGCGCAGCTCGTCGATGATCGCGCCCTTGATGCGGGCGATCGCGTACGTCTCGAACTTGATGTTGCGCGCCGGGTCGAACTTCTCGATCGCGTCGATCAACCCGAAAACACCGTAGGAAACGAGGTCGGCCTGCTCGATGTTCTGCGGCAAACCGACCGACACGCGGCCGGCGACGTACTTCACGAGCGGCGAGTAGTGGACGATCAGCCTGTCGCGTGCCTCTCTCGTCGCCGCGGCCTTGTACTCGGCCCAGAGCTGCTCGATCGCGCTCGCGTCGTCCTGGTCCACAACGACCACGCAGTCTAGACGCCGGTCCTGGTGTCATCGGTCGACCGCGCAACGTTCCCACCAGCCGCCGGAACGGCGGACGAGCCCGGACAGCTCGAGCCTCGTCAGGGCAGCGGCGACCGCGCCGAGGCTCAACGCTGTTCGTTCGAGCACCGTCTCGGTTGCCGTCGGCGTCCAGTCGACCGCGGCGAGCACGGCGCGGGCAACGTCGTCGAGGGCCGCTTCCCGCTCGGTCGCGATCTCTGCCGAAGGCGCGCGCTGCGCCCCGTCGGCGGTCGGTCGCGCCACGAGCGACAGCGCGACGAGCACGTCGTCGGCATCGAGCACGGGGGCAACGCCTTCGGCGAGCAGCCGGTTCGTGCCGGCCGACGACGGGCTGCGCACCGACCCGGGCACAGCCATCACCGGCACGCCCCGGTCGGCCGCGGCCTGCACCGTGTGCATCGAGCCGCCCGCGGCATGGGACTCGACCACCACCACGACGTCGGCTAGCCCGGCGATGATCCGGTTGCGGAGGGGAAAGCGCCAGGGATCGGCCGGCGCGCCGAGCGGTGCCTCCGTCACCACCGCGCCCGCGGCGAGTACGCGATGCCAAAGGCGCCTGTGGCGCCGCGGGTAGATGACGTCGAGGCCGCTGCCGACGACCGCGACAGGCGGCACGGACGCCTCGTCGTGCGGCCCCGCTGCATCCGACGCGAGCGCACCCTCGTGGGCGGCGCCGTCGATACCGAGCGCGAGACCCGACACGACCACCACGCCCGCGGCGGTGAGGTCGCGACCGAGCTGCCTAGCGACGTCGGCGCCGTAGTGCGTGCACCGCCTGGTGCCGACGAGCGCGACCTTTGGAGACCGATCGAGCGCGTCGGCACGCATCCCAGCGACGAACAGGACCGCCGGCGGATCGGGGTCGTCAGCGAGCGCCGCCGGATAGCCGTCGCGACCGAGGACGGCGACCACTGCCCGTTCGTGTTCGAGCCTCGCTCGCAATCGGGCGAGGTCGACGCGCCGGGCAACGTCGGCCCATGAGGTCGCGAGCCGTGCCGCCTGCGCCCGCCCGCCGACCGCAGCTTCCACACCGGGCCGCGAGAGGGCGCGCCCTGCAGCGACCTCGCGCCACACGTCGGCCAACGGGTCGCTCGTGTGGACGAGCGCGCGGAGCCGTGCCGGACCGCAGCCGGGCAACGCCGCCAGCGCCGCGGCGTGGAGCTGGTCTTCGTCGGTGCCCGTCACGCCGCCACCCCCTGCAGCGCGGCGAGCTCCATCCGCAACTCGAGCGCGGTGCACACGTGCTCGTCGGTGACGGGGTCGGAGCCTTCGAGATCGGCCACCGTGCGGGCGACGCGCTCGACGCGATGGAGCCCGCGCGCGGTGAGCGCTCCGACCCGCAGCTTGTGCTCGAGGATGCGCGTTGCCGCGTGGGTGAGGTTGGCGAACCGTTCGAGGTCGCGGCCGGACAGCTCGGCGTTGGCGCGCACGCCACGCTCTGCCGCCATTGCCCTCGCCGCGACGACGCGGCTCGCCACCACGTCGGACGACTCGCCGGGAGCGCCAGCGACGAGGTGGGCGGCGTCGGGTCGCTGCACGACGATGCGCAGGTCGAAGCGGTCGAGGAGCGGGCCGGACAAGCGGCGCAGGTAGCGCGCGCGGTCTGCATCGGAGCAACGACACGCGCCGGTGTATCCGCCCTCGCCGCACGGGCAAGGGTTCATCGCCGCGACGAGGAGCACCCTCGCCGGGAACTGCACCGTCGCCTTGGCGCGAGCGACGCGGATGACGCCCTCCTCCAGCGGTTGGCGCAATGCCTCCAGCACTGCGGGCGGCATCTCCCCCAGCTCGTCGAGGAAGAGCACGCCGTTGGTGGCGCAGCTGACTTCGCCAGGGCGCATCGTGCCGCTGCCACCACCGACGAGCGAGACGACGGACGCGGTGTGGTGGGGGGCGCGGAACGGCGGGCGGTCGACCAAGCGCTCGTGCGGGAGTGCGAGCCCCGCCGCGGAGTGGACGCGGGTGGTCTCGAGCGCCTCCCGCCGGCCGAGCGGTGGGAGCAGGCTCGGCAACCGCTTGGCCAGCATCGTCTTGCCCGACCCCGGCGGGCCGATGAGGAGGAGGTGGTGACCACCTGCCGCTGCGACCTCGAGCGCCCATCGACCGACGCGTTGCCCCCGCACGTCGGCCAGGTCGGGCAGCGGGCGCATTGTCGGCGGCGAGAGGCCACCGTCGGCAACCTGGTCGTCCGCCGTCGGCCACGGCTCGTCGCCGCGCAAGGCGGACAGGAGCTGGTGCAGGGTCGAGGCGCCACGCACGACGTGTCTGCCGACGAGCTCGGCCTCGCGCACCGCTGCGAGCGGTACAGCGACGGTGGACGCGCGAAGGGCGTCGACCATCGGCACCATGCCGGGCACCGGGCGCAGCGAGCCGTCGAGGCCGAGCTCGCCGAGGAACGCGTGGTCGGCGACCAGCTCGCGGTCGAGGACGCCGCCCGCGACGAGGAGGCCGACGGCAATCGCGAGGTCGAGGCCGCTGCCGCCTTTGCGGAGACCGGACGGCGCGAGGTTGACGGTCACCCGCTTCAACGGCCACGGCAGCCCCGAGGAGAGGAGGGCGGCCCGGACGCGATCGCGCGCTTCGCGGCAAGACGTGTCGGGCAGGCCGACGACGGTGAACCCCGGGAGGCCCGGCGACACGTGGACCTCGACGGACACCGGGCGGCCGTCGACACCGAGCAACGTTGCGGAAGGAATGGTGGCGAGCACGAGCGGCTCCTCAGGTGTGGCAGTGAGGAGAGCCGTGCGGGCGGCCACTCGAGAGTGCTGCGGTGCTGCTGTCGAGAATCTACGTCACGGGTGAGACAGGGCGTCGGCCGGCGACCGACAGAACGTCGCTTGTGGCCACGAAGTGGGCCAGGACCCCACTTTGTGGCCAAAAGCGAGCGGGGCGCGGGCGGCCGGGGGCGGCGCGCGGGCGAGGCGGTGGAGGCCCGCCCTCGCTGAGGGCGGCGGTTAGCGGCCCTGGAAGGTCGGGGGGCGCTTCTGGAGGAAGGCGGCGACGGCTTCCTGGAAGTCCTGGGTGCCGAAGTTGACGGTCTGGGCCCTTGCCTCGTCCTCGAGGGCCTGGTCCATCGACACCATCATCGAGTTGTTCAACATCGTCTTGGTCATCGACAGCGCGAGGGGCGGCCCCGCGGCCAGGCGGCCCGCCCACTCGTCGACCACCTTGTCGAGCTCACCGGCAGGCACGACCCGGTTGACGACCCCGAACCGCTCGGCCTCCGCCGCGGAGATCACGTCGGCGAAGAAGGCCAGCTCCTTCGCCTTGTGCAGGCCGATGAGGCGGGGCAGCAACCACGACCCCCCGAAGTCGAGCGACAGGCCCCGCTGGCTGAAGATCTCCGAGAAGCGAGCGTCCTCCGACGCGATCACCAGGTCGCAACCGAGCGCCATGTTGCAACCGGCGCCCGCGGCGACGCCTCCCACCTTGGCGATGGTCGGCTTGGGCAACCGATGCAACGCCAGTGCGGTCGCGCCGATGCGACGCATGCGCGCCAGCCCGTTCTCCGCCAGCTCCGACGGGTCGGACAGGTCGGCCCCCGAGCAGAAGGCACCGCCTGCCCCGGTGATCACGAGCACGCGATCGTCCGCCGACCCGGCGACCTCCTCGAACACGGCTCGCAGCTCCGCCCACATGACGCGATTGGCGGCGTTCTTCTTCTCGGGCCGGTTCAGCGTCAACGTCACGACCCCGTCCGCACGATCGACGAGCACCGTCTCGAGCTCAGACATGCGGCGACACTAGGGAAGAATCACGGCGTGGGCTTCAACCCGTTCCGCCAGCAGAAACGCCGCGCGTCCGACTACCTGCTGGTGGCCGCCGCGTTCGTCGTCGTTGCCGTCCTCGTCGTGTGGGCGGCCCTGCCCCGGTAGTCCCTTAGGCTCCCTGCATGGGCGAGGTGGTCGACGGCGTGGAGCAGGTCGGGCCGACCGAGGCGGACACGTTGCTGCAGCGGGGTGCCTTCCTTCTCGACGTCCGCGAGCCGGACGAGTGGACCGCTGGCCACGCGCCGGGCGCCACCCACATCCCGCTCGCGAGCCTGGCCGCCCAGCACGCCGGCGTGCTACCGCGGGACACCAAGATCGTCGCGGTGTGTCGCGTCGGTGGCCGGTCGCAGCGGGCTGCGCAGGCGCTGCAACGGTGGGGTTACGACGCCGTGAACCTGAACGGCGGCATGCAGGCGTGGGCGGGATCGGCACGGCCCGTCGTGACCGACGACGGCGCGCCCGGCCAGGTCATCTGACGCCCGCGGCCACCGCCACCTCGTCGAGCGCGCGCGCCAGATCGCGCCACACGTCGTCGGGGTGCTCGAGGCCGACCGACACGCGCACGAGGTTCGCGGGCACTCCGGCGACCGCGTCCCAGTGGTACTGCGCACGGCGCTCGACCAACGTCTCGACGCCGCCCAGGCTCGTGGCGTTGACCGCGAGCTGCACCGATGCGCACAACCGGTCGGCACCAGGGCCACCGCCACGCACCAGGATCGAGAGCATCGTGCCGAACCCCGGGTAGAGGACGCCCTCGACGGCGGGATGCCCCCGCAGCCGCTCGACGAGGATGGCCGCCGTCGCCGACGCCCGTTCGAACCGCACCGCCAGGGTGCGGATCCCGCGAAGCGCGAGGAACACCTCCATCGGCCCGGGGATGGCGCCGTGCTCGCTCCTCACCTGCCGCAGCTCGGACGCCAGCGACTCGTCTCGAGCGACGGCCACGCCGAGCACGACGTCGGAGTGACCGGACAGCAACTTCGTCGCCGAGTGCACGACCACGTCGGCGCCGATCGACAACGGTCGCTGCAGCAGCGGCGTCGCGAACGTGTTGTCGACGACGTACAGGCGCGCGGTGGCGGCGCGCAGCGCGTGCAGGTCGGCGACCTCCATCATCGGGTTCGTCGGCGACTCGACCCACAGCACGTCGGCACCGTCGGCCGCGCCGACGACGGTGGACGTGTCAGTGACGTCGACGAGGCGGGTCGACAGCCGCCCCCGCTGTTCGAGGTCGGCGAGCAACCGCCTGGTGCCGCTGTACGCGCCGTTCGCGGCGACGACATTGCCGCCGACGGGGACGAGCTCGAGCACGGCCCGCACCGCGGCGAGGCCCGACGGGAAGACGACGGCCGCGCCGCCCTCCAACCCCCCGACGACCTCCTCGAACGCCTCCCACCCCGGGTTGCCCTCGCGTCCGTACGAGAAGCGGCCGCCGCCGCGGAACGTGGAGGACAACACGACGGGCACGTTCACGGGATCGCCCGGCAGGTGTTCGCCTCGGCCCAACGTGACGGCGAGCGTCGACAGGTCGGCGCCGTCGCCCGAACCAGCAGCCTCCACCACCTAGAACGCGCCCTCGACAACCTCGATGTCGCCGGCGAGCACCGACGCGACGTCGAAGCGCACCTCGCGGCACCGCACCGCCGCGCCTCGCTCACGGAGGAAACGCGCCGCCAGACGCCGGATCCGCGCCTGCTTGTCGCGGCCCACCGCCTCGACCGGCGCGCCGAACGCCACCGACGAGCGCGACTTCACCTCGCAGAAGACCGCGACGCCGCCGCCGACGGCCACGATGTCGAGCTCGCCCTCGCGGCACCGCCAGTTCCGCGCCACGACCTGGAATCCGCGGTTGACGTACCAATCCGCGACGGCGGCTTCCCCCGAGTCGCCGAGCGCCCTCGCCGCCGAGGCCACGCCTACAGCTCCTTCTCGGGGAGCTCCTCGATGTTGACGTCCTTGAACGTGACCACGGTGACGTTCGTGACGAAGCGCGCCGGGCGGTACATGTCCCACACCCACGCGTCCTTGAGCTGCAAGCGGAAGAACTGGCGACCGTTGTCGGTAGCCGGCTCCATGTTGACCTCGTTGGCCAGGTAGAAGCGCCGCTCCGTCTCCACGACGTAGCGGAACATCGGGAGAACGGCCTTGTACTCCTGGTAGAGCTGCAGCTCGATCTCGGTCTCGTACCGCTCGAGGTCTTCGGCGCTCATGGCTGCATCGTAGGGCGGGACTGGGACACCGGGCCGAGGGTCACGGGAACGCGCTCACAAGAAGCCGAAGCGGTCGAGCGGCCACAAGCGGACGACGGCGCGGCCGATCACGCTGTCCTGCTCGATGGCGTGGAACCGGCGGGAGTCGGACGAGTTCGGGCGGTTGTCGCCGAACACGATCAGCTGGCCCTCCGGCACGACAAAGGGCTGCGGGAACGACGTCGGCGCGTCAGTTCGCATGTCGGCCGGCAAGTAGGGCTCGTCGAGGGGCCGTCCGTCGATGAACACGACGCCGTTCTCCAACTCGACCGTCTCCCCCGGCAGCGCGATCACTCGCTTGATGTAGTCCTCGGTCGACGGCGGGACGATCCCGATGCGCTGGCCGAACCAGGAGAACGCACGCCGCACCGCGTTGCCGGTCTCCGGCACGTCGTGGCACTGCGCCGCGGGCGGGCAGTCGAACACGACGATGTCGCCGCGCCGCGGGTCGTGCAGCCGGTACGACAGCTTCGACACGACGATCTTGTCGTCGATCTCGAGCGTGTGAACAGGGCAGCCCTCGCAACCCATCGAAGGCGACGGGATGTAGAAGGTCTGGAACACCAGCATGCGCAGCAGGAACACCACGACGAGCGCGGAGCCGACGAGGACGGGCATCTCGCGGAAGAACCCGCCCTCGGGACGGGTTCCGGTCGCGAACGCAGGGAGGCCGGCCTCCTGCGGCTCGTCCTCCTCGATGGGGGGCTCCCAGGCGAGGGGCCCCCGCGTCACCTCGCGGCGCGCTTTTCTTTGATCTTCGCGGCCTTGCCGCTGCGCTGGCGCAGGTAATACAGCTTCGCCCGGCGCACGTCGCCGA
Source organism: Acidimicrobiales bacterium (assembly GCA_036380695.1). GTDB lineage: Bacteria > Actinomycetota > Acidimicrobiia > Acidimicrobiales > CADCTF01 > DASVEG01. The sequence goes on from DASVEG010000176.1 coordinate 7,351, forward strand.
ACGTGGCGACCTCGATCTTGCTGAGGATCGGCGAGTGCACGGGGAACGTGCGCTCGACGCCGACGCCGAAGCTCACCTTGCGGACCGTGAAGGTCTCGCGGATGCCCGAACCCTGGCGGCGGATGACGACGCCCTGGAAGATCTGGACGCGCTCGCGGTTGCCTTCGACGACGCGCACGTGCACCTTGACGGTGTCGCCCGGTGAAAAGACCGGGATGTCGTCGCGGAGACTGCCGCGATCGACGAGATCGGTGGGATTCATGGCGCGTCGGACTCCTGAGCGGTACCTCGGGGGGACGGGACAGGGTAACCGAATTCCTCGAGCAGCTTCACATCCTCGGAGGACAGGCCGCCCCTCGCGGCGAGGAGGTCGGGCCGGTGCACCTGCGTACGGTGCAGCGCCGCCGCCCGTCGCCACCGGGCGATCCGCCCGTGATTGCCGGACAGCAGGACGTCGGGGACGGTCCAGCCGCGGAAGTCGGCCGGGCGCGTGTAGTGCGGGTATTCGAGGAGGCCGCCCGAGAACGACTCGTCGTCGGCGCTCGTGTCGTTCCCCATCACGCCGGGGACGAGGCGCCCGACCGCCTCGACGACGACGAGCGCGGCCACCTCCCCGCCTGCGAGCACCACATCGCCGATCGACAGCTCGCTGTCGCACAGGTGCTCGGCGACCCGTTGGTCGACGCCTTCGTACCGGCCGCACAGCAAGCTGAACCCGCCGGTTGCTGCGAGCTCGCGCGCCACGTCTTGGGTGAGGGTGCGGCCGCCGGGCCCGAGCAGCAGCAGGGGTCGAGGGGGGTCGACCTTCTCGACCGCGCCGAACAAGGGCTCGGGCGCGAGGACCATGCCGGCGCCGCCGCCGAATGGCGCGTCGTCGACGCTGCGGTGCGGGTCGATCGCCGCGGACCGGAGGTCGTGGACGCGCAGATCGAGGACCCCCGCGCGGCGTGCCTTGCCGATGAGGCTCTGGTCGAGGAACCCGTCGACCATCGTCGGGAAGATCGTGAAGACGTCGATGCGCATGCCGGCGGTGGCCTGGAGCGGGGGCGGCTCGACTCAGAGGTCGAGCAGGCCCTCTGGCAGGTCGACGGTGAGACGCCCGACCTCTGACGAGACGACGAATCGCAACGGGATGAGCGCGCCGCCGTCGAGCACGAGGAGGTCGGACGCGGGGTTGTCCTCGACGGTGGCGACGCGGCCGAGCTCACGCCCGTCCGCGGCGTCGACGACGACCGCCCCGATGAGCTCGTGGACCCACAGCTCTTCGGGGTCGTCGATCGGCTCGGCGAGCAGCAGTTCGCCGTGGAGCACGTCGGCCGCGGCGCGGTCGGGAACCTCCTCGAAGCGAACGATCCACCGCGTCTGGTGCGGCTTCGACGAGGCGACGGTGAGCGTGCGACCCGCCTTGGTGGTCAGGCGCGAACCGACCGCGACACGCTCGGTGCGGTTCGTGCTCAACGAGACGACGAGCTCACCGCGGATGCCGTGAGGCTTGTCGACGCGGCCGACCTCGAGCAGCAAGAGACCTCAGTCGACGATGTCGACGTTCACGTCGGTGCCGTCCTTCGCACCCGCGGCGCGGACGACCGTGCGGATCGCCTGGGCGACGCGGCCGCGACGACCGATCACCTTGCCCATGTCGTCGGGCGCGACGTGCAAGCGCAGGGTGTTGCCGTCGACGTCGACCTCGACGTTCTCCGGCTCGTCGACGATCGACTCGGCGATGTAGGTGAGGACCGCGCCGGCGCGGTCGGTGCCGTCGCTCACTTCTTGCGCGACGACTCGTACTGCTCCCACGCGCCCGAGATCTTGAGCAGGGTCTGCACCCGCTCGGTCGGCTGGGCGCCGTTGCGGAGCCACTTCAGGGCCTTGTCGTTGTCGATCTCGAGACCCGACGGCTCCTCGCGAGGCCGGTAGGTACCGACGATCTCGATGAAGCGGCCGTCGCGCGGCGAGCGCGCATCCGAGGCCACCACGCGATAGGTGGGCTGCTTGGTCTTCCCCATCCGCATGAGGCGGAGCTTCACTGCCACGTCAATCGTTCCTTTGGTCGGGAGTCACGGCCGTCGGCCCTTGGGCGTCGTACGGCCGCCCTTCTTGCCCTTCTTGTTCTTCTTGCGAGCGAGCGCCTTGCCGAAGCCCATCGAGTTCATCATCTTCTGGGCTTCCTTGAACTGCTTGAGCAGCAGGTTGACCTCGCTCGTGCTGGTCCCGCTGCCCGTGGCGATGCGTTGGCGCCTCGACCCGTTGATGAGATCGGGTTCTTGGCGCTCCTTCGGCGTCATCGAGCGGATGATCGCCTCGACCCGTCCGAGCTCCCGATCGTCGATCTGGGCGTTGCGAAGCTCTTTGGGGATCCCGGGCAGCATACCGATCAGGCCCGAGATGGGCCCCATCTTCTTCAACTGCTGCATCTGGTCGAGGAAGTCCTCGAGGGTGAAGTTGCCCTCTTGCAGGGCCTGCGCGGCCCGTTCGGCCGACCCCTGGTCGTACTCGCGCTCGGCCTTTTCGATCAGGGTGAGGACGTCGCCCATGCCGAGGATGCGGGACGCCATGCGGTCGGGGTGGAAGGGCTCGAAGTCGGCCAGCTTCTCCCCCACCGACGCGAACGCGATCGGCTTGCCGACGACTTCCTTCACGCTCAGCGCGGCACCGCCGCGGGCGTCGCCGTCGAGCTTCGACAGGATCACGCCGTCGAGCTCGAGCGTCTGGTGAAACGCCTCGGCGGTCTCGACCGCCGCCTGGCCGATCATGGCGTCGATGACGAGGAACGTGTAGTGGGGCTGCGTCGCCTCCGAGATGCGGCGCACCTCGTCCATCAACTCCTGGTCGATGGTGAGCCGGCCCGCGGTGTCGACGATGAGGACGTCGCGACCGACCCGCTGCGCCTCCTCGAGGCTCTTCTTCGCGACGGTGACGGGATCGCTCGGCTCGCTGAAGACCGGCACGCCCGCCTGCTGGCCGAGGACGCGCAGCTGCTCGACGGCCGCGGGCCGCTGGAGGTCGGCGCCGACGAGCAGCGGGTTGCGCCCCTGCTGCTTGAACCAGCGGGCCAGTTTGGCGCTGGCGGTCGTCTTGCCCGAGCCCTGCAAGCCGGCGAGCAGGACGACCGTCGGCGGCTTGGGTGCGTACGTGATCCGCAGGTTCTCGCCGCCGAGGGTCTGGACCAGCTCCTCGTTGACGATCTTGATGACTTGCTGTGCGGGGCTCAGGCTCTTGCTGAGCTCGGTCCCGACCGTGCGCTCCTTGATGCGACCGACGAGATTGCGGACGACCTTGAAGTTGACGTCGGCTTCGAGCAGGGCGAGGCGGATCTCCCGCAGGACCTCGTCGACGTCTTCCTCGCCGAGGCGCCCCTTCCCGCGCAGGCGCGTGAAGATCGCGTCGAAGCGGTCGGTGAGGGCGTCGAACATCAATGGCTCCTAAGACGCGACGGGGAGATTCGCCCCGACGGGTCGCTCCGCGCGACGAGAGCAGCCTACGGCCGCCCTGGTGTCGAATCTCCCCGTCGCGTCTGCCGGACCCATTGCGGAGCGCGAGGGTACCGGTCGGGGGTGCTGCGACGGAATTTGGGCGCGATCAGGCCGGTATTCCGGCCTGATCGCGCCCAAAAACGGGAGGGCGGGCGGTCGGGCCGTCAGCCGGTCAGCCTGTCGTGGTGTTCGGTGCGATCGTCTCGGGCGCGACGTCGGGCGGCGGCGGCGAGTCGGGGCGCACCGCAGGCTCGGTGGCGCCGACGCCCGGCTCTTCCTTGGCGGGGAGGTCGACGGCACCTGGCTCCGCGCACCCCTCCGACGACACGGGCTCGTCGCCGCCCTTCGACGCCGAGGCGAGGTACTCGTCGCCGACCGCGGGGACCGGGCCGTAGACGTGCTCCTCGCCGTCCTCCGACGTGAACCGGTACGCGGGCACCACGTACACCGTGCCGCCCGGGCACATCGGGTGCTCGACGACCAGGACGATCTCCACGTCCGTGAGCTTCACGACGACGGGCTCGGGCTCAGGGATCGGGACCTGGTCGGCGGGGAGCGGCCTCGGAACGGGCTCGCTGCCAGGCGCCGGGTCGGTGCCACCCGCGCCGCCGTCGCTCACCGGCTGATCGGGCGCCGGTGCCGGCTCGGCGACCCCGGTGCTCCCCGCGGACGACCCCGAGGATCCGGAGGAGCCAGACCCCGACGAACCACCTGAGGCGCCGGCCCGCAGTTCGGCCTCCTTGGCGGCCTCGCTGTCGACCGCGCCGCCCTCCTGCGCCGCCCGGTCTTCGAGCGTGCGCACCTGCGACTGCTCCTGGAGCGCCTGGGACCGCTCGAACGCCTTCTTGGGCTCGACGAGCGGGTAGTCGCCCACCTTGACCGTGTCGGCCAGCGACCCGAACGCGTTCTGCAACGCACCCTTCTCGCCGAACGTCGCGCCCCGTGACCAGCCGATCGCCTCGAGGTCGCCCACCCGTTGCTCGAACTGCACGGACACGCCCGCGCCGTAGTTCTCGACCGTCGCGTCGAGCCCCTCGACGTCGTCGCCGACGGCGTCGAACAGCTCGCGCGCCTTGCGCTCCGCGTCGGCGGCCGACGGCAGGTCGGGCGCGATGGTCGTGACCGGCGCCGCCGGCGCGTCGTCCTTGCACACGCCGTCGGACGAGCACGACACCGAGACCGTGCCC
>DASVEG010000177.1:0-2003 GCA_036380695.1 Acidimicrobiales bacterium
CCGACGTGCGCGATCAGCTTGCGCACGTCGTCGATGAGGGCGCTGTGCAGCCGGTCGATCGTCGCCGGGTCGCCTGCCAGCTTCACCGTCTCCCACGACGACCGCAGCCTCGCGGGCACCGCCGAACCTCGATCGCGCGCGTTCAGGTCCGCGCTCGTGGTGGCCAACGCCGACGCCAGCTCGCGGTCGGTGGCGAGCAGCGCGTCGAAGTCGGCTTCGACCGCCGTCTCGATGCGCCCCGCCTGCGCGGCGTCGCCCTCGCGCGCCAGCGCGCGGTGCAACTCGAGGTGGGCGAGCAACTGGCTCAGCGGCCGCAGGTAACGGTCGCCCTTCAGCTCCTGATCGGCGAAATCGATCTTGATGCTCTGCTCGCCGACCAGGAAATAGGTCGTGACGACGAGCGGGATCGTGAAGCTCAACGCGATCGCAGTGAGCTTCATCCAGATCCGGGGTGTGACCGCCCGCAGCCGCATCCGAGAACGGTAGGTCCGTGGACGCCGGCAATCGGGCATCCTCGCCGTTCCCGAAGCGTCGCGGGCGTGCCGTCGTTCCCCGGTCCGCGTGCTCGAACGCCCGCACGTCGTGACCGGGGCGCTTGAATGGAGGTCGGTGACCGACCACGACGTGACCGGCGTCGTGAGACCAGCGGGCGGCGAGTCGTTCGTGGCCGCCCGCTTGGCCGCCATCGTCTTCGTGCTCGGCGTCGCGGCGTGGTCTGCCTACGACACCTACCTCCCCTTCTGGACCGACGGCGTCAACACCGCGGCCGTCGCCGGGTTCGTCCTGCTCTTCTCGCTTCTGCCCTGCGCGATCGCGGGCGCGGTCGCGCTCGCCTTGCGCCGCCGCGCGCAGTTGGCATGGATGCGGTACCTGCTCCTCGCCTTCCAGGCGGGCTGGGTGGCGGCGATGGCCGCCGTCGGTTTCGGCCTCAGCGACTTCGCCGCTGACGAGCCCGCGGGATGGGGCCTCGCGGCGATCGCGTTCGGCATCGCGCTCGCCGTGCTCGGCGGGCTCTGGTGGGCCGAGGACGCAATGGCCCGCCGGGAGTAGTCGTCGGCCCGCTCGCACGCAGGTCGAACGAGCGACGACGGCGAACCATCCACCGTGCGGGCCCGTCGGCAGCGGGGACGATCGCTCGCGATCGCCCTCGCGGTCGCGCTCTCCGTCGCGACAACGGGCCTGGTGGTGCCGCCGGCCGGCGCACACGACATCACCGCCCCGACCGGGACCACACCGCAACAGGCCACGACGCTCGGCGCCACGTCGCCGGCTTCCCGGCTCGTGTCGGGTGCGCTCGCCGACCCGTCGCCCGGCAACCCCGAGCGGCTCGCCTTCGAGACGACGGTGACGCGCAACCCCGACACCGCGGCAGTGCTGGAGCCGTACTTCACCACTCCTGCGGATCCGTGCTCGCCACCGCTGTGTGTCGACGTGGCCGTCGACGTCGCGCCCGGCGAGAACCGCACCATGTACGCGCGCATCGAATGGCCCAACCCGCTCCACTACGCGCACCTGTGGGGTATCGCGCCCGACGGGTCGATCGTCGGCAACTCGTCGGTCGTCGGTTCGTACGACAAGACCGCGGGCAACGAGCGCACCATCCCCGTCGCCCAATTCACGGTCGCGAACCCGCAGGCGGGCACGTGGCGCCTCCAGGTGCGCGGTGTCTTCGGCCACGCTATCCCTATCGAGGGGTCGGTCGCCCTCGTCGACGGCCCGCCGGTCGAGTACCCCCGGCTCGACGTGATGGCCCTCGCGGACCGGCACCTGACCCAGCCGGTCACCGTCAACGTGGTGTTCGCGGGGCGGGCGTGGACCAAAGAGGAGGTCGCGATCTTCCGGGACCACCTCCCGACCGAGTACCGCCCGGCCGTGCACGGCAAGGAGCGGCCCGACTGCCCCGGGTGGGACGACAACGGCATCGTCGCGGTCCGTTCTTGGTCGGTGTGCCACTACTCGGGCACCGCGAACGACGGCGCCGCGGGGGCGAAACCGTTCTTCGA
>DASVEG010000178.1:0-35265 GCA_036380695.1 Acidimicrobiales bacterium
CGATCAACCTCGGCGATGACGACGACACCCTGATCATCAAGAACCTGGGCACGCACTCGACCGTCATCACGGTCAACGGCGGCGCAGGCACCGACGTGCTGTCGAGCCCGGACACGGCCAACGTGTTCGAGATCAGCGCCGTCGACACCGGCAAGTTCACCCAGACCGGCGGCAAGCAGTCGTCGTTCGCCACGATCGAGAGCATCCTCGGCGCGACCACGCTCGAGGACTCGTTCGACTTCTCCGACGGCGCCGGGCTCACCGGCGCGGTCGACGACTTCGCGGGCGACCTCACCGTGAGCGTGCTCGGCTTCGTCAAGATCACCGGCGACTACGACTTCGTGTCGGAAGCGCACGACGTGACGCCGACGGCGAACGGCGGCCCCGAGACCGCGGTCACCGCGAACGTCCTCTCGGTCAGCGGCGCGACGGGCACTGGCGGCTCGGGCTTCCTCGGCGTCGAGCCCCTCGGCAACCCGGTCGGCATCGCCGGCAACCTCGGCGACTTCGCCCTCGCGATCTTCACGTCCGGCACCCGCGCATGGCATGCCTTCGACGGGATGCTCCTCGCACCCGAGTTCGTCGCGTTCGGCGACCTCGACCTCGGCCTCGGCTCGATCAGCGTCGTGCTGTACGGCGAGGCCGCCGACGACACGTGGCTCGACCACGACGTCAACCCGTACGTCATCACCTCGCCGGCCAAGACGTTCGACTCGCCGAGCACGCTCCTGTCGGTCTCGGTTCCCGCGAGCATCACGATCGACAGCGTCATCCACGCGTCTGGCACGTTCACCTTCGCCCGCGGCGGCACGATGCTCGTCGACGTCGCGACCGGCTTCACTGGTGGCTCGCCCCCGCTGCAGCTCTCCACGATCTCCGGCCTGCCGGAGTCGGACGGCACGACCTTCGGCCGCTCGGCCGACTGGTCGATGATCTACAACCTGCCGGTCACGTCGCTGCAGGTCGCGGCGACCAACCTCAACGTCTTCTTCGGCGACGGCTTCGCCTGGTCCGACACCGACGCCGACAACGTGATCGACCAGACCGAGCTCGGGTCGGGCACGAAGGGCTTCCTGCTCGCAGGCGCCGACATCGGCTTCCTGCTCCTGTCGGGCGTCAAGACCGGCAATACCGCGTTCGATGCGCTCGTGAAGCCGAAGTTCTACGCGGTCAGCGGCGTGATCGACAGCCTCGGCCTCGTCAACATCACCGACTTCCAGCTCGAGGCGCTCACCGTCGGCATCGAGGTCAACCAGGGCAAGCACTGGTACACGGCAGCTGTCGGCACGCCGGTGCCGACCATCGACTGGGTTGAGTCGTTTGGCACCAGCGGGTTCACGCTCATCACGCCGAACGACGACCCGGTCTTCGACTTCGAGGGCACGCCGCTCGTCGGGTTCTCTGCCGACAAGACGCTGCTCCGGATCTCCGATGCCGTGCACATCTCCGGTTCGTTCAGCTTCCAGGCAGGCCCGATCGAGAAGCTCGACATCGTGACCGGCTTCACCGCCGTGCCCGGCGCGCCGTACGGCACCCTCGGCGCTCTGCTCACCCAGATCGACGTCTCGACCGTTCCCGACGACGACGACGACGATCCGTGGGAAGAGGATCCGGGGACGCTGGCGCGGTCGAGCGACTACGGCATCCTCTACAACGTCGAGTACCGCACCGTGCAGATCGGCGCCTCTGGCGTGTCGGTCTTCCTCGGGTGGGCCGAGGGCCTCAGCAGTTGGACCCTCGCAGGCGACACCGACGGCATCCTGTCCCGCGACGAGTTCGACGCCATCACCACCGACCCGATCGGCGTCTTCATCTCCGACCTCGCCCTCGGCATGGTGTTCGGCAACGCGATCCCGATGGGAGCCCCGCTCACGACGCTCCCGGTGCTGCTGCCACGCGTCTTCGCCATGGACTCCCTCGCTGCGGAGGCCGGCTGGGTCGGCTTCGAGGACGTATTCGAGTTCACGACCCGCAACGTCGGGATCGAGATCAACTCGGGCACCGCGTGGGCCGGGTCGAGCGCGACGCAGGCCGTGCCCGTCGTCGACTGGAAGGCGTCGTTCGGGTCCTCGGGCTACGAGGTCAAGACCGGCACGACCGACGCGGCGCCGAGCGTCTTCATCACCCACGAGGGCACTGCGCTCATCGGCTTCGCGGCGGACAAGGCACTGCTGCAGATCTCCGAGGCCGTGCACATCTCCGGCTCCTTCAGCATCAAGATCGGCCAGACGATCAAGGTCGACGTCGTCACCGGGTTCAGCGCCATCCCGGGTGCCCCCTACGGCACCCTCGGCTCGCAGCTCACGTCGATCACGGTCTCTGGTGTCGACGACGTGAGCACCGACGACGACGCGTGGGAGGAAGACCCGGGCGATGGCACGCTCAAGCGGTCGAGCGACTACGGGATCATCTACAACCTCCCGATCCGCACGTTCGAGTTCGGCGGCAGCGGAATCTCGGCATTCCTCGGTTGGGCCGACGGGTTGTCGACCTGGACGCTCGACGGCGACAACGACGGCGTGCTCTCGCTGTCGGAGTTCGAGGACATCACGACCGACCCGATCGGCGTGCTCATCACGGGGCTCGACATCGGGATCGTCGCGGGTTCCGCGGCGCTGCCGCTCGCGCAGGCGTCGCTGCAGGCGCTGCTGCCGAGGTTCGTCGCCGTGGATTCGCTCGCGGACTCCGCGGGATGGCAGGGCTTCGAAGACGTGTTCGAGCTCGACTTCCGCGACATCGGCATCCAGGTCAACTCGGCCACGCCGTGGATCAGCACTCCCGCGGGTCTCACCACCGCGGCGATCGACTGGGTTCGGTCGTTCGGGAACAGCGGCTACGAGGTCGAGACCGGAAGCACCGACGTCGTCGAGTCGGTCTTCCTCACGCACGCGGGCACCCCGCTGTTCGGCATCGCCGCCGACAAGGCGCTCCTGCAGATCAGCGACGCCGTGCACATCTCCGGCTCGTTCTCCGTGAAGATCGGCCCGGTCGAGAAGGTCGACGTCATCACCGGCTTCAACGCCGCGCCGACCGACCCCACCCTCGCGTTGAACCTCACAAAGATTCCCGTTTCCACCGAGCCCGACCTCACCGGCGGCGACGAGGACGGCGACACGTGGGAAGAGGATCCCGGCGACGGCACCCTCAAGCGGTCGAGCGACTACGGGATCATCTACAACATCCCGATCCGCACCCTGCAGTTCGGTGCGTCCGGCCTCACCGTGTTCCTCGGCTGGGCCGAAGGCCTCGGCGACTGGGACTGGGACAACGACACCGACGGCGTGCTCTCGCTCACCGAGTTCGAGGCGGAGACCACCGACCCGATCGGTGTGCTCGTCACCGACCTCGACCTCGGCATGGTGCTCGGCACGCCCGACTCGCTCGAGGGTCTGCTGCTCGGCGTCGACGCCTACCTACCGCGGTTCTTGGCGCTCGACTCCCTCGCTGCGTCGGCCGGTTGGCAGGGCTTCGAGGAGTACTTCGAGCTCGACTTCCGCGACGTCGGCATCGAGATCAACTCGGCCACACCTTGGTACAACGCGCCCGCCACCGCGACGACGGCGGCGATCGACTGGGTGCGGTCCTACGGCTCGGCCGGCTTCGCGGTCGACACCGGCGCGACCGACGTGTCGGAGCCCGTGTACCTGACGCACGCGGGCACGCCGCTCGTCGGCATCGCGGCCGACAAGGCGCTGCTGCAGATCAGCGACGCCGTCCACCTCTCCGGCTCGTTCTCGATCAAGCTCGGGCCGGTCGAGAAGGTCGACGTCGTCACCGGCCTGAGCGGTGCGCCAGCCGACCCGACGCTCGCCGCCGCGCTTTTCCTGATCGACCCGTCGACAGAAGCAGACGTGAGCGGCGACGGCGACTCGTGGGAGGAAGACCCGGGCGACGGCTCGTTCAAGCGGTCGACCGACTACGGGATCCTCTACAACATGCCGATCCGCACGCTGCAGTTCGGCGCCGCGGACGTCACCATGTTCCTCGGTTGGGCTGATGGCCTGTCGGACTGGGATTGGGAGAACGACGCAGACGGCGTGCTCTCGCTCACCGAGTTCGAAGCGCTGACCGACGACCCGATCGGCGTGCTCGTCACGAACCTCGACTTCGGCATGGTCGTCGGCAACCCCGAGCCCTTCGAAGGGGTCGGTCTCACAACCCTGCACACGTTCCTGCCGAGCTTCGTCGCCGTCGAGTCGCTCGCCGCCTCCGCCGGCTGGGTGGGCTTCGAGGACGTGTTCACGCTCACGTTCCGGAATCTCGGCATCGAGATCAACCAGGGCACGCCGTGGCAGAACGCCACCGCGGGGTCGACGGTCCCGACCATCGACTGGATCCGCTCCTACGGCTCGTCGGGCTTCCAGGTGCAGACCGGCGCCACCGCGGCGGCGACGCCGGTCAACCTCAAGCACACCGGCCCGCTGATCGGCGTTGGCGCCGACCGCGCGCTGCTCAAGATCTCCGACGTCGTCCACATCTCGGGCTCGTTCAGCATTCGCATCGGCCCGGTGGAGTACGTCGACATCGTCACCGGCTTCAACGGCGCCCCGTCGAACCCCACGCTCGCGGCCGCGCTCGCGCTGATCCCGCTCGGCGACGCCGACCTCACCGGCGACGACGAAGACGGCGACCCGTGGGAGGAAGACCCGGGCGAGCAGACCCTGGCCCGCTCGACCGACTACGGGATCATCTACAACCTCCCGGTCAGCACGCTGCAGATCGGCGCGAGCGACGTGTCGGTCTTCCTCGGCTGGGCGCCTGGCCTGTCGAGCTGGAACCTGGCGACGGACGACGACGGCAAGCTCTCCCTCGCGGAGTTCAACGCCATCACCACCAACCCCGTCGGCTTGCTGGTCACCGACCTCGACCTCGGCCTCGTGCTCGCCGACCCCGAGCCGCTGGAAGACGTCGGGCTCACGCTCCTGCACACGATGCTGCCGAACTTCGTCGCCTTCGACTCGCTCGCGGAATCGGCCGGGTGGAAGGGCTTCGAAGAGGTCTTCGAGTTCACGCTGCGCAACGTCGCGGTGCAGCTCAACGAGGGCACCGCCTGGACGGGCCCCGACGCGGCCGCGACGCACGCGACCATCGACTGGGTCCGGTCGTACGGCAGCGGCGGCTTCTCGGTCGCGACCGGCGCAACCGAAGCGTCGACCCCCGTGGCGATCACGTTCACCGGCACGCCGCTCGTGGGCTTTGCCGCCGACCGCGTGCTGCTCAAGATCTCCGACGCCGTCCACATCTCCGGCGGGTTCGCCGTGAAGCTCGGACCGGTGGAGAAGGTCGACATCTCGACCGGCTTCACGGGCGCACCTGTCTCGAACCCGACCCTGTCGGCCGCGCTCACCGCCATCCCTGTCTCGTCGGTCGCCGACGTCGACAGCGACGGTTGGGAGGAAGACCCGGACGACGGGACGATCGCGCGGACCACCGACTACGGGATCATCTACAACATCCCGGTCCGCACGCTGCAGTTCGGCGCGACGGGCGTCTCGGTGTTCCTCGGATGGGCACCTGGCCTGAGTTCGTGGAACCTCGCGACCGACGACGATGGCGTGCTCTCGCGCGCCGAGTTCGACCTCATCACGAACGACCCCATCGGGTTCTTCGTGGGCGAGGTGAAGATCGGGCTGCTCGCGATGACCGTCGCGCCGATCCAGCAGATCGGGCTCACGACGCTCCCGCAGTTCCTCCCCGAGATGTTCGCCCTGAGCTCGTTCGCCGAGGTTGCCGGCGTGGTCGGCTTCGAAGACGTGTTCCAGCTCGAGATCCGGAAGCTCGCGGTCGAGGTCAACCGCGGCACGCCGTGGGCGAGCATGCCGGACGCGACCCTGCCGGTTGTCGACTGGAAGCGGTCGTTCCCCGACACCGATGGCAGCGCCACCGACGACGTCGCCGGCTTTGCGGTGGCCACGGGCGCGACCGGCGCAAACGCCGCGGTCGAGCTCGACTTCGACGGCACCCCGCTGATCGGCGTCTCCGCCGACCGCGTGCTCCTCAAGATCTCCGACGCCGTCCACATCTCCGGCGGGTTCTCGTTCCGCATCGGCCCGGTGCTCAAGGTCGACGTGGTCACCGGCCTCAACGGCGCACCGACCGACCCGACGCTCGCCGCACAGCTCACGGCCGTTCCCGTGTCGGCCGTGCCCGACAGCAGCGCCGACGAGGACACGTGGCAGGAGGACCCGGGCGACGGTTCGCTCAAGCGGTCGAGCGACTACGGGATCCTGTTCAACGTCCCCGTCCAGACCATCCAGATCGGCGCCACCGACGTGTCGGTGTTCCTCGGTTGGGCTCCCGGCCTGAGCACGTGGTCGCTCAACACCGACAACGACGGCGTCCTCAGCCGCGACGAGTTCGACACCATGACGACCGACCCGATCGGGTTCTTCATCTCGAACCTCGACATCGGCATGGTGTCGATGACGCCGGCGCCGCTCCAGGGCGCGCACCAGTTGCTGCCGCCGATGTTGCCGAAGATGTTCGCCCTGAACTCGACCGCCGACGAGCTGACGCTCGTGGGGCTCGAGGAATACCTCGACCTGACCGCGCGCATGGTCGGCGTGCAGGTGAACTACGGCACGGCGTGGGCGACCATGCCGACCGTCCCGATGCCGACGGTCGACTGGAAGAAGTCGTTCCCCGACACCGACGGCGCAGGCACCGACGACGTCGCCGGCTTCGCGGTGCGCACCGGCACGACGCAGGCCAACACGCCGGTCGAGCTCGACTTCGAGGGCACGCAGCTCATCGCGCTGTCGGCCGACCGCATGCTGCTGCAGGTGTCCGACTTCGTTCACGTCTCCGGCGGCTTCAAGCTCGTCATTGGTCCGGTGCGCTACGTCGACATCGCCACCGGCCTGCGGACGGCGACGGGCCCGCTGGTGACGCCGCTCGTCGCGGTGCCGCTCGCCAACGCGGACGGCGCCGACCCCGACACGCTGGAGGACGATCCGGGCGGCACGACCCTCGCCAGGACCGGCGATTTCTCGATCCTCTACAACGTGCCCGTCCGCACGATGCAGCTCGGCGTCGACGGCGCCAGCGTCTTCATCGGGTACGCGCCCGGGCTCACCGGGTGGAGCCTCGAGAACGACGGCGACGGCGTGCTGTCGCTCGCGGAGCTGCAGGCGTTCGACCCCGACACCGACCCGGTGGGCTTCTTCGTCGGCAATCTCGACCTCGGGTTCATGATCATGGACCCGGTTCCGTTCCAGCCGAATCTCGCCGACCCGCTGAACTCGACGAAGCTCGCGCTCAACGGCGTGCTGCCCAGGATGTTCGCCATCAAGGCCGAGGCCGACGACATCGCGCTGCTCGGCATCCCTGGCGTGGACATCTCGGGCCATGGCGTCCGGGTCGAGGTCAACATCGGCAACCGCTTCGCCTCGGCGCCCCCGCAGGCACCGCCGCCCGCGGTCGACTGGGTGCGTTCCTTCCCCGACACCGACGGCGCGGGCACGACGGACGTCGCCGGCTATGCGATCGAGACGAGCACGACGGGCGTGAACGACCCCGTCGAGCTCAATATGCGCGGCTTCCTCATCGGCGGCGGTGCGGAGAACATCCACATCGAGCTTGGTGAGTTCGTGTACATCGACGGCGCGATCTACTTCGAGATCGGCCAGGTCCACACCGTGCAGCTCGCCGACGCGATCCTGCCGATCACCGAAGTGATCGAGACGCTCGGTCTCGACGAGTCGCTCAACAGCGTGCTCGGCGCCACCGAGAAGGACCTCGCCTTCATGACGATCGGCGGGCAGAACCTCCACGCGTTCTTCGGCGTCAACGGCCCGTACTGGGAGGACGCCGACGCGGACGGCGTCATCGACCGCCATACATCCGGTCCCAACACCGGCCAGATCATCGACGCCGAGACCAACGACGACGCCATCGGCCTCGTCATCGACGACCTCACCTTCGGCGTCGCGATCATGACGCCCATCGACCCGATCGACCCGAGCCGCTACATCGCCCTGAACGGCCGCGCCAACCTCATCGGCCTCGTCGGGCTCGAGGAGTACTTCGTCTTCCGTGCCCAGGACCTCCTGCTCGAGGTCAACCTGTCGACGCCGCTCGTGAGCGGGTTCCCGATCCTGCCGGTCGTCGACTTCATCGCCTCGTTCCCGGATCAGGACGGCGTGGCCACGGGCGACGTCGCGGGCTTCGGCGTCAAGACCGGCGCGCGCACCACGGCCGGCGCGGACATCGTGGTCGAGCTCACCATGGACAGCCTGCTCATCAAGGCAGGCATCGGCTTCATGACCCTCGACGTGATGGGGCTCGTCTCCCTCAGCGGCGCATTCGGCATCGAGATCGGGCCGAGCGCAGAGGTCACGCTGGTGAACGGCTCGGAGAAGACCGTCAAGATCCTCACCTTCGGCGCGTCGAACGTCTACGGCTTCGTGGGCTTCAACGGCCCGTACATCGCCGACTGGAACGGCAACGGCTACATCGACAAGCTCGACTTCAACATCGGCGCAGGCGGCGCGATCGGCACGCCGAAGGCGACGAACTCCAGCGCGGTCGGCTTCGCCATCAACGACCTCGACGTCGGCCTGTTCATCGGCCTCGAAGTCGACGTCTCCGGTGCCTCGCTCGGCACGTACCTCGCCGGTGAGCTGGAGATCGGCTCGTTCGGCTTCGTCGGACTGAGCGCCCTCACCGCGGTCGGCACGCTCGGCGTCGCGTTCAACATCGGCCTGAGCACGAGCGACGGTGCCAGCCCGATCGACTTCGAGGAGAGCTTCCCCGAGCACCTCGACGAGGACGGCAACACCGTCGAGATGGGCTACCACGTCTTCACGGGAGACCTGAACAACCCGATCCTGCTGCAGTTCGACGACTTCCTGATCAAGATAGAACTGGCTGGCGCACTGAACCTGGCGAACACCTTCGTGCTCGTCGGCATCTTCACGCTGCAAGTCGATTCGCAGGGCCTCAAGCTCCTCGCCGCAGGCGAGCTGCTCGTCGGCCCCGACCGCTCGGCCTACTCCAGCACGGCAACCACCACGGTTGCGGTGCCCGGCGGCAACCGCACCGTCTCGGGCGGCATCAGCAGCTCGGCGTCGCCGATCCTCTCCATCTCCGTGCTCGGCGCTCTCGTCATCAAGAGCTCGGGCATCGCGCTCGACATCGACGTCGACCTCGACGTCAACATCCCAGGGCTCGGCCTCACCGTGTCCGCCCGCGTGCTGCTGAACACGACGGGCGTCGACCAGGAGATCGCCGTCCCCGAGCGGCTCACCGACTTCCTCGACGCTCAGGTCGCCACCGGCGGCGTGCTCGGGGGGCTCGCGGCGAAGCTGCTCGCCCGCCTCGACCCGTGCGTCGCGACCACCGGCGAGTGCTATGTGATCGACGGCAGCGCGCCCGATCTCACCAACGCCGCGATGATCGACTACCTGCTGTTCGGGGGCACGAACCCGAACGACTACCAGGCGGCGGGCTCGTACGTGACCGTGATCATCCACGGCACGTTCGACTTCCTCGGCTTCGCGACCGGCACCGGCCACGCAGGCGTCGCGATCACCCCCAGCAGCTTCCAGCTCGTCTTCGACTTGAGCTTCAACATCGGTGCAGCGGGCATCGAGCTCAAGTTCAAGACGACGGGGACGATCGCCCTGTCGAACCAGGGCATCTACATCAACCTGGCGCTGTCGCTGAACTTCGACATCACGTCGGTGTTCCACGTCGAGGCGACGGGCACCGTCGAGATCGATACCCGCCCGGCTGGCACGTCGAGCGACTTCTTCAAGCTGACGCTGAACGGCCGACTCGACATCGCCGGCCTCGTCAGCGTGAGCGGCGGCTTCATCTTCGAGGTGCAGGGCTACGCCTGGCACCTCGGGGTCAACAACCTCGGTGGCTCGCTCGGCCCGCTGTCGCTCCACGCCAGCGGCGACATCTACTCCAACGGCACGTTCAACATCTCGATCACCGCGAGCATCGACATCGGCGTCGACGGCTTCGGGATCCACGGCAGCCTCAGCGCCAGCGCGTCCGTCACGTGTGCGACCGGCGGCCCATGGCCTGCACTGTGCTCGACGTACCGCCTGGCCGTGTCGGTCTCCGGCAGCGTGTCGGCCGAGGCGTTCGGTCTGTCCGTCGGCGCCTCGCTGTCGGCGTCGTTCAGCGTCGTGCTGGGTGTGGAGACGACGGCCGAGCTCGAAGCCGAGGTCTGCGTCGACTTCGGCATCTTCGGCGACGCCTGCGCCGACGTGCACATCGGCAACATCCGGGTGCCCATCTCCATCTTCCCGACGCCGCCGCCGCGCCTCGCGCAGTACGCGTCGGGCGACCAGGGCGAGCTCCAGCTCAACGTCGGCAGCAACGCCTCCCGCCGCACGGTCGAGACGTCGAACATCACCGAGGACTACCGGCTCCGCCAGCTCGGCTTCGACGGCACCTACTACACGGTCCGCGTCGAAGCGTTCGGCTACGCCGAGGTGTTCAGCAAGGTCACGCGTATCACCGGTGACTTCGGCAGCGGCAACGACTCGATGATCGTGCTGCCGAGCGCGGGCACGATCGCTCCGGCCGGCTTCCCGATGGAGATCCGCGGCGGCACCGGCAACGACCTCCTCAGCTACACCGGCACCGGCGCAGTCAAGTTCTACGGCGACGACAACGACGACACGCTTATCTCCGGCGACGGCGTCGACACCCTCGAGGGCGGGTCGGGGAACGACTACCTCGACGCCCGCGGCGGCGTCGACAACCCGATGGTCGGGGGGCTCGGCAACGACATCTTCTACGCCGTCGTGTCGCAGATCCTCGGCGAGACGATCACGGCCAACCAGGGCAACGACGTCGTCGAGATCTCGGGCACTACCGGGAGCGACACGTTCGCCATCAGCCCATCGGGCGGGAACATCCTCGTCACCTACACGGGCACCGTGTCCGGCAGCGCCACGATCATCGGCAACGGGACCACGCTCTTCATCAACCCGAGGTCTGGCACCGACGGCATCACGTTGACCGGCGACCTGGCCTCGGCCGGCGTCGCCCAGATCAAGCTGATGCTCACCGACGGCCCGACCGAGGTCGCCGACACAATCGTCATGAATCTGCTGTCGGGCGCAGACAACGTGACGATCACGGGCTCCGACGTCGCGCCGCTCGTGTCGAACCTGCGCAGCGACGGTGTGATCGCACTTCCCGTGATCAGCGGCGGCACGGGCGCGGCGACCTCGGTGCCGACCACAACGGCGACCTGGCTCGGCAAGTACACGCTCGTGCTCAGCGACTCCGACCACGTCGACACCGACCTGCTGACGATCAAGGCTGGCGACGGCGTCGACACGATCACCGTCACGAGCACCAAGGCCAACCTGCAGCTCGAGGGCGAGGGCTCTGGCGACATCTTCCACGTCGGCAACGCAGGTGGTTCGGGCACCGTCGAGAACATCGACGCCGGCGTCAACGTCATCGGCGGCGACGGCGGCGACACGCTCCACGTCAACGACGCAGGTGACACCACGAACCAGGTCGGCCAGCTCACCTCCACCGTCGTCAGCGGCCTCGGCCTGCACTCCGACGGCGTCACCTACAGCGTCGAGACGCTGTTCGTGAACCTGGGCACCGGCAACGACGAGTTCAACGTGCGTTCGTCGGCGGCCGGCACGCAGACGAACGTGCAGGCCAACAACGGCGACGACGTCATCAACGTCTCGAGCGACGCGCCCACCAACGCCGGCTTCGTCGACGTGCTCGGAACGCTCACGATCAACGGTCAGGGCGGTTCCGACACGCTCAAGGTCAGCGACGACGGCGACACCACCGGCGACACCGGCGTGCTGAACACGACGACGCTCACCGGCTTGAGTGCGGGCACGATCATCTACGGCACCGTCGAGACGATGCGGGTGGACCTCGGCACCGGCCACGACGCCTTCATCGTCACCAACACCGGCGCGACCACGACGACCGTCAACGCCAACAACGGAACCGACGGCATCACGATCAACGGCAACGCGGTCGGCCACACGCTCACCGTCAACGGCGAGGCCGACGGCGACACCGTGACGGTCACCGCGAACGCGGGCACCGTCGTCGTGAACGGCGACGCAGGCACCGACAGCGTCACCGTGACCGGCAATGCAGGCACGCTGACCGTCAACGGCAACACCGAAAACGACACGGTGCTGATCACCGCCACGGCGGTCGGTTCGACCACCACCGTCAATGGTAATGACGGCGCCGACTTCGTGGCCGTCGCCGTCGGCATGGCCGGCACCGCCACCGTCAACGGCAACGGCGGCGACGACGACATCGTCGTGCGCGGACTCACGGGCGCGCTCACGGTGAACGGCAACGAGGCCAACGACTGGGTCGGCGTGCTCGCGACCCTCGACGACTCGACCCTCACGATCAACGGCAACGACGGCGACGACGTCTTCGAGGTCGGCAGCGAGGCGGAGGTCGGCAGCAGGCGCACGATCAACGCAGGCGGCATCCTCGACAACGTCGACGGCACCGTCACGATCAACGGCAACGCCCCGAGCGCGAGCGACTACCTCTACGTCGACGACACCGGTGACGACCTCACCGGTTCCGGCGAGTCGGGCACGCTGACCTCCACGACCATCACCGGCCTCGGCATGGAGACCGGCATCACCTACGGCACCATCGAGCACCTCCGCATCGACCTGGGCGACGACGGCACCGTCTTCAACGTGTTGAGCACGAACGCAGGCACCGACTCGGTCGTCAACACCGGCGGCGGCACCGACACGATCAACGTGTCGACGGCCGCGCCGACCACGAACGGGGCAGGCGTCCTCACCGGCACGCTGAACCTCGTCGCCGGCCACCTGACGATCAACGGTGAGGGCGGCTCCGACACCGCGTACATCAGCGACGCAGGCGACGCGACGGCCAACACCGGCACGCTCACCTCGACCGTTCTCACGGGCCTCGGCATGGGCTCGCAGGGCATCACCTACTCGGCGCTCGAGTTCCTCAACATCGACCTCGGCACCGGCGGCGACACCTTCACGATCGAGTCGACGCACACCGAGCAGACCGACCTCGACACGTGGGCGGGCGGCGACACGGTCAACATCGAGACGATCGCCGGCTACACGCTCGTCGACACCGGCGCCGACGCCGACACCATCAACGTCGGCAGCTCGTCGGGTGACGCCTCGCCCGCACCCGGCACCGTCAACGGCATCCTCGCCCTGCTCGACCTCCAGGCCGGATCGGGCGACGACACGGTCAACGTCGACGACACCGGCGACGCGACGCAGAACGTCGGCGTGCTCACCGGCGGAACGATCGAAGGCCTCGGCACCGTCATCGGCTCCGCGTTCGCGAGCACGCCGTCCGACGCGGTCCATGTCTTCACGATCACCAACGCCTTCGACGGCACCTTCACCCTGACCATCGGCGGCCAGACCACGGTCGCGCTCGACTTCGACGCATCGGTCGAGACGGTTCGCGCCGCGCTGCTCACCGCGCTGAACGCCATCGCCGGAGGCACCTACGCGGCCGACGACCTCGACATCACTCGCACGCTCAACGGCCAGGTACTCGTCTTCACGATCGCCTTCACCGGTGATCTCGCCGGCCTCGCCGGCCGCAACCTCGGCGCCCTGACGATCAACGGCACCAACCTCATCGGCATCGCGCAGAACGGCGCGGTCGGCTCGTCGGCGTCGTCGATGACGAGCGGCCGCATCCTCTACGCCGGCGTCGAGACCCTCGACATCGACCTCGGCTCGGGCGACGACGTGCTGCACGTCCGCTCGACGCACATCGACGAGACGTTCGTCGACGGCGGCACCGGCCAGGACACGCTCATGGTCGAGACGGTTCTCGGCGACACGACGATCCTCGGCAACACCGGCAACGACACGCTGGTCATCAACCCGATCCCGAACAAGCCCGACACGTCGAACGGCATCGGCGACGACGCCCTCGTGCTCGACGGCCAGGTCGGCTCCGACCTCTACATCGTCAACGTGTGGAGCACGGGCAACAGCGGGATCCTGATCCACGACTCCGCGGTCGGCGACGTCACCGGCTTCGACCGGCTGACGATCAACGGCACCGGCGGTGACGACCAGTTCCTGCTGCGGGCCATCGCCGACGACAGCAGCGGCGTCATGGACCGCCTCGGCCTCGTCGCCCTCCTGGGCGGCTACAACGGCACGTCCTTCACCACGGCCGAGCGCATCGTCTACGACAACACGATCGACGCGGGCGTCACGGTCAACGGCCTCGGCGGCGACGACCACTTCGCCCTCGACGACAACAGCAGCGTGATGACGATCAACGGCGGCTCCGGTGCCGACGTCTTCCAGGTGGGCCAGATCTACGGCGACACCACCTTCTTCGACGCCGACTGGCCGGCCGAGCTGCTCGCGGTCACTCGCGGCCAGCTGTCGAACGGCATCAGCTTCGCCACGACGATCAACGGCGGCGACGGCCCCGACCAGTTCTACGTGTTCCACAACCTCGCGGTGCTGACGCTCAACGGCGACGGCGGCGACGACTCGTTCGTCGTGCGCACGTTCCTGCACCGCGACGAGGAGACCCGCATCCAGTCCGGCGCCGGACGCGACCTCATCGAGTACGTCGCCAACGCCCCGGTAGCGATCGACGGCGGCGACGGCTTCGACACCGTCGTCATCATCGGCACCGAGGCCGACGACGACTTCGTCATCACCCAGGACGGTGTGTACGGCGCCGGCCGTTACGTCTCCTTCCGCGGCGTCGAGCGGGTCGACATCGACGGTGCCGAGGGCGACGACGAGTTCTTCGTGCTGAGCACTCCGCAGGGCGTGCAGGTGCGCATCTTCGGCGGTCTCGGCAGCGACACGATCAACGTCGGCGCCGACGCGCCGGCGGTCTTCGGCGACGACCTCCTCGGCCACACGGGCCTCGTTGCCAACAGCGTCGAGAGCACAACCGGCGCCTGGGACCTCACCCACATCGACGGCATCGCCGCGGAGATCGCGGACAATGACGAGCCCGTCATCGTCATCACCGAATCGGCCGGCGGCACCAGGGTGTGGGAGAACGGGTCGCTGAACGACTCGTACACCGTCGTGCTCACCAAGGCGCCGACAGCCAGCGTCGTCGTCACCGTGTCGGCGCCCTCGCGGTCGCCGGACGCGGAGCTCGATCGCTCGTACTCGATCCAGGTCAGCCTCGACGGGATCACGTGGACCGACGCCGTCACCCTTGTCTTCACGACGGGCAACTGGAACGTCGCGCAGACCGTCTACGTGCGGGCCTACGCCGACTTCTCCTCCGAGGGCCCGCGCAGCGCATCGCTCCAGCACCTCGTCGTGTCCGACGACCTCGGCTACGAGGGCATGCCGGTCAACAACGTGGCGGTCGAGATCGTCGACAACGACGCTGCTGGTGTCGTCATCGTCGAGTCGGGCGTCGACACCGTGGTGGTCGAGGGTGGCGCAACCGACGGCTACGTCGTCTCGCTCACCCGCCAGCCCCTCACGAACGTGACCGTCACGCTCCACACCGACGGTGAGACGTGCGTGTCGACGGCGACCGACGCGAATCTCGACTGCGGCGACGTCGTCCTGACCTTCACGACGGGCATCGGCGGCAACTGGGCGACCCCGCAGTCGGTCACGATCCGCGCCAACAACGACGGCGACATCGAGAGCTTCCACTTCAGCTACGTCACCCACTCGGTCAGCAGCGCCGACGTCTTCGGCGGCGCGGTCGTGTCGGTCAACGGCAGCCGGATCACGATCTCCGGTCCGCAGTTCGCAGCCGGAGCCCTGCGTGGCTACGTGCTCCGGGTGACGGGCGGAGTCGCCGGTGGCGAGTCGTGGATGATCTGGAACAACGAGGCGTCGGTGAACGTCGGCGGCGTGTGGCACACCGTCATCAACATCCAGGGTGCGATCGACGAGAGCCCGCAGGCCGGCGACCCGGTCTACGTCAACGGCTACACCGCACCCGTCGCCACCGGCGTGCTCACGGGCACGGTCGGCGCGATCGACCTCACCGACACGACGATCACGGTCGTCGGCCTCACGCTGCCGACCGCCAACGGCGGCCTGTCGGGCGCGACCGTCCGGATCTTCCTCAGCGACGGCAGCACCGAGTTCCGCACCATCTCGTCGAACACGGCGACGACGATCACGTTCGAGTCGGCGTGGGACCTCGACCTCGGCCAGGAGTTCTCGATCGTCGACGTGCCTGGCGTCTCGCCCGACTCGGTGTTCGCCCTCGTCGCCGACAACGACACGCCGAGCGTGCTCGTGACCCAGACCGACGGCTCCACGCGGCTCATCGAGGGCGTTGGCTACGACACCTACACGGTCGTGCTGACGAAGGACCCGATGGGCGAGACCGTGACGATCACGATCGACCCGCTGCTGACCGAGACGTTCAACCAGCCCGACGGTCAGGCCGGCTACCGGAACGTCAAGCAGGTTTGCGTCAGCACCACGGCGCCGTCCGGTCCTGCCCCGACCGCGCCCTGCGCACCGATCACGCTCACCTTCACGTCGGGCAACTGGAACGTCGCGCAGACGGTCTACGTGTACGCGATCGACGACAACTTCGTCGACGGCAGCGACCTGCAGGCGTTCGCCGACAGTGCGCAGCGCGTCCACCTGATCCAGGGCCCGCTGTATGTCGACGGCGGCATCGATGAGCACGCAGACCGGTCGATCCCGCCGCCCGTGCTGCTGCCCGGCGAGACCTCCACCGACTTCCACCTGCCGATCAGCCCGTCGATCGATGTCGACGAGGCCAACCAGGTCGACACCCTCAACGTGTTCAACCAGGACAGCGTGAGCGACGACAGCGGCGTGCTCACGAGCGATCGCCTCACTGGCCTCGGCATGGCGCCCGACCAGTTCACCGGCGGCCGCTTCCTGCTCGGCGGCATCGAATACGGCGACCTCGAGGCGCTCAACATTCACCTCGGCCGCGGCTCCGACGACCTGCTCGTCAAGACGACGCACAGCGGCACGACGGTCGTGACGGGCGGCGCGGGTAACGACGACTTCGACGTCCGCACCATCGACGGCCACACCAACATCCAGGGCGACGCAGGCAACGACCTGTTCCGTATCGGCACCACGGTTCCGGTGTTCGGCGGCGTGCTCGACGACCTCGACGCCGTGCTGGTGATCGACGGCGGCGTCGGCTCGGACACCGCGCACGTCGACGACAGCGGCGACCCGGCGACCAACTCGAACCTGGGCACGCTCACCCAGACCACGATCACCGGCCTCGAGATGGTGTCGACGTCGGTCGACAACCTCTACTCGCTCACGATCGGGTCGACGACGACGTCGATCACGCTGACGATCACCGTGCCCGGCGATGCGCCCGTCGTGGTCGTGCTGCCGACGGCCGGTCTCACGGCGGCCACGTTGCAAGCGGCTCTGCAGGCTGCGCTGTTCCCGGTCCTGCCGCAGACGCTCGCCGACCCGCGGCCGTTCACCGGCTGCGGCCTGATCGAGGGCACCGACGGTGTCTTCAACACCCGCTGCGCCCAGAGCGTGTTCGTGTGGCAGCACGGGGGCGACTTCCTCATCGGGTTCCGCGGCGAGCTGCACGGCGTCGACGTCGGCCTGGAGGTCGACCCGACCATCGCGGGCGAAGGCACGGCCACCGACTACGAGCGCGACGGCGGCATCAACTACTACGGCTTCGACACGACCGAACGCCTGCACATCTACCTCGGCGCCGGCCACGACCTGTTCAATGTGCGGGGCACGATCCCGTGGACGACGCTCGAGACCCGCGCCGGCGACGACGTGGTCTTCGTGTCCGACACCGCCGACCTCGGCTCGCTGGCCGCCGGCATCGCCCTCGAGAACCGCGACCTCGACGCGCTGCACGACGCCGTCCTCCACGGCTACCTGACGCTCGACGACCTCGAGTACTTCGGCTCGCTCGACCTCGTGCTCGGCCGCATCGACGTCGTGACCGGCACCGGTAGCAACACCCTGAGCATCAGCGACCGCGACGACGCCAACGCCGACACCGCGGTCGTCATGACCGACAGCACGATCAGCGGCCTCGCCCCCGGCCTCATCACC
Organism: Acidimicrobiales bacterium; assembly: GCA_036380695.1. Lineage (GTDB taxonomy): Bacteria > Actinomycetota > Acidimicrobiia > Acidimicrobiales > CADCTF01 > DASVEG01. The sequence goes on from DASVEG010000178.1 coordinate 18,042, forward strand.
TACTCGGCGACCGACGCAACCGGCGACCTCGCGGGCCAGGGCTACTGGACCCAGCAGGGCGACTCCGGCCTGTTCGGCCGCGGCGTCAACGTGTACTTCGGTCAGGGCAACGACGTCGTCACGGTCAACAGCGTCGACGGCGGGGCGCTCGCCACGTCGCTCTTCGGGGCAACCGTCACCACGCTCTTCGGCGGGGGCGGCAACGACACGATCACGCTGTCCGTCTCGGCCACCGCGGCTCAGGCTGCGGTCCGGCGTCTCGTCGTGCACGGCAACGCCGGCGACGACACGATCAACGCAGGCGCTTCCAGCCTGCCCGTCGTCGTGTTCGGCGACGCAGGCGGCGACACCATCACGGGCGGCACCGGCAACGACCAGCTGTTCGGCGACGACGCCCGCGTCCACTACCTCGAGCCCGCAAGCCTGGCCACCACGGCGTACGACGTGGTGTTCGGCGGCACGCCGGTCGGTAGCACGCTCCCGACGCTGCGCGACGCCGCGTTCCTCACGCCCGACCTGATGCTCACCCGCGACACGACGATCGGTGGGGCGGACACGATCAACGCAGGCGCAGGCCGCGACATCGTCTTCGGCGGCCGCGGCGGCGACACCATCCACGGCGATGCGGACAACGACCTCGTGCTCGGCGACTTCGGCCGGGCGGCGACGAAGATCGCGACCGGGTTCGTCGACGCCAACGCCCTCCCGCTCGCGCTCGCGATCTCCAGCCACCCGTTCGAGTTCTTCTCGACGAACATCGCGAACACCGTCGACTCCGGCGGAGACACGATCTACGGCGACGGCGGCGACGACATCCTCATGGGCCAGCAGGGCTCGGACTCGATCTTCGGCGGCGACGGCAACGACGACATCTGGGGCGGCCACAACGTCGCCACGGGCGTCGACGCCGGCGTCGGCACCGGCGTCCACAACGGCGACCTGATCGACGCGGGCACCGGGTCGGACGTCGTGCTCGGTGACAACGGCACGATCCTGCGTACCGGCCCGCGTGGGTCGACCCTCATCCGCGAGCTGAACGGCACGACGATCTACGACGGCGTCGTCGGCACGACCAACGCGCAGATCCACCTCGACCGCTACGTCGACCTGTTCGACCACGCCAATGACACGAGCTCGTCGTTCTACGGCAACGACACCATCGCCGGCGGCGCGGGCAACGACCTCGTCTTCGGCCAGCTCGGCAACGACACCCTCCACGGCGACGGCACGACGTCGGTGCGCGGCACGGTGACGGCGAACACGACCGGCGACGGCGACGACCACGTCGAGGGCGGCGGCGGCAACGACACCATCCGCGGCGGCATCGGCCAGGACAACCTGATCGGCGGCAGCTCCGACCTGTTCGGCCTCGCCACGCCGGCCGAGCGCCCCGACGGCAGCGACACGGTCTACGGCGGCAACGACGACGCCGACATCCGAAACCTCGTCGGCGGCACCGACAGCGGCGCAGACGCCGACGCCATCCTCGGCGACAACGGCAACCTGTTCTGGCTCGTCACGAGCACGGGCTGGGTCAACTTCACCTACGACCAGTCGACCGGCCGCAAGGTCATCGCCCGGGTCGTCGTGCTGCACGACTACTCGCCGATCGGCGACGACGGTTACTGGTCGGCGGTCGCGCCCATCAGCCCTGCCGCACCGGTCTGGACGGTCGGCACCAACACGAACATCGGCGGCGGCGACTTCCTCCATGGCGAGTCGGGCGACGACCTCATCCACGGCATGACCGGCAACGACGCGCTGTTCGGCGAGGCGCACAACGACGACCTCTACGGCGAGTCGGGCGAGGACTGGATCTCCGGCGGGACGGGCGACGACGGCATCGTCGGCGACGACGGCCGCATCTACACCTCGCGCAACGGCTCGACCGAGCTGCTGTACGGCCTCGGCACCGCGAACGGGGCGGACACCTACGAGACACCGGGCGACCTGCAGCTGGCCGACGTCTACATCGGCGGCGAGCTGCACAAGCGGGTCGAGCTCGACCACTGGACGCTCGGCACCGCGCCGGCCACGTATTCGAACTTCTACATCGGCGCCAACGACGTGATCTTCGGCGGGTGGGGCAACGACTTCATCCACGCCGGCGAGGGCGACGACGCGGTGAGCGGCGGCGAGGCGACGACCACCTACTACACCGACGACCCGTGGGCGACGCTGGCGAGCCTCGGCTACGCCACCACCGACGTGCGCGGCGTGCTGCAGTGGAGCCCGGTCAGCCTCGAGTTCGCCTGGTACGACGAGTTCAACGCCCTGCGCCGGATCGTCATCCCCTCGACGACCACCTGGTTCCTGCTCGTGAACGACGCGACCGAGAACCAGCTGACGACCGGCGACGGCAAGGACACCCTCTTCGGCGACGGCGGCAACGACTGGCTCGTCGGCGGGACCGGTCACGACCGCCTGTTCGGGGGTTGGGGCGACGACATGCTGAACGTCGACGACGACCTGTCGACGGCGGGCGGCGAGAACACCGGCACCGACACCTCGCCTGCGCTGTCACTCACGAACAGCTACGCCGACATCGCCTACGGCGGTGCAGGCCGCGACATCCTCGTCGCCAACACCGGCGCCGACCGGATGATGGATTGGGTCGGCGAGTACAACAGCTACCTCGTGCCGTTCAGCCCGTACGGCGCCTTCGCCATCAGCCGCATGATCTCGCCGGCGATCCAGCAGTACCTCATCGACCTCGCCGAGGCCCAGGGCGCCGACGTCACCCGCGACGGCGACCTCTCCCGCAACGGCGAGCCCTACGCCGAGCTCGGCATGGTCGTCCAGCAGGACCCGCAGTGGCAGGACCAGACCGGTGCACCGGCCGACCCGCAAGCGGGCAACCTCCAGGGCCGTCGCGACGTCCTTCGCTACGAGTCGTTCGCCGACGCGGTCGCCGCACTCAAGGCGTTCGCCATCGACAGCGGTTCGTGGAGCGTCGTCAACGGCCGCTACGAGTCGAAGGCGATCATCGACGGCGACGCCGTGTCGCTCTTCTACGTCGACGCCATGCTGCCGAGGTACTTCGAGGTCACGGCGACGGTCAACGCCGACAAGCCCAAGGCCGGGTACAAGGCCAACGCGTACGTGGTGTTCGACTACCAGGGCTCGACCGACTTCAAGTACGCGGGCATCGACATCAGCACCGGCAAGGTTCAGATCGGCAAGCGCACGGCCAGCGGCTGGCAGGTGCTGGCCCAGGCCAACTGGACGCTTTTCGCGAACCGTGACTACGACCTCGTCGTCGCGGTCAACGGCCAGGTCGTCACGCTGTACGTCGACGGCGTGCTCGCCATCTCCTACACGTTCGCCAGCCCGCTGAACGATCCGACCGACCCGTACAGCGGCGTCGTCGACCCGCTCACCGACGGGATGATCGGCGTGGCGTCCAACGGGGCGATCATGCGCCTCGGCCAGATGGGCGTCCGCACCCTCGCCCCCGAGATCACCTACACCCAGACCGAAGAGTTCGACGCCACGCCTTCGGGTTGGACGGTCGTTGGCGGCGGCTGGTCGAACTCGGCCGGCAACTACATGGGCACGCCTGGCGCAGCGCCTGCGATCGCGACGACGACGCTCGGCGTTGCCCCTGGCGCAGTCCTCATCCTCGAGACCTCCGTTCGCACGACGGCGATCGCCGGCATCGTCTTCGACCTCTACGCCGACAACCGGTTCAAGTTCGTGATGCTCGATGTCGCCACGGGCCGCGTCGTCATCGGCCACCGCACGAGTGACGGGTGGTTCGAGGATGCGTCGGCCAGCTACCCGCTCGTGGCCGGCACCTTCTACAACGTCAAGGTCACGCTCGACGGCAACGTCGTGACGGTGCTCGTCGACGGCAACAGCGTCCTGAGCTTCCGTTACGCCAGCCTGCTGAACGACGGTGCGGTCGGCGTCATCGCACGCAACGCCCCGGCCGCGTTCGGCTCCTTCACGATGCAGACCGACGATCCCGAGCTGACCCCTGCGCTGCCGTTCGTCTCGGTCGGCGACGCGACGGTGGTCGAGGGCCCGGCCGGCACCCGCACGGTCACCGTCACCATCACGCTCTCCCGTGCGTCCGACCAGCCCGTCACCGTCGTGTGGTCGACGGTCGACGGCGCGGCGGTCGCCGGCGCCGACTACCAGTCGGCAGGCGGCTCGGTCACGTTCGCTCCCGGCGAGACGAGCAAGACCATCACGCTCGTCGTCGTCGGCGACGCCACGCAGGAAGCCGACGAGACGTTCACGGTCGTCCTCACGGGCCCGACGGGCGCGCTGCTCGGCGACGCCTCCGGCATCGTCAGCATCCTCAACGACGATGTGCCTGCGGTCGTGACCGTGGTCGCCACCGACAACTCGGCATCCGAGAGCGGCGACGTCGCCACCTTCGTGGTCACGAGGAACGGCGACATCTCACAGTCGCTCGCCGTCGCCCTGGCCTGGTCGGGCGTCGCGGGCTACGGCGTCGACTACACGATCTCCGTCACCGGCGGCACGCTGAGCTCGACGGGCACCGTCCTCACGCTGGCCCCCGGAGTGGCGTCGGCAACGATCACCGTTACCGCCAAGGCCGACACGCTGGCCGAGGCTGCAGAGTCGCTCGCCCTCACCATCCAGCCCAACGCCGCCTACGGCGTCGGGTCGCCGTCGTCGGCCACGGCGGTCGTGCAGGACGCGGGCGGGCTGCCCACGCTGTCGGTGCTCGACGCCTCGGTGGTCGAGGGCGATCGCGGCACGTGGGTCACGATCACCGTGGAGCTTTCAGCCCCGTCTTCGGTGCCGGTGACGGTCGAGCTGCGCACGTACGACGGGACCGCCCGGGCCGCCAGCGACTACAAGGCGTTCGTCACGACCGTCACGTTCGCACCGGGCCAGACGACGATGACGGTCCAGCTCCGCATCCTCGGCGACCGCTCCCGTGAGGGCAACGAAGTCTTCACGGTCCAGCTCTCGAACCCGACGGGCGCCGTGCTTGCCCGCAGCGTCGGCACCGTGACGATCATCGACGACGACGGCGGCATGCTGCTGGCCGGGCTCGCCGCACCTGCAGGCCACGACGCGGGCGCACCGCTCACGCAGGCCGACCTCGACGCCGTCGTGGCGGTCGCGGTCGACCGTTGGATCGCGGCCGGCGTGCCTGCGTCGGTGCTGCGGTCGGTCCGGTTCGTGATCGCGGATCTCGGCGAGCGGGTGCTGGCTCGGGTCGAGGGCAACGTCGTCTACGTCGACGCCGACGCCGCAGGGTGGGGCTGGTTCACGGTCACCGCCGACGGCACCGTCGTCCCGACCGGTCGCATGGACCTGCTCACCACCCTGCTCCACGAGCTCGGCCACGTCCTCGGCCTCGACCACGCCGGCCACGGCCTGATGGCCTCCGCCCTCCTCCCCGGCACCCGCGACCTCGCCCTCCCGTCGCCCTCGCGGATTTGGGCGCGCTCCGGGCCTCATGAGGCAGAAATCGCGCCCAATTCCGTGGTCGAGCCCGCGCCCGACGGTTTTTGGGCGCGCTCAGTCCGGAATACCGGCATGAGCGCGCCCAAATCCGCAGAGGAGGGCGCAGCCGCGGGGACGCTGACGCTGGTCGCGATCGCCGCGCTGCTCGCCCTCAGCGTGGCGGCGAGCTACCGCAAGCCGGCAGCTAGCTCCCGCGCCGCCTTGTAGTCGGCCTTCCCGTTGGGGGCACGGGGAACCGTCGCCACGACGACGACCTCCTTGGGGGCCTTGAACGCGGCGAGCTTGCCCTTGGCATGGGCGATGACGTCGGTCTCGTCGACCTCACCGACACCACCGGCGCCCCCGCCAACCGACGAGACCACCGCGACGACCCGGTGACCGAAGCGCTCGTCGGGCACACCCACGACGAGGCAGTCGTCGATCGAGGGGTGGGTCTTCAAGACCTCCTCGACCTCCTCGGCGAACACCTTCTCGCCGCCGGTGTTGATGACCTGCGACCCGCGGCCGAGCAGCGTGATCGACCCGTCCTCCTCGACCGTTGCGAAGTCGCCGGGGAACGTCCACCGCACGCCGTCGATCTCCCGGAACGTGCGCGCGGTCTTCTCGGCGTCCTTGTAGTAGCCGAGCGTGCCCGTGTCGGGCACCGCGACCATCCCGACCTCGCCCGACCCTGGCGCGACCTCGCGGTCGTCGTCGGTGAGCACCTTGACGGACGGGTTGAGCCGGAAGCGCGCGGTGTCCGCGGTCGTGTTGCGGGTGAACACCGACTGGCCCATCGAGCCCTCGGTCGCGGCCATGAAGTCGATGATCAACAGCTGCGGCATGTGCTCGACGAGCCGCTGCTTGACCTCCCTCGAGAACATCGCCCCCGCCGAGGACACGAGCACCATCCGCGACAGGTCGCGCCCCGGGCGCTCGTCGAGCGCCCGCACGAGCGGCCGGGCGAATGGGTCGCCGACGACCACGACGCCGAACACGCCCTCTCGCTCGGCGAGGTCCCACACCTCGTGCGGGTCGAACTTCCGGTTCTCGAGCAGGTAGACGGTGCCCGCACATGTCAGTGTCGGCGCGGCACCGATGCCGATGCCGGTGCCGTGCATCAGCGGGCAGGCGACGATGGTCGACGGGCGCTTGCCCACCTCCACCAGCTCCTTCGCGAGCGCCGGGACGTCCTCGGACGTCTTCGCCGGAAGGCCGAGCAGGGGCGGCAACGTCGCGAGCTGCACCGTCACGCCCCCGCCGATCTCCGACATCACGCCCTTCGGCATGCCCGTCGTGCCGCCCGTGTAGGTCATCCCGATGTCGTGGGGCGACCGCTCGATCCGGGGTGCGGGCGCGCACCCCGCGACCACCTCCTCGTACCGCTCCGCGCCGCCGGCATGCGACCCGTCGTCCGCGACCTCGATCCACCGCTTCACGTGCGGCAAGCGATCGCGCACCCTGCTCACCCGGTCGGCGAGCGACGAGTGGAAGACGACGACCTCGCTGTCGGAGTTGTCCAGCAGGTAGTGGAGCTCGTCGTCGAGGTACCGGTAGTTCACGTTGACGGGGATGCCGCGCAGCTTGAACGCGGCGAAGTACGCCTCCAAGTACTCGGGTGAGTTGTAGAGATACAGCGCGACCTTGCCGTCCTTGCCAACGCCAGCTTCGACGAACGCGGTGGCGAGGCGGGCAGCGCGGTCCTCGAAGTCACCCCACGACCGGCGCACCGAGCCCTGGACGATCGCGTCCTCGTGCGGGACGGCGTCCGCGACCGCCTCCCACACCGTTGCGTAGTGCGCCTCCATGGCTGCCTATCGTCGCGGCCGTGCGCCTCACCGTCTACGCCGACTTCAACTGCCCATTCAGCGCGCTCGCGAACCACCGGCTGACGCTGCTCGAGCAGGCCGATCCCTCCTTCGAGGTCGACCTCCGCGCCGTCGAGCACGCGCCGAGGCTGCCGCCCGACGGCAAGGCCATGGTCGGCAAGCGCAGGGACGCGATGGTCGACGAGGTCGCCGAGGTGCTCGAGCTCGCGACGCCGGCCGACGGCGACGTCGACCTCCCGATCCCCGATGCGTTGCCGAACACGGCCGCGCTGTGCGAGGCCTACGCCACCAGCCCATCGCCCGAGCTCCGTCGCCAGCTGTTCGCGACGGTGTGGGGAACGGCAGCGGCGACCGCACCGATCACGGCTGAAGGGTCGGCGCGCAAGGCCGGGTGGCAGCGGGAGTTCGAGACGTGGGACGAGCAGGTCGTGCCGTCGCTCGTGTTCGCGGACGGCACCGTCGTGCCCGGCAAGGACGCCCTCCATCGACTCGCGGAGATGCTCACTTGAGACATTGACCTCAGATCGGCCCGTTCGTGGCCGAACGAGAACGGTGGTGAGAACGTCCCGTCTGGCGACCCGTGCTGCGGTCGCAACCATCGTCGTCCTGCTGGTCACCGCCCTCGGCTGGGCGGTTCCGCCCGGTACGCCCGGCGGGCCCGGTTCCGCGGCCGCCTACCCGCTGGGCCAGGGCTACTGGATCGTCCTCGACGACGGCACCGTCGTCCCGTTCGGCGACGCCCAGTTCTACGGCTCGCCCCGGGGCACGCTCGGCAGCCCGATCGCGGCGATGGCGCCGTATCCGTTCCTCGAGGGCTACTGGCTCGCGGCGGCCGACGGAGGCGTCTTCGCCTACGGCGGCTCGAAGTTCTTCGGGTCGCTCGGTGACCAGCGCCTCAACGCTCCCATCGTCGGCATGGCGGCCACGCCCTCCGGTCGCGGCTACTGGCTCGTCGCGTCCGACGGCGGCATCTTCGCCTTCGGCGACGCGGAGTTCCTCGGCAGCCAGGGCGGGGCTCCGCTGAACAAGCCCATCGTCGGGATGGCGGCGACGCCGAGCGGCAAGGGCTACTACCTCCTCGCGTCCGACGGCGGCGTCTTCACCCACGGCGACGCCGTGTTCCGCGGTTCGGAGGGCGCGCGCCGGCTGAACAAGCCGATCGTGGGGATGGCCATCACGCCCAGCGGCGCCGGCTACTACATGGTCGCCTCCGACGGCGGCATCTTCACCCACGGCGACGCGGTCTTCCTCGGTTCGAGGGGCGGCGATCCCCTGAACTCGCCGATCACGTCGATGCTCCTGTCGACGTCGGGCAAGGGCTACTCCTTCGTCGCCCGCGACGGCGGCATCTTCACCTACGGCGACGCGCCCTTCTTCGGGTCGCTCGGCGACCGCAGGCTCCCGTCCGGCGTGCGGACGATGGCGGTCCGTCCCCGTCTCGCGCTCGAGATCGTTCCCTTCCCGGACGCGCAGGTCGCGGTGTCGCGGTGGATGCCGAACAACGCCGGCAACACGACCCTCCGTCTCCTCTACTTCTCCGGCGAGCAGCCGGCTGGCGCCCGGATCGCAGGCGTGGAGGGCATCGACGTGTCGCAGCTCGGCGCGATCTCGTGGACGAAGAACACGGGCGGCTGCCTCACGTGGGTGCTCGTGTACAACGAGGACGGCGTCGACAAGCGCAGGAACTTCACGTGCCCTGGCGACTACAGCGGCTTCCTCAGCCGTCCGTCGTTCACGCCGTCTGCGTCCGTGCCGGGCGCGGCCAAGGTCGTCGCCCTGCAGATCTGGTACAACGCGCCGCTGATCTCGTTCGACCCCATGGGTGGCGGCCCCTCGGAGACCGACGACATCACCGTCGCCGGCGTCACCGTCTCGGGCGCGGGCGTCTTCCGCCAGACCTAGCGCCGTTTTGTGTGCGAATGGCGCAACATGTTGCGCCATTCGCACACAAAAGCCGTCAGCGTTCGCCGTAGTCGCCGAAGGGGCGGTCGCGGTCGCGTACCGCCTCCCGGAAGCCGACCTCCATCGCCCTGGCGACGAAGTCGAGCCCGTCTTGTGTATGGCGCGCGACGCCGTCGAACAGCGTCCCGAGGCGGCGTGACGCGGCGGGGTCGTACATGCCGTCGGCGACGGCATTCAGCGCCCACGTGATCATCTCGAGCTGGCTCGACGGGACGAGGGAGATACGTCGAGCCAGCGCGAACGCGCGGTCGGCGAGCTCGTCGTCCGGAACGACGTCGAGGACCACGCCCATCGCCAGCGCCTCGCGTGCGGTGAACTCGTCGCCCGTGAGCATGTAACGCCGCGCGTTCTGCAGGCCCATGCGCGCCACCCACGTCCACGGCGCCTCGGGGATGCCCCACACGCGCGACGGCGGGTACCCGAACCGGGCGCTCTCGGCGGCGACGATCAGGTGGGCGTTGAAGACGATGTTCGTGCCGCCCGCGATGCACCACCCCTGCACCGCGGCGACGGTCGGCTTCGAGCAGTCGTGGAGCTTGGCCCACGTCGAGGCGAACGAGCCGATGAGGTGCTGGTCGCGGACGGAGTCCCACACCGGGCCGGCGCTGGCCTCGGCATCCTGCGCCGGGGTCGCCCAGTCGAGGCCGTAACCCGCGCAGAACGCGGGGCCCTCGGCGTCGAGGAGGATCACCCGCACGTCGCCGTCCCGCTCGGCCGCGTCCACCGCCTCGCCGAGCTCGTCGCGCAACTGCGGCGTGATCGTGTTGTACGCCTCCGGCCGGCACAGCGTCAGCCGCCGAACGTGCCCATCCGTCGTCACCCGCACCGCCTGCCCCATCGCGCGGATCATTGCATCCCTCTTTCGTTCTGGGTGGATGAACCCGGCGTCTAGCCGGGCTCATCCACCCAGAACGCGGTGGTCAGAGCACGTGGAGGACGTCGTCGGCGGCGCGTTCGCGTCTCGCCAGTGCGCGAAGGACGGCGAGGTCGCCGTTGCGGGCACGGGCGACGCCGACGAGCACGGCGATGGCGGAGGTGGTCGCGGCCTCGGGCAGCGGGGGCGTCGGCATCCCGATGCTCAGGCAGAGGTCGTCGATGTGGACGGTCAGCTCGATCAACCGCGTCTTCAGGTACTCCTCGAGCAGCAACGAGCGCCCGAAGGCGACGACCCGCCGGTCGCGCGGCTCGTCGGGCAACCGGCTCTTCAACCGTTCGAGCGCGTTCGTGGCGTCGAGGTAGAGCCGCGCCCACCCACCGGCGGCGGTCTCCTCGCCTCGCTGGCGGACGCCGACGTTCAGCTCCGACTCGACGTCCTTCAACCCCCGCAGCGCGGCGTAGTACTGCACCGCGGTGACGGGTTCCTCCTCGCCGACGGGCATGTCGAGGAACCATTCGACCTGCAGGATCGCCCTGGCGACGTGACCCGCGAGCCCGCGCACGGCGAACTCGGGCAGCACGCTTGGCTCGTTCCACTTGTCGCCGGTCTCGCGCCGGCCGAGCAGGTCGGCGGCGATCGCCGCGGTCGCGAGGTACGTCTCCTGGATGGTCACTGCGCCGTCCCTTTCACTCCGCCACTCCGTGCACCCACCGGGCGAACGCCCAGCCGAGGTCCTGTCCCGCCGCCTCGCTGAGCGACCACTGCAGGTCGTCCGTCGAGAGGAAACCGCCGCGGTAGTCGGCGTACACCTGCCGCATCGCGGCCACGAGTGCGTCCGGCCCGCCAAGCACGTCGGCAACGCCGGCGAAGAACCGCGGCCCGGTCGTGTAGGCCTCGCGAGGCGTGAACCGGTCGAACGGGCCGGGGGGCCGGAGCACGACCGGCGCCTCTGACGGGTCGAACCGCTCCGCCCACTGCCGCATCCGGGGCGCACTCGCGGTGTACCAGACGCAGAACGCCTCGTCGATCCACCCGTCGTTCGCGCTCGCGGGCTTCACGCCCCGCCCGAACCACGAGTGGAACACCTCGTGTTCGAGGGCACCGACCGACGACGTGGTCGCGCCGTCGTACTCCATCCCCCTCGTCGTGCCCCACACGTAGGCGAGGAACCGGTCGCCGAAGGCGTACTCGCCGAACACCTCGCCGTTGTGGGCGAGGTACTCCCGGATCGACGAGTGGCACGCGCCGAGGTCGACCTCGGGCCCGGCGAGCTTGAACACGGTGACCCCGCTCGCCTCCTCGACCTCCACCCTCGACTCGGGAGCGATGACGAGCATCGGCGAGAGGCTGGTGAACGAGGCCGGGTACCGCACGCCCCGCTCGGTGTACTCGCCGTTGGCGAAGACCGCATGGGGCTGCGACGTCCCGGTGATCTCGACGTCGACCGCGAGGGCGAACCGGTCGTGGCACAACGGGGCGGGGATCCACGACTCGAGGTAGCGCCCGGTGTGCAGGTCGCTCATCCAGAGGTCGAAGACGACGCCTGGTGCGTTCGACGTCCACCCCACGGCGAGCGGGTCGACAGTACGGGGGACGTCGAGGTCGTAGCGCAGCCGCAGCTCGTGCGCACCCGGCGCCAACGCGGCGCGCACGACCCGGACGTCGCGCTCGTCGTGGTCGACGAGCGACGGGTCTATCGACGCACCGTCGAGCTCGGCCGAGCTCACGTGTTGGCGCAGGTCGAACACCGGTTCCAACCCGTCGTCGACGATCTCGAACCGCACCACCGACTCGACGTAGGCCATCCGGACGCGACAATCGAACGAGAGGGTCGCGTCGATGGCGGTGACGTCCACGGCCGTTGGACGTTAGTGGGCCGACCCTGTAGAGTTGACCGGTCCTGGTCACAGGGATCAGGCCTTGAACTTACGTCTGCAAGCGCCCCGGCTCCTTCGTCGAGGGGACCTTCGCAGCAAACAGAGAACGAGCGCTCCGCTCCGGGCTTCCGGGCGGAGCGTCTGCGTGTCGACCGGGTGCCGGCAAGGGCATCGGGAAGCTACGAGCAAGAGAGAACTGCTCCAATGGCATCGAAAGCGATCGTCGGCGAGAAAGTCGGCATGACACAGGTCTGGGACGACCAGAACCGGGCTGTCCCGGTGACGGTCATCCGCGTCACGCCTGTGCGCGTCGTGCAGGTGAAGACACCCGAGTCCGACGGCTACGCCGCGGTCCAGGTCACCTACGGCATCCAGAAGCCCCAGCGGCTCACGAAGCCGGAGGCAGGCCACTTCGCGAAGGCCGGCGTCGACCCCGGCAAGGGCCTCGTCGAGCTGCGTCTCGACGACGTCAGCGCGCACGAGGTCGGCCAAGAACTCGGCGCCGACGTGTTCGCCAAGGGCGACAAGGTCGACGTCACCGGCGTGAGCCGGGGCAAGGGGTTCACCGGCGGCATGAAGCGCCACGGCTTCAAGGGCCAGGGCGCCTCGCACGGCAACCACAAGAAGCACCGCTCGCCTGGCTCTATCGGCGCCTGCGCGACCCCCGCCCGCGTGTTCAAGGGCACCCGCATGGCCGGCCAGCACGGCAACGAGAAGGTCACCACCCTCAACCTCGAGGTCGTGGAGGCGGACGCCGAGCGCTCGCTACTGCTCGTCAAGGGCGCCGTGCCGGGCCCCCGCGGCGGCCTGATCTTGATCCGCAACGCCGTGAAGGGTGGTGTGAGCTGATGGCCTCCGTCGACGTGCGCACCCGCACCGGCGAGACCGCCGGCACCGTCGAGCTCGACGACGCGATCTTCGGCATCCAGCCCAACGTCCCGGTCATGCACCAGGTCGTGACGGCGCAGCTCGCGGCCGCCCGGTCGAGCACGCAGAGCACGAAGACGCGCGCCGAGGTCAGGGGCGGCGGCGCGAAGCCGTGGCGCCAGAAGGGCACCGGCCGCGCCCGCCAGGGCTCGAGCCGCTCGCCGCAGTGGTCGGGCGGCGGCGTGGCCCTCGGCCCCAAGCCGCGCAAGTACACGCAGAAGACCCCGAAGAAGATGATCCAGCTCGCGCTGCGGTCGGCCCTGTCCGATCGCGCGAGCGAGGGCCGAATCGCCGTCGTCGACAACTGGGACTTCGACGCTCCCCGCACGAAGGACGCGGTGGCGGCGCTCACCGCGCTCGGCTTCGAGGGCAGGGTCCTCCTCGTCCTGGGTCGCGACGACGAGGTGGCGTACAAGTCGTTCCGCAACCTCGGCGGCGACGTGCAACTCCTGCTCGCCGGCGAGCTGAACGCGTACGACGTGCTGTGCAACGACTGGATCGTGTTCACGCGGGCCACGCTGCCGTCGTCGGTCGCGTCGAAGGCCGACGAGCCCACGCAGACGTCCGCGCCGGTGGCCGCGCCCGAGACCACCACCGAGCCGGCGGCTGCCGAGCCGGCGCCCGCGAGCGACGCCGTCACCGACGCGACCGAAACGACGGAGGAGTCATGAAGGATCCCCGCGACGTGATCCTCAAGCCGGTCGTGTCCGAGAAGTCGTACGCGCTGCTCGACGACGGCGTCTACACGTTCGTCGTCCACCCCGACGCCAACAAGACCGAGATTCGCCAGGCGGTCGAGTCGGTCTTCGGCGTGCGCGTCACCAAGGTCAACACGCTGAACCGCAAGGGCAAGAAGAAGCGCCGCGGTCGCTGGATTGGCACCCGTTCCGACACCAAGCGCGCGATCGTCACCCTCGCCGAGGGTGAGCGCATCGACCTGTTCGAGAGTTAGAAGCCATGCCTCTTCGCAAGCGCAAGCCAACCAGCCCCGGCCGCCGGTTCCAGACGGTCTCCGACTTCTCGGAGATCACGAAGGACAAGCCCGAGAAGAGCCTCCTCGCACCCAAGGGTCGGGGCAAGGGTGGCCGCAACAACTACGGCCGCAAGACGGCGCGTCACAAGGGCGGCGGCCACAAGCAGCAGTACCGCATCGTCGACTTCAAGCGCACGAAGGACGGCATCCCCGCCAAGGTCGCGGCGATCGAATACGACCCGAACCGCAACGCGCGCATCGCGCTGCTCCACTACTTCGACGGCGAGAAGCGCTACATCATCGCCCCGCGGAACGTGAAGGTCGGCGACGTGCTGCAGAGCGGCCAGGGCTCGGAGATCCGCCCCGGCAACGCACTGCCGCTGCGCTACATCCCGGTGGGCACCGTCGTGCACAACGTCGAGCTGCGGCCGGGTGCCGGCGGCAAGATCGCGCGCGGCGCCGGGGCGAGCGTGCAGCTCATCGCGAAGGAGGGCGACTTCGCCACCCTGCGCCTGCCGTCGACGGAAATGCGCCGCGTGCCCATCGACTGCCGTGGCACCGTTGGCGAAGTCGGCAACGCCGAGGCCGACCTGGTCAAGATCGGCAAGGCGGGCCGCAACCGCTGGAAGGGCGTCCGCCCGCAAACGCGCGGCGTCGCCATGAACCCCGTCGACCACCCCCTCGGCGGCGGCGAGGGCAAGACGTCAGGCGGTCGTCACCCGGTGTCGCCGTGGGGCAAGCCCGAGGGCCGCACCCGCAGCCAGAAGAAGGAATCGTCCAAGTTGATCATCCGCCGTCGCCGCTCGCGCGGCGAGCGCCGCTAAGGCGTAGGGAGCACACATGCCGCGCAGCCTCAAGAAGGGCCCGTTCGTCGACGACCACCTGCTGAAGAAGGTCGACGACCTGAACAGCAAGGGCGAGAAGCGCGTGATCAAGACGTGGTCGCGCCGCTCCACGATCATCCCCGACATGGTCGGCCACACCATCGCGGTCCACGACGGCCGCAAGCACGTGCCCGTGTACATCACCGAGTCGATGGTCGGTCACAAGCTCGGCGAGTTCGCGCCGACCCGCACGTTCCGCCACCACGCCGGCCAGGAGAAGGCGGGGCGTAGGTAATGGCCAACGGCTCCGGCGTGAAGACCAACGAGCGCGAGGGCACCCGCGCCCAAGCGAAGTACATCCGCATCTCCGCGTACAAGGTCCGCGAGGTTCTCGACCTCATCCGCGGCCAGCACGTGCAGCGCGCCGCCGAGATCCTCCGGTTCACCGAGCGCGACGCCGCGCTGGTGGTCGGCAAGGTGCTCGCGTCCGCCGTCGCCAACGCCGAGAACAACGACGGCATCCCGGCCGACGAGCTGTTCGTCGCCACCGCGTACGCCGACGAAGGCGTGACGCTCAAGCGCTTCCGTCCCCGTGCCAGGGGGCGCGCCGGCCGTATCCGCAAGCGCACCTGCCACGTGACGATCATCGTGAGCCGCATGCCGGAGGACGAGCTCCGTCGGTACCAGGCGAAGCAGCAGGCCGAGGCGGCAGCCCGCAGGGCCCGTCGCGTCGCCGGCGGCCGCGCTGGCCAGGCCGGCCAGGGCGGGGGTGGCGACGGCGGCCGCGCCGCTCGCTTCCGGCGCAACCGGGGCAAGGGCGGCGACACCACGACGCCGACCACGACGGCAGGTGCCGACGACCAGGTGACCGACGACCACATCGAGGCCGACGAGGCCATCGAGGACGCGACTGCCGCAGACGTGGCCGAGGCGACGACCGACACCGCCGAGACCACCGAAGAGGCGACGGAGACGACCGGCGAAGCGGCAACCGACACCGCGGACGCCGCCGGCACGACGGGCGAGGCCGCGGGCGAGCCCGAGGCTGCACCCGACGAGGAGACGAACTGATGGGCCAGAAGGTCAACCCCTACGGCTTCCGTCTCGGGGCCAACCGCGAGTTCACGTGGAAGTCGCGCTGGTTCAACGACGACAGCTACCAGGACTGGGTCGTCGAGGACTGGAAGATCCGCAACTACCTCATGAGCCAGCTCGAGCGGGCCATGGTGAGCCGCGTCGAGATCGAGCGGACGCGCGACCGGGTGCGCATCGACGTCCACACCGCGCGTCCCGGCATCGTGATCGGCCGCCGCGGCGCGGAGGCCGATCGTCTCCGCACCGAGCTCGCCAAGATCACGAGCAACCCGAAGGTGCAGCTCAACATCCAGGAGATCAAGGCCCCCGAGCTCGACGCCGCGCTCGTCGCCCAGTCGATCGCCGACCAGCTCTCCGGTCGCGTGAGCTTCCGCCGGGCCATGAAGCGCGCCATGCAGACCGTGCTGAAGGCGGGCGCCGGCGGCATCCGCGTGCAGTGCTCGGGCCGTCTCGGCGGTTCGGAGATGAGCCGCAAGGAGTTCTACCGAGAGGGCCGCGTCCCCCTTCACACCCTGCGCGCCGACATCGACTACGGGTTCCGCGAGGCGCGCACCCCGCAAGGCCGCATCGGCGTGAAGGTGTGGCTCTACAAGGGCGACATCCTCCCGTACTCGGTGTCCGCCGACGACAAGATCAGCCGCGAGGCCGAGATGGCCACCGGCGGCACGTCCGGCCAGGGCGGCCGCCCGCGCCGGGTGATCTCCTCGGGTGGCGTCAAGCGCCGCACGCAGGAGGAGATCGACGCCGCGGCCGCGGCGACCGCCGCGGGCGAGCAGCCCGCGGTCGCCGACGACGCGGCCGCTGCGCCGGACGCGCCCATCGTCAAGGAGGCCGACCCCGAGCTGGAGCGCCTCCTCGCCGAGGAAGAGGAGATCGAGCGCCGCACGCGCGATCACCACGAGGCCCCCCACTTCCGCAAGGACGCCGAATAGCCATGTTGATGCCCCGCAAGGTCAAGCACCGCAAGCAGCAGCGCGGCCGCCTCCGTGGTGAGGCGAAGGGCGGCACGGCGGTCACGTTCGGCGAGTACGGCATCCAGGCCATGGAGCCGGGATGGATCACCGCTCGCCAGATCGAGGCGGCCCGTATCGCGATGACCCGCCACATCAAGCGCGGCGGCAAGGTCTGGATCCGGATCTTCCCCGACAAGCCCATCACCCAGAAGCCGGCCGAGACCCGCATGGGCTCGGGCAAGGGCAACCCGGAGATGTGGGTCGCCGTCGTCAAGCCCGGCCGGATCATGTTCGAGCTGTCGTATCCCAACCGCGACCTCGCGAAGGCCGCCATGGAGCGCGCCATCCAGAAGCTGCCCATCCGGGCGAAGTTCGTGGAGCGGTCCGCGCAGGAAGGGGTCGAGGTCTGATGGCCCGCAGGATCGAAGAGTTCCGCGACCTCGCAGACGCCGAGCTCGAGACGCGGCTCAGCGAGGC
>DASVEG010000179.1:0-3983 GCA_036380695.1 Acidimicrobiales bacterium
GTGCACGATCTTCATCCAGAGCCACGTGCCGGAGCACACCGAGCTGGCGTGGCTGATGGAGTGCAACGTCAGCTTCGGCGAACTCAGCAGGATGACGCAGTTCAAGGACAAGTCGGAGGCCCGCGAGTTCGTGTCGTCCGCGCTGTTCACGTACCCCGCGCTGATGGCCGCCGACATCCTGCTCTACGACGTCGACGCCGTCCCCGTCGGCGACGACCAGAAGCAGCACGTGGAGCTGACGCGGGACGTCGCCGCGCGGTTCAACCACCGGTACGGCGAGACGTTCAAGATTCCCGAGCCGACGATCCCCAAGGTCGGGGCGCGGATCATGGACCTGCAGGACCCGACCGGGAAGATGGGCAAGTCCCACGACTCGCCGCAGGGGACGGTCTACGTGCTCGACGACCTCAAGGACGTCGAGCGCAAGATCAAGCGGGCCGTCACCGACACCGAGACCGAGGTCAGGTGGGATCCTGCGACCAAGCCAGGCGTGAGCAACCTGCTCGAGATCCTGGCCGCGTGCACGGGCGGATCGCCCGCCGAGCTGGCCGCGTCGTACTCGCAGTACGGCGCGCTCAAAGCCGACGTCGCCTCGGCGGTCGTCGAGGTGCTCCGGCCGGTGCAGGAGCGGTACCGCGCGCTGGAGGCCGACCCCGGCGCCCTCGACAAGGTGTTGAACGCGGGCGCCGAGCGCGCCCGCGAGGTCGCGTCCGCCGTGCTGGCCAGGGCGCGCGAGGCCGTCGGCTTGTTGCCGCGCGCCTGACGTTTCCGTCTTTGGGCGCGCTCAGTGCCTCATGAGGCACTGAGCGCGCCCAAATCCGTTCAGCCAGCGCGGTCAGTCGTCGTCGCCGGACTTGAGGGCGGCGGCGACGTCGGGCGGGAGGGTCCAGGCCGACGGCGGGAGGTGGTGCTCGCGGGCCCAGGCGACGGTGAGCGGGGCAGAGCCGGCGGCGGCGAGGAGGCCGGCGCCGATCACGTCGTGCCGCAGGTAACGCGAGGCACGGGAACGCTCGCCGGCCGCGGCTGCGACGCGATCCCTCCCCGCGACGAGGGTGGCCGCGGTGACCGCCGACCGGGCGAACGTGCCGAGCTCGGCATCGACCTTGCCGACGTCGTGCAGCAACGCCGCGGCCACGACGGCCCGGTCGACGCGGTCATCGCCGCCGAGCGCGACCACCACCCGGCGGGCGACGCCGACCGCGTGCCTGCGGTCGGGGCCGCTCATCCGCCTCCAGAGCTCTTGCTCGCCGGGCACGAGCGACGCGAGCGCCCACGCCTCGTCCCCCGCCGCCGGGCCGCCGGGCCTGAGCGACCCGAAGAACCGCTTGGCGAGGTGGGCGGCGTACCTCAGACGAGGAACCGGAACCAGAGGTCGACCGCCGGGTTGATCCACCGGTCGAACAGGTCGCCTGCGAGGAAGAACAGCGCGAACAGGACCAGGAACGAGTACTGGCGGAACTTGAACCACGACGCCAGCCACCGGTCTGGCAGCAACCGCTCGATGACCGCGGACCCGTCGAGCGGCGGCAGCGGGATGAGGTTGAACGCGGCGAGCCACACGTTCACCAGCCCGAAACCGAGGAGGATCTCGCCGGCGAGCCCCCGCGCGCCCGCCCGGATGAACAGGCCGGCGATCAACGCCAGCGCGATATTCGTCGCGGGCCCTGCCAGGGCGACGACGACGTCGTTGTTGCGCGGGCTGCGCATCTTGGCGGGGTTGACGGGAACCGGCTTCGCCATCCCGATCGCCGCGCCCGCGGTGAGCAGCATGAGCCCTGGCATCAGCACGGTCCAGAACGGGTCGATGTGCGGGATCGGGTTGAGGGTGAGGCGACCGGCCCTCTTCGCGGTGTCGTCGCCGAACCCGAGGGCGACGACGCCATGGCTGACCTCGTGGAGGATCACCGATGGCACGAGCGAGCCGTAGATGATCGCGTCGGTGCGATCGAGGGTTCCGTCGCGGAGGAGGAGCCACCCGAGGACGGCGCCGCCCACGACGAGGATGAGGATGCGCTTGCGCGGGTCCACGGGGGTCAGGATGCCTTGCGCGCCGGGGCTACCGGCGGCGGCTCATCGCTTCGAGGCGCAATCGATGCAGAAGCGGGCCGCGGGCATGGCCTCGAGGCGCGGCGCGGGCACCGGCTTGCCGCACCCCTCGCACGCCCCGTAGGTGCCTGCGTCGAACTTGGCGAGCGCGTGCTCGACCTCGTTCAGCGTCTCCCGCAGGGTGTTCGCTAGCGCCTCGGCCTCGCCCCGCTCGGCGGTCACCTGGCTGGAGTCGGCGAAGTTGCCGTCGTACTCGAGGCCCGTGCCACCGTCGGCGAAACCGAGCTCGACGAGCCGCTGGCGCAACTCGTCCCGCTCCTGCTCCAGCGCGACGCGCAGGGCGGACGTAGTGGCTTCGCTCGACATGGCGAACCAGAGTACCGGGTAACCGGGACCTGCTCAGACTCCCGTGAGCGCGTCCTCGGGCGCGGTGTACGCAAGCGACAACGCCTCGGCCACGGCGGGGTTGGTGACCCGGCCCGCAACGGTCGTTACCCCGGCCCGCAGCCCGGGGTCGGCGGTCGCCGCGGCGAGCACGCCGCGGTCGGCGACCGCCAGCACGTACGGGAGGGTGGCGTTCGTCAATGCGTAGGTCGACGTGTGGGGCACCGCGCCGGGGATGTTGCCGACCGCGTAGTGCAGCACGCCGTGCACCTCGTACACGGGGTCGGCGTGGGTCGTCTCGTGGGTCGTCTCGATGCACCCGCCCTGGTCGACGGCGACGTCGACGACAACCGCTCCCGCCTTCATCCCCTGGACCATGTCGTCGGTGACGACCATCGGCGCCCGCCCGCCCGGCACGAGCACCGCGCCGATCACGAGGTCGGCCTCGGCGACGGCCCGCTCGACCGCGCCACGGTTCGACGCGAGCGTCATGATCCGCCCGCGGTGGATCTGGTCGACCCACCGCAGGCGGTCGAGGTTCTTGTCGAGCAGGATGACCTCGGCCTCCATGCCCTGCGCGATCCAGGCGGAGTTCCACCCCACGTTGCCCGCGCCGAGCACCACCACGCGGGCGGGTCGCACGCCCGGCGCTCCTCCGAGCAGCACCCCGCGGCCACCGTTCTGCCGCTCGAGGTAGTGGGCGCCGACCTGCGTCGCCATCCGCCCCGCCACCTCGCTCATGGGTGCGAGCAGCGGCAGCTGGCCATTGCCGGCTTCGACCGTCTCGTAGGCCAGCGCGGTCGTGCCTGCCGTGAGCAAGGCCTTGGCGACGTCGGGGTACGCGGCCAGGTGCAGGTAGGTGAAGAGCACGAGGTCGTCGCGCAGGTACGCCGACTCCCCCTCCTGGGGCTCCTTCACCTTGACGACGAGCTCCGCGCCCCACGCGTCGTCGACCGAGACGGGCTCCGCGCCTGCGGCCGCGAACTCGGCGTCGCTGATCGACGAGCCGTCGCCCGCCCCGCGCTCGACGAGCACGCGATGGCCCGCAGCCGCCAGCTCGCGGACGCCGTCCGGCGTCATCGCCACGCGGTTCTCGCCGGACTTCGTCTCCGCTGGCACGCCGAGGACCGTCATGGTCGCCGACCGTATCGTTCGGGGCGGTGACGGACACGGACGACGTGGACCCCGCGGCGTTCGCGCCCGGTCAGGCGGCGCGTTACGCAGCCGTCGCCGTGGTGGTCGTCGGGTGGCTCGTCGCCGCGTTCTTGACGTTCCTCGCGCTGATCTTCGTCTCGTTCGCCGTTGGCCGACCCGAGTGTTCGACGAACGACCCGACCGGTCAGGCAGTCGAGCGCGTCGCAGGCGTGTTGTTCGCGATTTCCGTGGTCACGTGCTGGCTGACCGCGATCGGCGCCTTGATCAGCCCCCGGTGGAAGCGGCCCGGGCGGCGTGCGCTGGTCGGCGTCGCGCTGCCGGTCGCGCTCGTCGCCGCGTGGCTCGTGGTGGCGTACACGTCGAGCGCGATCGTGGATCGCGTGGCCGAGACGACCGAC
>DASVEG010000180.1:0-2111 GCA_036380695.1 Acidimicrobiales bacterium
GTGCGTTCCTCGACGCGACGTCGCTGATCGGCCCGGAGACCTGGGTGCGGGAGCGGGTCGAGGCTTACCGCGACGCCGGAGTCACGATCCTGAACCTCAACCCGGTCGGCGGAGCCGGTGCGGCCGCCCTCGCGATCGTCAAGGAGTGGCTTGCGTAGCTGACGGGGAAGTACACCGTGACGTAGGGCACACTTGGGTGTTCTGCGCCGCTTCACGCCACATTCGTCTCCTCCGAAAGCAGGAGGTGACCCCAGTCACAAAGAAACCTGTCACTGCATGACAGATTCCCGAGGGGGTTCGTTGACTCGCCGCCGCATACCACTTCGGGCGCCCGCCGTCGCCGCCGTCGCCCTGCTGACCGCACTCGTCATCGCTGCCGCGCCCGTGGACGCGGAGGAAGACTTCGTGACGGGCAGCGGCCGCGCCGATGCACGCCTCGTCCGTGTCGGCCCCGCCGCGGGTCAGCTCGCGCTCGCGCCGTCGGTCGCGCTCAGCCTCTCCGACTTCCTAGGCACCCTCGGCCGCGGCGAAGCCCGCGTTGCCGAGTACGCCGCGCTCGACGGCTCGGTGCCCGAGGAGTGGAAGGCGGAGACGCCCGACGTCCGCGTCGAGTCGACCGAGGAGAACAGCGAAGCGGGCAAATCCCAGACCTTCATGGGCACGCCGTCGGAGGTGCCGATCGTGCTCGGCGCGATGGAGCAGCGGGCCAGCGCGGCCAAGACCCCACGCGGATCGAGCCAGGTCCGCCTCGGCGCGTTCTCGATCCCCGGGGTGATCGACATGTCGGGCGGCGTCGCGTCGACGTGGGCGGGCGTCATCGACAAGAAGACGCGTGAAGCGGGTGGCCGCGCCACCATCGGGTCGCTGTCGCTCGGCGGCGGCCGGGTCGTCATGAACGGCCTCACGTGGGAGGCGATCCAGCGGACCGGCGAGGGCGCCGGGCTGTTCGGCTTCTTCAAGGTCGAGGGACTCAAGATCGAAGGCAACGCGGTGACCGTCCCGAACGACGGGACCCAACTCGCAGCGGTGCTCCCGGCGATCAACGCGGCCCTGGCCGAGACGGGGCTCGTGATCGACCCGCCGACGGTGGCCAAGACGGGCGAGATCGCGCGCGCCACGCCGCTCGGCATCCGGATCGTGAACTCGCCGCTCGGCTCGAAGACCGTCGCGCCCGTCATCGGCGACGTGCAGCCCTATCGCCAGCAGATCACCGACCCGCTCATCGAGAACTGCCCCGAGTGCTCGCCGCTCGTGCTCGTCGCCGACGTCGCCGCCGGCGTGGTGTCGGGTGGTGGCCGCTTCGACCTGGAGATCGGCGGGGCCAACGGCTACACCGAGG
Organism: Acidimicrobiales bacterium; assembly: GCA_036380695.1. Taxonomy (GTDB): domain Bacteria; phylum Actinomycetota; class Acidimicrobiia; order Acidimicrobiales; family CADCTF01; genus DASVEG01. The sequence continues at coordinate 1,340 of DASVEG010000180.1, forward strand.
GCCACAAGTTCGAGAGCCCGTTCGACTTCGACTTCACGGGCGCGTTCGACAGCGGCGCATCCAACGACTTCGCGTCGTTCGATAGCGGCTCCGAGACGTTCGAAGACATCGGCACGGCATCGGGTCCGAGCGTGCTCGGGTCGTCCCCGTCGTCGTTCGGAGGTTCGACCACCGGCGGCAGCGCGGCGACGCCGCCTCCGGCCGCGACCGCCAACGGCGGCGGCAGCGAGTCGACCGGCACGCTCGCGGGCACGGTCAAGACGATCCCTGGCACGCGTGGCGGCACCGCGGTGCTCGTCGGACTCGTCGGCTTGCTCGGCGCGCTCGCGATCGGCGCAGCAGACCTGCGTACGATCCGCAGCTCGCGGCGCACCATCGCCGGCTGACTTCACCCACCTACGTCGTACCAGCCAGGAGGTTGATCACGTGGCCACCGTGACCACACCCGTTCGCACTGCGGTCACCCGCCGTGTGCTGAAGGGCTACGGGCCACTCGCGCTCGCTTCGATCCTGTTCTTGTTGATGGCGATCTTCGTGCCGACCGTCGGCCAGGAGCAGACCACCACCGACCTCGACTCGACCGGCACGAGCGGCACGTCGGGGACGAACGAGTTCACCGAGGAGACGGTGCCGGGCGACACGTCGGGGACGACGGCGCCGGGCACGCCAGGGGCGCCCAGCGGAGCGCCGGGCGCCCCCGGCGCGCAGCAGCAGGGCGCAGGCGCTCGCACCGGGACCAACACGCAGAAGGGTGCGGTCGCCTCGAACGCGG
>DASVEG010000181.1:0-10925 GCA_036380695.1 Acidimicrobiales bacterium
ACCGCAGCCGACTGCACCCGGCCGGGCACGGGCGGGCCGCTCCCGCTCGCCGCTCTCGTCAAGGAGAACCTCGAGTTGCACGGCATCCACATCCCCGTGCCGGACAACTACGACATGCCGGCGTTCGGCGCCGTCGAGGAGAACGCGCGCCTTCACCTCCAGGCGGTTCGGCTCGGCGACATCCTCCTCGCGTCGTGCGCGTGTGAGGCGCAGGTCGACCTGATCCGCAACCTGGAGACCCGCACCGACAAGGAGCAGGGCAACATCTGGGACGGGTTCGACTGGACCGACCGCGACTGCACCGAGAACGCAGACGGCACGTGGAACTGCACGCTCAGCCCCGGCAACACGATCACGTCGATCCCCGGCGCGTCGATCGACCACATGCGCGATCAGGTGCACCGCGACGCGCTCGGATGGGACGACCCGCTCTACGCGCCGTTCGCCAACAGCGAGGACCCGACCGACATCAAGGGCAACTTCACCAAGCAAGAGCTGTCGCCCTCGCTCGGCTACAAGCTCACCGTCGGCCTCGGCCACACCGGCGACTACAACGGCTACACGGTCTCGTACCGCGAGTTCATGGCGCGCGACCACTACCGCAAGGCGCTCACGTCGTACGGCCCGCACACGGCCGACTACATGGTCACGCGCCTCGTTCGCATGGCGGCCGCGCTCAACGGCGGCCCGGCGTACGACCCGTTCACCGACGAGCCGCTCGGCGCGGTCGCCGAGGCCGACGAAGCGCGGCAGGCGAGCCTCGCCGTCGTCGCCGGACGGATCGCGTCGGCCGCGTACGACGGGTACGAGCTCACGCTCGCCGACGACGTCGACGCCGGCGTCGCGGTTGCGCAGCCGGCGTCGATCGAACGCTTCGGCGCGGCGACCTTCCGGTGGAACGGCGGCGACACGTGGGTCGACAACCCGGTCGTGCGCGTCGAGCGCCGGAAGGGCAAGGCCTGGGAGACGTTCGCCGACCAGACCGGCGAGGTCCCCACCATGGTGAAGGCGCCAGAAGGGCTCGAGGGCTTCGCCGCGGCGAGGACGGGGAGCTACCGCTGGGAGTGGGCCGCGTCGTTCGAAGCGTTCGATCCCGCACCGGCCCGTATCGGCCAGACGCCCGACGGGCTCTACCGGTTCGTCGTCGAGGGCCGCACGCGGCGAGGCGGGCTCACCGTTCCGTACTCGGTCGCCTCCGAGCCGTTCCGCGTGTCGCGCTGGACGGGGTTGACCACGACGCCGACCGTCGATGCTGCGGGATCGGTGAACGTGCCCGTTGCGGTGACGTATCCCCGCTCGTACGCCGGGTCGCCGTTCCCCTTCGTCGACGGCGGCGGCACGGACGAGATCTGCGCCCGTTGCTCGTTCCGCCCCTGGGCGCGCCGCGGTGAGTTGCAGAGCGTGACGGTGACCGTCGTGCGCGCCAGCGGCGCGACCGAGATGGTCGCTGCGCTCCGCACCGGCGATCGGTTCGTCGCCGCGACCGCTCTCGCAGCGGGCGACCGCGCGTACGTGGAGGCAGGAGACGCGGTCGACGCGTGGGGAGAGACCAACGGGACCCGACTGGAGGCCGTCCGATGAAGCGCCCTGTCCGACTCGCGATCGCAGGCATCGCCGCAGGTGCGATCGTCGCCGGAGGCACGCTCGCGGGTGCCATCCTCGCCCCGCCCTCGACCGATGTGACCGTGCCGCCCATCGGGGGCTCGGCACCGGTGACGCTGCCGACCGGCGCGTCTGGCGACAGCGGGGTCACTGCGTCGTCGGAGGCCATCCCCGATGGCGCGGTCGAGTTGTCTGGCGCCGCCATCGTGGCAGCGGCCAACTCGTCGGTCACCGCGCCGAGCGCAACGCTTGCCGACGGCCACTTCCTCGTCGGCGCGGCACGGGCGTCGCTCGCCCCGGCGCCGGAGTTCTTCGGTGGCGAGCAGTGGCAGAAGTCGGGGTGCACGCAGTACGGCATCGACGGCTACGAGAACCTCAACCAGGACCACGTCGTGCCGTCTCCGGACGACGTGCGCGGGTGGCCCGCCGCGTCGCCCGACTGCATTTACCTCGGTGGCTTCGGCATCGGCCCGACGCGCCCCGCGTTGTCGGTGGGCCAGGGCGGCGTCTGGGTGCGGTCGATCGCGATCTCGAACGGGAAGGACCTGTTCACCTACTCGATCGCCGACACCGTCGGCTGGTTCGCTCGCTACGACTCGTCGCTGTGCAGCGACTGCGGCATCCTCGACGTGCGCGAGTCGCTGGCGACGTCGCTCGGCGTGCCCGCGGGGAATGTCATCGTGGGCTCGACCCACACGCACGCGGGGGCGGACACCTACGGCGGCTGGGGCGGCGTCCCGTCGTGGTACCGCAAGCAGTTGCGGGACGCCACGATCGCCTCGGTGAAGCAAGCCGTCGCCAACGTGAAGGAAGCGACGCTGCACGTGGGCGAGGCACCCCTTCGCGACCGCAACAACCAGCGCCGCATGAACTACACGTCGAACGCGGACACCGGCGCGTCGTGGGTGCAGGCACGAGGGCTACCGACGACGACCTGCAGCGGCAAGACGAAGACGCAGACGTGTACCACCGCGACGCCGGTCGTGGCGACGTGGTCGACGTTCGCCGCGCACCCGACCATCGTCGGCGACCCGATCCTGCACGCCGACTGGCCCGGCGCGGCGGCACGCCGGTTCGAGTCGACGTTCGGCGGTGTCGGGCTGATGTTCGAGGGCGGCCTCGGCAACGTGTCGATCTCGACCGTTGGCAGCGGGAACGACGAGGCGCGCGCGGAGTCGACGGGCATCGCCATCGCCGACGCCATCGCGCAGGACATCGCCTCCGCGGGCATTACCGTTGTCGGTTCGACCATGAAGGCCGCGGTCGAGACGTTCGAGCACCCGGCCATGACCAACCCCGGCCTCACCACGCTCGGGACGGTCGGCTTGTTCGACCGCGAGTTCACCCCGGGCACGCCCGGCGCTGGCCTGCCCGGCACGTACAAGTCGACGCCGGGCGAGAACGGTCGCGCGACCAACCGCGACTGCAGTGCCACGGGCGCCACCGTGCGAACCGTCGCGGGTGCGCACCGCATCGGCAACGTCGTGATCGCGTTCGGCCCTGGCGAGCTGTTCTCGAACCTCACCGAGGTCGTCAAGGAAGAAGTCGACTGGACGGCGCAGACGATCGTGCTCGGTCAGACGAACGACGCGCTCGGCTACATCATCCAGAGCTTCGAGTACGACACCGCAGCCAACGTGCCTTCGCACTACGGCCCGGAGACGGTGCCGGGCGAGATCAAGGACGCGGCCCCCGCTGGTGTCGCCGGCGCCGAGTACGAGGAGGTGTTCTCCATCGACCGTTGCATGGGCGACCACGTCCTCGAGGTCCTCATGCGCACCACCCGCGCCCTCCGGCCCTAGCCACTTCGCTTCTGGGTGGATCATCCCGGGCAGACGCCGGGATGATCCACCCAGAACGAGTCAGGGGACGCGCGGACGAAGCCAGCGGGTGACGGCCGCGGCGTACGCGTCCGCGGCGGGTGGCGAGTGCTCGAGGAAGAGGAACGGCTCGACGAGCTCGAGCTCGAGCAGCAAGGTCTCGCCGCCGTCGCCGGCGACCGTGTCGACGCGCGCATAGAGGAGTCGATCACCGCCGCCGGGCACCGCGGCAACGACGGCACGAGCGAACGCGGCGAGCTCGGGTGTCACCTCCGCGGGCTCGGACGGCTGCTCCTGCGCGAGCGAGAAGTCGTCGACGGCCGGAGCACCGGTCCGCAGGATGCCGCCCTTGCGGACGGCGTGGGTGACCGCGCCGCCGATGACGTAGATGCCGAGCTCGCCGACGCGGTCGACGCTCTCCACGTGCGGCTGCACCATCGCGACGCCGCCCGCACGCACGATCGCGTCGACGTGCGCCGCTGCGGCCGCAGCCCCGTCGCTCGTGTAGCTCGCGCTCGAGCGACCGCCAGCCGACACCGCAGGCTTGACCACGAACCGGTTCCACGACGGCGGCGCGTCGAGCCGCCCACCGGACTCGATCCAGAGCGTCGGGATGCACGGCACACCTGCCCGTTCGAGCTCCGCGAGGTAGCGCTTGTCGGTGTTCCACTCGAGCACGTCTGCAGGGTTCGCGAGCCGTGTCGCCGCCGCGACGGAACGGGCCCAGGCCACGAAGGCCTCCCGGTCGTCGATGTAGTCCCACGTGTTGCGGACGAGGACGCCGTCGTACTCGCCCCAGTCGACCGTCGACCGCCACCCGACGACGTCGACCTCGAAGCCGGCCCGTGCGAGCGCGGGCAGCAGGTGCTCCCCGTCGCTGTAGAGCTCGGTGCTCTCGGCGTTCGTGACGACGGCGAGGCGCGCGGTCACGGCTTCACGCCGTCACGACCCGAGCGTCACGGAGGCGCGCACGACCCCCGCCCGCGCATGGCGTGCGACGACGTCGACGACCGTGCCGGCCGGCGCGCGCACCACCCACTCGGCGAGCGCGATGTCGGGCGTGCCGTCGTTTCCACCACCGAAGCCGCCGAGCATCGACGTCTTGAGCACGCGCCCCGACAGCTGCCCAACCTCCTTGCACAACTCGTTGCCGACCACCTCGGCACCGGCTGCGACCGCGTCCTCCGGCAACGCGATCTCCATTTCGACGGGCCGGACGGCTTTTCGATCGATGGCCTTCTGCGTCACGTTCGTCGGCAACCAACCGCTGTTGTGCACGACGAAGCGAACCCGCCAGGTGCCGTCGCCGACGGGCTCGGCCTCCGCCGTGCGCAACGACAGCTCCGGCGAGATCAGCACGTGCCAGATCGCCCAGTCCGCGTGGGGCGCAACCTCTCGTTCGAGCAGGTGAGGCGGCGGGTTGCGGAAGCAGAACGCCGTGTTCCACCCGCCGAGCTCGACCCGGCCGAGCTGCGGATGCTCGTACTCGTACCAGTCGACGAAGCCCTCGCCGCCAAGCTGCTCGTCGCTCCACGCGAGGAGCTTCAGGTCGTCGTCGATGGGGTGCTCGACCCACCAGTCGATGAAGCCCTTCTGCTCGATACCCGCGGCGCGCTGCGGGCTCCAGAACTCCGTGGTCCACGCGTGCACGCCGAGGTGGTCGTACGCCCAGTCGTCGGCGACGCCGGTGATGACGTCCTTCGGGTCGTACTTGAAGTCGTGGTACACGCTCACCGACGGGTAGCCCGTGAGCTCGGTCGCCTTCTTGCCGATCTCCTTGTACACGCGCAGGTCGAAGGTCGGGAGCACGTCGTCGGCGTGCGTGCCGTACGGCCTCAGGTGGACGCCCGAAAACGTGTGGTACTGGATGAACGCGCAGATGTTCGGGCGGTCGACGATCGCTTGCACGACGGCGCGGATCTCGGGCTCCGACGTCGGGTACGGGCCTGCGCCGTACTGCTCGCCTTCCGGCCGCCACTCGATCGGGTAGTTGCGGTTCATGTCGAGCCCGTACAACGCAGGCGCGGGCTTCACGCGCACGCCGTCGTAGTTCTGGATCTCGCCCTCGGTGAGCAGCCGGTAGTACGGCCCAGGGCCGGTCTCGGTCGCGTCTCGCGCGACGAGCAACCGGCGGTCGGCAGACGACACCTTCCACGTGCCGTTCGGATCCTCGATGCGCATCGTGAGGATGCGACCGTCGCCGTCCATGTCCTGCGCGACGAGGCCGTCCTGCTGGTCGGTGCGGGGATACGGCCGCGCGGACGAGCGGACGTACCGCGGCCGCTCCGCCATCGCGAGCTCGGCGCCGTCGGGGCCCATGCGCGGCACGACGTAGAAGGTGCGCGTGTCGAGCGCACGAGTGACGTCGTCGTCCGTGCCGTACTGGGTCAGCAGCTTGTCGACGAGGTAGAGGGCCGCGGTAGAGCCGGTGAGCTCGGTGGCGTGGATGTTGGCGTCGATCCAGATCGCCGGCTTCTCGTCGTGCGGCCCGGTCGCCGTGTTGGTGATCGTGCACAGCCAGAGCTCGCGCTCCTCGAAGCTCTTGCCTATCGACGAGAGCTGCAACAGCTCGGGGTACGCAGCGGCGAACGACTCGAGGATCTCGGTCAGCTCCGGGAACTTCACGAAGCGGTCGAACGGGACGTTCACAGGCGAAGCAGGTGTGTCCGGCATGGACCGCGGACACTATCGAGACGCCGGCGACAGAGGTTTCCCGTCGCGGACGGCGAACGAGGTCTTCATGCGTCGTGCGTTGTTCCTCTTCGCCGTCACCTGCGTGCTCCTGGGGGCAGGGGTCGCGCCTGCGGTGACCGCCGGGCCCTCGACGCCGGGGTCGAGCGGACTGCGCATGAACCACCTGCAGGCGAAGGGCACGCACAACAGCACGCACCGGGATCACAACGGCGACGCCGTGCCTGGTGTGCCCGACTGGGACTACTCGCACCGCCCGATCACGGAGCAGCTGGAGCACCAAGGCGTTCGCCAGCTCGAGCTCGACCTCCACTACAACTGGGCGAAAGACGACTTCGACGTCTACCACGTGTGGTTCGCCGACGACCGGACCTCGTGCGACACGTTGACCGCCTGTCTCGGCGAGGTACGGGCGTGGTCGAATGCGCACCCGGCGCACCATCCGATCCTCCTCATGCTCGAGCCGAAGGACGCGCAGCTGGAGGACGAAGACCCGTTCACCCGACCGTTCGACGCGCACGCGTACCAGCGCCTCGACGAGGTCATCCGCGCCGCGTGGCCCGACCGCGTGGTGACTCCCGACTCGGTCACCCGCCGCGGCAAGACGCTCCGCCAGAGCGTCGTCGAGATGGGCTGGCCGAAGCTCGACGACGTGCGCGGCCACGTCGCCTTCTTGATCGACGGGGACGACCACGGCTCCGCGTACAGCGACGGGTACCGCTCGCTCGCCGGGCGCACCGCGTTCGTGCAGGCGCCGGAGACGTCGGCGGTCGCGGCGTTCGTCGGCAGGGGCGGTGGCGGCGCGAAGTACGACCGTATGCGTGCACTCGTCGCCCAGGGCTTCATGGTTCGGGATCTCGTCGGCGACGACCCCCGCGCCGCGCTCGCCGCGGGCGCGCACTACGTCAGCAGCGACTACCCGACCGACGCGGACTACGCGGACGCCGGCATGGCCCCGTCACGATGCAACCCCGTGTCGACGCTCGCGTCCGGCGTCGACTGCACCAACGCGTCGATAGAGACACCCGCGGCGGACGGTGAGCCCGCGCCCGACCCGCTGCCCGACGAAGGGCAGCTGCTCGTCGACAAGGCAGATCGCCTCGTCGTCGGCACCGTCGAGTCGTCGACGGATGCGGTCGTGTACGAACGCCTTCCGTAGGCTCGGCCGCATGTACACGCTCGTGCTGCTGCGCCACGGCGAGAGCCTGTGGAACCAGCAGGACCTCTTCACCGGCTGGTACGACGTCGACCTCACCGACAAGGGAAGGGACGAAGCGCGGCGCGGCGGCAGGCTCATGGCCGAGGCCGGCGTGCGGCCCGACGTCCTCCACACGTCGCTCCAGAAACGGGCGATCCAGACGGCGCAGCTCGCGCTCGCGGAGATGGGCCTCGACTGGATCCCGGTGCGGCGAAGCTGGCGGCTCAACGAGCGCCACTACGGCGACCTGCAGGGCAAGAACAAGACGCAGATCCGCGAGGAGTACGGCGACGCGCAGTTCATGATCTGGCGGCGCTCGTACGACACGCCGCCACCGCCCCTTGCCGACGACGACGAGCGGCACGCGCGGTTCGATCCTCGTTACCGCGACCTGCCGCCGGACGTGCTGCCGGCGAGCGAGTGCCTCAAGGACGTCGTCGCGCGCTCGTTGCCCTGGTGGCACGACGCCATCGTCGCCGACCTCCGCGCCGGGCACACCGTGTTGGTCGGCGCGCACGGCAACTCGCTGCGCGCGTTGGTGAAGCACCTCGATTCGATCGGCGACGACGCGATCCCGAAGCTCAACATCCCGACCGGCGTGCCGTTGGTGTACGAGCTCGACGAGCGGCTCGAGCCGAAGGGCGACCGCGTCGACTGGGCCGGTGGCATCCGCGGCCGCTACCTCGGCGAACAGGACGAGATCCGCGATCGCATCGCCGCCGTCGCCAGCCAGGGCGGCGCCGCCAAGCACTGACGCGGCCGTTGTCGCACCGTTACGCGTTGCGCACGCCCTGCTGACGCTTGTCTGACTCCAACAGGTAGCCCCGGCTGCGGACGGTGCGGATGGCGAGACCGACCGGCGCGATACGTCGCCGGAGGCGAAGCACGTGCACGTCGAGCACGTTGCGATCGGGCGCGCGATCGGGCCACCCGGCGCGGCTGAGTGACTCGCGGCTGACGACCGCTCCGTAGCGCTCGAGCAATGTCCGGAGCAGCCGCGCCTCGACGGGCGGCACGGGTACCCAGTTGCCTCCGGCGCGCAGGACACCGTCGTCGTCGAGGTGGGGTGGTTGTTCCTGCGTCGCACCGTGCGCCGCGGCACGGTCCGCGAGCGTCGCGACGCGCGACTGCACGTCGATCTCGGGTGCCGGCACGCGGATCCAGTCCTCGAGGCAGTCGTTCACCTCCGGCGGGTGGTGACCGTCCTCGAGCAGCAGCAACCTGGGCACGCCGAGATCCGCGAGTTCCTCACGTCGCCGCCGCTCGGGGGGCCATCGCACGAGCACTACGTCCACGGCCGGGACGGTATGCGCCGGTTGTTGCACGCACGTTTCCGCCCGGTGAACAGCTCGCCGGTGTACGGTTCGCAGCCATGGCGTGGGGCAAGGACCAGAAGCTCGACCACCTCGCGAAGGTGCGGTTGTTCTCCGCGTGCAACCGCAAGGAGCTCGGCCTCATCGGCAAGGCGTCCGACGAGATCGAGGTGCCGGCCGGCAAGGTGCTGTGCGAGCAGGGCAAGCCGGGGTTCGAGTTCTACTTGATCCTCGACGGCGAGGCCGTGGTCAAGCGCAACGGGCGGCGCGTCGCCGAGCTGGGCCCTGGCGGGTCGTTCGGCGAGCTCGCGTTGCTCACCCGCCTGCCCCGCAACGCGACCGTCGAGGCCGCGACGCCGATGACGCTCCTCGTCCTCGGCCAGCGCGAGTTCTCCGGCCTCCTCGACGAGGTCCCCGGCATGGCGCACAAGATGCTGTCCGCCATGGCCCAGCGGCTCTACGAAGCCGACACCCGCTCGACCTCGAACTGACCCCGCGCGGGAGGGCCGCGCCGGTTCGGTTCCTGTCGCACCCCGGTACTACCTTTCCGGCCCATGGCCGTCACGGAAGCGCCAGACACCACCGCCGCCGGCACCGCGAGCGCGAGCCGCGGCCGCGTCCGGCCGTCGCACGTCATCCTCGGGCTGGGCGTCCTCCTCGGCGTGATCACCGCGTTCTCCGGGATCCTCGCCACGTTGATGGGCTGGCACGACGAGTCGCCGGTAACGCGCGAGGTGTTCGGGAACATCCCGTCCGCGTTCAAGGGGATCTTCTACACGGTCCTCTCGATGCTCTTCGTCGGCTCCGCGTACCTCTTCTCGCAGCGGGCACAGAACTGGGAGCGCGGGCGGCCCGATCGCCGCGAGATCAACGGCAAGAACGCGAAGCGCAGGGCGGGCGCCTACCGCTCCGGCGTGTACATGCAGACGCTCCTGCGCGACGGCGCCGCAGGGCTCATGCACTCGCTCATCTACTTCCCGTTCCTGATCCTGTTCGCGGTCACGGTCGTGCTCGAGGTCAACCACCAGCTGCCCGAGTCGGCGAAGTTCCTGCACGGGGACGTGTACCGCGCCTACGTGTTCGTCGGCGACACCGCCGGGCTGCTCTTCCTGACCGGCATCGTGTGGGCTTTCGTGCGGCGCTACGTCCAGCGCCCGTACCGCCTCAAGATGAAGACGCGGTCCGACCACCACATCATCCTCTCGACGTTCTTCATCCTCGGCGTCACCGGGTTCCTCGCCGAAGGCGCCCGCATCGCGATCGACGGCAGGCCCGAGTTCGAGCGGTGGTCGTTCATCGGCTACCCGCTGTCGTCGTTGTTCGACGGGTTGGGGTCGCTCCACGGCTGGCACCAGGTGCTCTGGACCGTGCACGTGCTCGCGTTCTTCGCCTTCCTGGTCATCCTGCCGACGACGCAGTTGCGGCACATGTTCACGAGTCCGGTGAACATGTTCCTCGCCGATCGCGACCGGCCGAAGGGCGCGATGAAGCCGCTCCCGAACCTGATGGAGACCGAGCTGGAGTCGTTCGGCGCCTCGGTGATCGAAGACTTCACGTGGAAGCAGCTGCTCGACACCGACGCGTGCACTGTCTGCGGCCGGTGCACGTCCGTGTGCCCCGCGCACAAGACGGGCAAGCCGCTCGACCCCCGCGAGATCGTGCTCAAGGTCGGCCAGGTGATGTCGGAGAGCCGTCCGGGCGGCGCCGTCACCCCGATCGTGGCCCACGAGTCCGACCTCACGGTCACCGCCAACGACGTGTTCCAGCGCATCTCCGCCGACGAGATCTGGGCCTGCACGTCTTGCAAGGCGTGCGACGAGATCTGCCCGGTGAACATCGAGATCCTCGACAAGATCCTCGACATGCGGCGCTACCTGTCACTGATGGAGTCGAACTTCCCGACCGAGCTCGGCAATGCGTACCGGGGCATGGAGAACCAGGGCAACCCGTGGGCGATGCCGCAGGGAGAGCGGGCCGACTGGGCGAAGGCGCTGCCGCAAGAGGTCGAGATCGTCGACGGCTCGTCGCCGTTCGGGCACGAGTACCTCTACTGGGTGGGGTGCGCCGGCTCGTTCGACGACAAGAACAAGAAGGTGACGATCGCGACTGCGAAGCTGCTGCAGCGGGCGGGCGTCGACTTCGCCATTCTCGGGCCCGCCGAGAACTGCACCGGCGACCCCGCCCGCCGCTCGGGCAACGAGTACATCTTCCAGATGCTCGCGACCCAGAACATCGAGACGATGAACGGCATGGGCGTGAAGAAGATCATCACCCAGTGCCCCCACTGCTTCAACACGCTGG
>DASVEG010000182.1:0-26702 GCA_036380695.1 Acidimicrobiales bacterium
CAGTTGGAACGCGATCTGGTGCGCGGCGAGGTCGACCTGTCCCATGCGCGACGCCACGCCGGTCGCGACGGCGAGCGCGGCGAGCAGCGAACCGGTGCGGACGAACAGGTCGCGCCCGACGACCACCAGCGCGCGCAGGTGGACGGCATCCGGGCGCAACGCCACGCCGTGCCGGCGCACCTCGCGAACGACGACGACGCCGTAGGCCGCGGCCGCCACCACTTGCGCGAACACCGTCGCCGCGGCCGACGCGGCGATCCCCATGCCGAGCCCGTAGATGAGCGCGAGCTCGAGGACGAGGTTCAGCAGGTTCGATCCGAGCGCGACCACGAGCGTGGTGCGCGTGTCCTGCAGACCCCGGAGGTAGCCGACGCCGACGAGCGCGAGCAGGACGACGGGCGCGCCGAGCGCGCTCACCCGCAGGTACACCACGCCGTTGCGCGCCACCTCGCCGTCGGCGCCGAACAGCGAGATCGCCTGCGGCGCGAGCGCGACCCCGAGCGCGGCCAGCAGGACGCCGAGCCCGAGCGCGAGCCACGCGCCCTGGACCGCGTGCTGCGCCGCGGCACGCGGCTGCAGCGCGCCGACCGATCGCGACACGGCGGCCGTCGTCCCGTAAGCAAGGAAGTTGAACAGGAAGAACGCGGTCGTCAGGGCGGTGCCCGCCACCGCGAGGCCACCCAGTTGCGGCGTGCCGAGGTGGCCGACGACCGCGGTGTCGACCAGCACGTACATCGGTTCGGCTGCGAGCGCGCCGAGGGCAGGGACGGCCAAGCGGAGGATCTCGCGGTCGGCCGGGTGCCTCAAACGTCGGGGGGATGCATGTCGCGACGGGATGGGCGGGGAACACTATCTGCGTGCCGCGCACGTACCGCTTCTACGGCCTCACGCGCGAGGGTGCGCGCAACCTCGCCACCGCGCTCAACGAGGACGGCCTCTACGCCGCCGCCCGCGAGCCCGGCGCGCGACCTCTCCCCGGGTGGGTCGTGGAGGCCGACGGCGACGAGGACCGCAGCGAGGGCCTCCTCGAGATGCTCGCCCAGTTCTACGGCGGCACCTACGAAGGCGAGGACCTCGCCGGCGCCTGACGCCGCCTGACTTCTGCCTCGCTTTTGGGCCAGAACGTGGGCTGTGGCCCCAGTTTGTGGCCAAAAGCGAGCCGTGGGCGGCGGCTGGGGGGTGCGGGGGCGGCTGGGGGGGGCGGGGGGCTGCGGCGTCAGTTGACGAGGCGGTCGCGGCCGGCCCAGAAGGGCTCGCGCAGCTTGAACTTCTGCAGCTTGCCGGTCGCGGTGCGGGCCAGCTCGGTACGGAACTCGACGGAGGTCGGGCACTTGTAGTGCGCGATGCGGTCGCGGCAGTGCGCGATCAGCTCCTGCTCGCTCGCGTCCGCGCCGTCGCGCAGCACGACGAGGGCCTTCACGGTCTCGCCCCACTTCTCGTCCGGCACACCGATGACCGCGCACTCGGCGACGGCGGGGTGCTGGAAGAGGCAGTCCTCGACCTCTATCGACGAGACGTTCTCGCCCCCGGAGATGATCACGTCCTTCTTGCGGTCGGCGATGACCACGTACGGCCCGTCGAGGTAGCCGCCGTCGCCGGTGTGGAACCACCCGTCCTTGATCGCCTTGGCCGTGTCGTCCGGCTGGTTCCAGTAGCCGGCGAAGACGTGGTTGCTGCGCGCGACCACCTCGCCCTCCTCGTCGACGGTGGTCCTCACGCCGACGCACGGCACCCCGGCGCGCCCGAGCAGCCGGGCCCGCTCGCCGGAGTCGAGGTCGTCCCACTCCTGCCTGGCGCGGTTCATCGTCAGCAGCGGCGCGGTCTCGGTGAGCCCGTAGATCTGGATGAACTCCCACCCGAGCTCGGTCTCGACGCGCTCGATCGTCTTCGACGGGGGCGGTGCACCAGCGACGACGATGCGCACGACCCCGCTCCCCGGCACCTCCTCACCTCGCTCGCGCCGGGCAGACGCGGCGTCGAGGATCGCGGCGACGACCGCGGGTGCGCCGCACATCAACGTCACGCCGTGCGTCTCGACCCGACGCAGGATCTCCTCGCCGTCGACCTTGCGGAGGACGACCTGCTTCACGCCCATCGCGGTGCACGCGTACGGCATGCCCCACCCGTTCGCATGGAACATCGGCAGCGTGTGCAGGTACACGTCGCGGTCCGTCACCGTCGCGTGCCACCCGAAGCTCATCGCGTTGAGCACGTTCGTCCGATGCGTCAGCTGCACGCCCTTGGGCCGCGCGGTCGTCCCCGACGTGTAGTTGATCGTCGCGGTCGCCTCTTCGTCCGGCTCCCAACGCGCGGGCTGCAGGTCGCTGATCGCGAACAGTTCCGCGTCCTGCATGCCGTCGAGGACGACGCGCTCCTTCGCGGTCACGCCCGCGAGCACCTCGTCGAGCTCGGGGTCGACGAGGAGCACGGACGCGCCCGAGTGGTCGACGATGTAGCCGACCTCCTCCGCGTTCAGCCGGAAGTTGACCGGCACCAGCACCCGGCCGAACCCGCTGACCCCGAAGAACGAAACGAGGAACCGGGTGGCGTTCTGGCTCACGATGGCCACGCGCTCGCCGTGCGCAACCCCCATGCCGTCGAGCACCACGGCCATGTTCCGCGCCCTGCGGTGGACCTCGGCGTACGTCGACTCCCCGAACGAGCCGGGCCGGCCGGGCTCGTCGACCACGACCCGGTCGCCGTACACGAGGTCGGCCCGCTCGAGGAACTCACCGACGGTGAGGGGTACGCGCATCCAGACCTCCTGGGGGTGACGGGAGCCAACAGTATTCGTCCCGGAAAACGCCGCGGCTCGCAGATCCGTTCGGGCCGTCAGGCACGACCTGTGTGCTTCCGGGGCGAACGGAACCGGTTTACCGACGATCGGGTGGGGCTAGGACCACCCCAAGCACAGTCGCCGTTGCGGTGGCGCGCCCGTCGGAACTCGATCGGCGCCGCTACGGGAAAGGGCTTCCCTTCGTATGAAACGCCTGGCGATGACGGCCGTCGTCGGCCTCATCGCCGTTGCCTCGTCTGCGGACGCGGGCTCGTCCGGTGCCTCGCCGGTGACGCCTCGACCGCCACGCGCTGCCCGCGCCGCGACCCCGCGCGCCGGTACGGTCATCGCGTTCAGCACGCGCGCCCCGCGCCTGCCGGACGCCGATCGCGCCGCGATGGACGAGGAGGATCGCGCCGAGCGCGTTCGCGTCGTCACGGCGGCCGCGCAAGCCGGCGAACGCAGCCGGCGCGCGGCGCAGGCGGACCGCGTGTGGAGGGCGCTCGCCGTCTGCGAATCGAACGCCAACCCGACCGCGCACTCGGCGAACGGGCTGTACCACGGCGCGTTCCAGTTCTCGCTGCCGACGTGGCGCGGGCTCGGCTACACGGGCGACCCCGCGGATCATCCGTACGCGGTCCAGCTGCAAGCCGCGAAGAAGCTGCAGGCGCGGTCGGGTTGGCGGCAGTGGCCGTCGTGCGCGCGGCGGCTCGGACTGCTCTGATCGAAAAAAGGTTCGGCGTCGAGCGCCCCGTTTACGGCGTGGCGTCGTACCTACCGAACGCAGGGCAGTGGCGCCCTGCCATTTGTCACGAGGAGCGCTCATGTATCGCCGTCTCGTCGTCGTCGTATTGGCGACGGTCCTTGCCCTTCTAGCGCCGCCTGCCGTTGCGGGCGTCACCGACGGCGCTCCATCCCATAAGGCCCGGGTGAGTGCGGGCCTTGCACGAGATCTCGCGCAACTCGACGCGGCGGCGCCGTACACCGCCCTCGTCAGCTTGCGCGATGGCCTCGACCCGTCGGCTTCGCTCGTTGGGCTTGCCGGCATCGAGGTCGTTCGTTCGTACCCGTTGGTGTCGGCCGCGTTCGTCGCCGGCACGGTCGGCTCAATCGCCGCCCTCACGGCCAACCCGGCCGTGGTGTACATGGAGGACAACCGCGTCCTTGCGTACGCGGGCGACACCGGCCCCTGGAGCTCGAGGGTCCGCATCGCGCAGGAGCCCATCGCCGGTGGCCCGTACCGCGACGCCTCGAACCGCGTGCTCTTGGGCGACGGCGTCGGCGTCGCGATCGTCGACTCCGGCATCAACACGTCCCACCCCGACCTCACGTCGCGCGTCGCGCGGAACTTCAAGATCGTGTGCTCGACGCCTGGTCTGATCCACACCACGACGGAGACCTGCTACGGCAACAAGATGGTCGACGACGGCGTCAACGGCGGCCGGCCGACCTTCGGGTACGTCGACGTCCCGGCCGGCACCACGTCCGACACCTCAAGCGGCCACGGCACGCACGTCGCCGGCATCGTCGCCGGCACGGGCGCGGCATCGACCGGCACGTATCCCGCGGGCACCGCGCCCGCGATCGCCGGCACGTTCACCGGCGTGGCGCCGAACGCCACCCTGTACGGCTATGGCACCGGCGAGGTCATCTCCGTGCTCTTCGCCATCGAAGCGCACTACCACATCCTCGAGAACGGCTCGTCGTTCACGCCGGCCATCAAGGTCGTCAACAACTCGTGGGGCGACTCGGGCGGCATCGCGTACGACTCGTCGTCGATCGGCGCCCGGCTCAACGCCGCGCTCGTCGCCGACGGCGTGACGATGGTGTACTCGGCCGGCAACGACGGCGGCAACGGGTCGGACGACGCGACGTCGTCGACCTGTGACGACCCGACGCCTGGCGTCATCTGCGTCGCCAACTACGACGACCTCGGCACCGGTGGTCGCAACCACCTGCTCGACGTCTCGTCGAGCCGCGGCAAGGCCACGGTGTCGAACACGTGGCCCGACGTGTCCGCACCCGGTGCGTACATCACGTCCTCGTGCGTGCGTCAGGTGCAGCCGATCTGCAACCTCGGCTACGTCGACGAGTCCCGGTGGGCGCCGTGGTACGGCACCATCTCCGGTACGTCGATGGCGGCGCCCCATGTCGCCGGTGCCGCCGCCCTGCTCCTGCAGGCCAGCCCGACGCTCACCCCCGCGCAGATCGAGAACGTCCTGCAGGACACGGCCCACAAGTTCACGGCGGGCGCGTCGTACGTGAGCGACCCGCAGAACACGGGTGGGACGACGTCGTACGACAAGGGCGCCGGCCTCATCGACGTGAAGGCGGCGCTCGACAACCTGGGCGTTTCGCACGGCACCGGCAGCGCGCCGAGCGGTTACGCGGTGTTCGCCGGCGACAGCGGCGACTTCACCGGCCCTGGTGCAGCCGACATCGTGTCGCTGCACGTCACGCAGACGACCGGCTCTTCCGGCGCTGCGGGCATTCGCTACGCGGTTGGGGTGCGCAACGCGACCGACCTCCCGCCCGCGCAGTCGGTCACGCTCCGCCTCTACCAGTCGGTCGGCGGCGTCGCCTACGTCGTCAACGTGCTGGTTGCGCCCTCCGGCGCCTCCGCCGGTGCAGCGACGCCCGTGACCGCGACGGCCGAGGACGTCACCCGCGCAGGCAACACGGTGTCGTTCTTCCTGCCGTTCTCGAAGCTCGGCAGCCCCGGCGTCGGCGAGCCGTTCATCGGCACGCAGATGGCGTCGTACATCGGGACCGCCGTCGACGCCGCACCTGGCAACGACCAAGGTCTCGCGCAGCTGCTCGTCCGGCCGATGTACGGCCGTCCGTTCGCTCGCGGCTGATCCGCAGCTAGCGAGAGAAGAACCGCGCCAAGCGACGGCGGCGGGGCTGGGGGTCGGCCCCGCCCGCCGTTGCGGCGAGGTCGACGACCGGGTCGAAGTCGGCCCGGTCGTCGGCGTGGCGATCGCGATGGCCGGAGCCGATGAGCGGCTCGCGGTCGACGCGTAGCCGCACAGGAGCACGGACGACGTCGAGCGGGATCGGCGTGGGTTCGAGCGGCGGCAGGGCCGCCAGCGCCCGGGGGCTGAAGATGTCGAGCGAGTCCTCGGCGTCGTCGAGCGCAGGCAGCAGCCGCTGCGTGCGCGCCAGGAGCTCGGCCAGGTCTTCCCGCGCAGACCGCAGGTGCTCGCGCGCGGGGGCGAGCTCGCCGGCCACACGGTCGCGTAGCGACTCGGCCTCCGCCTCCGCTTGGGCGACGACGGCCGCGGCGCGATCGTCGGCGTCGCGCAAGGCGCGGGCCAGCGCCTCGCCAGCCTCGCCGCGGAGGCGCGCCGCGTCCGCCTGCGCGCGTTGCGCCTCGGCCTCCGCGCTCGCGCGCGCTTCGTCGAGCCGGGCCTCCGCTTCGGCAGCCGCTTCTTCGATCCGCGCCGCTGCCCGCGCGTCCGCCTCGTGGACGACCGTCTTCGCGTGCTCGTCGGCTGCTGCGAGGATGACTTCGCGCTCGGCCGCGATGCGCTGGTCGGCGTCCTCCTGCATGTGCTCGACGCGCAGCCGCCCGTCGGCGAGCAGCTCCTCGCGTTCGGCGCGTGCGGCGCTGACGAGCTGCTCGCACTCGGCGCGCGTCGTCTCCGTCATGCGTTCGCATTCCGCGCGCGTGACGGCGAGGAGGCGGGCGCCTTCTTCGGCTGCCGCGGTCCTCGCTTCTTCCACCTCGCGCATGGCGTCGTCACGAAGACGCGCCGCGTCGGCGGCCGCGGCCTGCAGGAGCGCGTCGGCCTCCGCGCGCGCGTGGGCGATCGCGGTGGCACGAACGGCCGCGGCGCGCTCCTCGGCGTCGGCTGCGGCCCGATGCACGATCGCCTGCCACTCGTCGTCGGCCTCGGCCAGCCACTCCTCCGCCTCGCGGGCAGCCGCGGCACGCAGGTCGGCCGCGCTGGCCTCGGCTTCCGCGCGGACCTCGGCCGCGCCGGCCTCGGCCTCGGCGCGTAGGCGTTCTGCCTCGCTCGCGGCTGCGGCCAGCACGCGCTCGCGCTCGACGTCGATGTGGTGCTCGAGCTGCGCCGACCGCTCGTCGAGCTCGGCGCGCATCGTCGACATCTCGGCGCGGGCGTCGGTGCGGATGCGCGATGCCTCGCCCTGCGCGGCGACGACGAGTTCCTGCGCCTGCTCGCGGATGCGGGTGGCCCCGGCGCGGGCGTCGGCGAGGATGCGCTCGACCTCGCGGCGGGTCGTCGCCTCGGCTTCCACCTCGGCTTCGGCGGCGAGCCGCCTGCGCTCCTGCTCGGCCTCGAGGCGCACCCGCACGAGGTGCTGGCCCGTCTCCGCCTCGCGACGGCGAAGCTCGGCCTCGCGTCGCTTCAGCAGCTCTTCGGGTGTCGGTGGCTTGTCGACCTTGGGTCGCGGGAGGACAAGTTCGTCCCAGAACTCCATCTGGTCGGGTTCGCCGTCTGGGGACATGCCCCCATGTTGGCCCGCTCAGGCGATGGCGCGGAGGACTTCGTCGATCGACGTCTCGCCGGAGGCCGCCTTGCGCAGCGCGTCCTCCCGCAGCGGGATCATCCCCTGGCTGATCGCCATGTCCTGGATCTCGCGCGGAATGCCCTTGCCGACGATGAGGGCGTCGAGCTCGTCGGTCATCTCCATGACCTCGTGGATGCCCATCCGGCCCCGGTAACCCGTCTTCGAGCAGGCGTTGCAGCCAATGGCCCGGAAGAACGTGTTGCCCTTGCCCTTGAAAACCCATTCGGGGAGGACGTCTTCGAGCGCCTCCTCCGACTTCGGGTCGAACGGCTCCTTGCAGCGCTCGCACAGACGGCGGCAGAGGCGCTGGGCGACGATCGCGGTCAGCGACGACGTCACCATGAACGGCTCGATGCCCATGTCGAGGAGACGGACCGGCGTCGACGCCGCGTCGTTCGTGTGCAGCGACGTGATCACGAGGTGGCCGGTCAGGGCCGCCTCCATGGCGATCTTCGCCGTCTCGACGTCGCGCATCTCGCCGACCATGACGATGTCGGGGTCCGCGCGGAGGATGGCCCGCAGCGCCGACGCGAAGCTCAGGCCCGCCTTGCGGTTGACCTGCATCTGCTTGACGCCCGGGAGGCGGTACTCGATCGGGTCCTCGACCGTGATGATGTTGCGGCTCGGGTCGTTGAGCTCTTGCAGACCCGCGTACATGGTCGTCGACTTGCCCGAACCGGTCGGGCCGGTGACGACGATGGCGCCCCACGGCCGGCGGATCGCGGCCTCGAAGACCTTGAGCGCGCCCGTCGACATCCCGATCTCGGAGAGCGAGCGCATGCCTTCGCTCTCTTCGAGGACGCGGATGACGATCGCCTCGCCGTACGACGTCGGCAGGGTCGCGACGCGCAACGACACCGCGCGGTTGTTCACGCTCAACGCGATGCGGCCGTCCTGGGGGATGCGGCGCTCGGCGATGTTGATGTCCGCCATGATCTTCACGCGGCTGATGACGCTCGCCTGCGCCGCACGCGGGACGGTCATGACCTCGTGCAGCACCCCGTCGATCCGGAACCGGATCTTGAGCTCGCGCTCGAGGGGGTCGAGGTGGATGTCGGACGCCCGCTCGTTCACCGCGCGGGTGATGAGCTGGTTCACGAACTGGATGACGGGCGCGTCCTCGGCCTGGGCGGCGGCGAGGGCGTCGATGCCGTCGTCGACGAGCGACTCCTCTTCGATGCGGAGGATCGCTTCGTCGGTCTCGGCGACACCCCACACGCGGTCGATGGCCCGCATGAGCTGGTTGGGCTCGGCCATCAGGGCGCGGATGTCTTCGCCGGTGACGCTGCGGAGGTCGTCGAGCGAGAAGACGTTGGTGGGGTTCACCATCGCCACGAGGAGGCGGTCGTCCTCCCATGCGACGGGGAGCAGCTGGTGGTAGCGGGCGAAGGACTCCTTCACCAGCTGGACCGCGCTCGGGTCGATGGGGCGCTCTTCGAGGTCGATGAACTCGAGGCCGAAGTGCTCGGCCAGGATGCGAACGAGGTCGACCTCGTTGACGTACCCGCGGCTGACGAGGATGGTCCCGAGGCGCTCCGCCGTCACCTGCTGCTCGCGGAGCGCGTCCTCGAGTTGTTCGTCGGTGATGATCCCCTTGGCGATGAGCATCTCGCCCAGCCGGGGGCCACGGGCGCGCTTGGCGACCTGTGTCTGACGGAGGATGGCCACGGCAGAAGTATCGGCCGTTCCGAGGCGGTTTGTAGAGGAACGACCCGACCGGGCCACCCTGTCAACGCCCGGAAGCCGTAGTTCCAACGGTTTTGGGCGCGCCGTCAACGACATTTCGTTGACGGCGCGCCCAGAATTTCGCCGGTGGGTCAGCCGTTCGGCAGGTAGACGGGCATCGTCTGGCGGCCGAACTCGCGGCAGGAGGCCGCGGAAGGGCGCCAGATGTCGAGGCGGCGGCCCTTGATGTTCCCGCCGGTGTCGGCGGCGACGCGGGTGCCCTCGCCGCCGACGAAGATCTCCGTCCCGAGCGGGATGACGCGCGGGTCGACGGCGACAACGTCGCGGCCGACGAGGCGGCCGGACGCGGTGCGGCCGCGCAAGGCGTAACAGGTGACCTCGAAGTTGCCGAGGAACTTGCCGCCGGTGGCGACCCAGCTGCCGTCGCCCGTTGGCGTGGCGTCGACGTCGACGACCGGTGCGCCGGCCTGGCCGGCGAGCGATCCGTGGAACGCGGCGTCGCCATAGGTGAAGACGCCGCCGTCGCGGGCGACGAGCCAGTACCCCGCGCCGGTTGGGGTGGACGCCATGCCGACGATGGGCTCGTTCAGGCGGCGGCCGCCGGTCGAGCCGAGGAACGTGGCGTCGCCGAAGGCGAAGATGCCGCCGTCGCGGGCCACGAGCCAGTACCCGTGGCCGCTCGGCGTCGCCGCCAGCCCGACGATGGGATGGTTGATGCGGCGGTCGCCTGCTGACCCGTGGAAGGCGGCGTCGCCGAAGGCGAAGACGCCGCCGTCGCTCGCTGCCACCCAGTAGCCGAGGCCGCTGGGCGTTGGCGCGATCCCGACGACGGGGCGGGCGAGAGCGGCTTGGGCGGTCGAGCCCAGATAGCCGGCGCTGCCGAACGCGAAGATGCCGCCGTCCTTGGCGACGAGCCAGTAGCCCGCGCCGTCCGGCGACGCGGCGATGTCGAGGATCGGCGCGTTGATCCGGTCGCCCGCGAGCGAACCGAAGTCGGCGGCGTCGCCGAACGGGACGACGCGGCCGTCGCTGGTTGCGAGCCAGTAGCCGCCCCCCGACGGCGTGCGGGCCATGCCGACAACGGGTGCATCCGCGGCCGACCCGAGGGCTGGGGCGGCCCCGAGCGCGGCGACCGTGCCCAGTGCGGGCCCGTCCGCCGAGGCGAGGGTGTTGGTAACGGCCACGCCGCCGCCTACGGCGAAGACGCTTGCTGCGCCCAGGTTCGCCAGGCGCTTCACGCGCCTGCGCTTGGGGCGCGGCGCGAGGTGTTGCGGTTTGTAACGCACGTGCTCGTACTCCCTTCGTTCGGGAGGCGCCTTGGCGACGGTCGCGGCAAACACTTCCCCGGTGGAAGACGCAAGGGGAGGCGAGGTGGCGCCTCGAGGCTCCGGGCCGCACGGGACTCGCGGAGCGGGACACAGAGCCCACGGGCCTCGGGCCGTACCCGAGCGGGAACCCTGCTTGCTGTAGTTAGCAACACCGTAGCCGAGGTGCCGCGAAAACCACAAGCCTGCAACTTCCGCCCGGAACACGGCCAGCGGCGCGGCCGCTCAGGACGGGTCAGTCGGTCTGTTGGGTGCCGACCTTCAGCTCGCGGAAGGGGATGTCGCGATCGACCTGGGGCTCCTTGGGGAGGCCGAGGACCCGCTCGCCGATGATGTTGCGCTGCACCTCGTCGGTGCCGCCGGCGATGCGGGACGCGGGCGCGGTCAGCACCGCGTTGGCGTAGCGGCCGGCGCGGCGATCGCCTGCGGTCCACGCGATGCCGGCGGCGCCCGCGAGCGCGATGCCGAGGTCGGACGACCGCCGCGCCAGCAACGCACCCGCGAGCTTGGCGATCGACCCCTCCGGCCCCGGCGCGCGACCCATCTTCAACGCGGCGCGCGTCCGCTGGCCGATGAAGCCCATGATCCGCTGGCGGATGTACACGTCGGCGAGCTGCTGGCGGATCACCGGGTCGTCGAGGCGCCCGCGATCGCGAGCAAGCTTGACCAACGGCTCGATGCCCGTGCCGCTCCCCCGCCGCGCCGCACCGCCGCCGGACCCGATCGCGACGCGCTCGTTCATCAGCATCGCGATCGCCGCCCGCCACCCGTCGTCGACCTCGCCGACCACGTTGCCGTGCGGCACGCGCACGTCGTCGAAGAACACCTCGTTGAAGCCGGAGCCGCCGTTCATCTGCCGCAGCGGCTTGATCGTCACGCCGGGCGCGTTGAAGTCGACGATGAACATGGTGATGCCGCGGTGCTTCGGCACGTCGTTGTTCGTGCGGCAGATCACGGCACCGAAGTCGGAGTGCTGCGCACCGGTGGTCCAGACCTTCTGCCCGTTGAGCACCCACTCGTCGCCGTCGCGCACCGCGCGCATCTGCAACGACGCGACGTCGCTCCCCGCGCCGGGCTCGGAGAACAACTGCGACCAGATCTCCTCGCCCCGCAGCGCCTTGGCGACGTACCGCTGCTTCTGCTCCTCGGTGCCGAACTCGACGATCGTCGGGATCACCATCCCGAGGCCGATCGTGTACACGCCGACGGGCAGCTCGTAGTCGGCGGCGACCTCGTTGAACACGCGCTGGTGTTCGTTCGTCAGCCCTTGCCCGCCGTACTCGACCGGCCAGGTGATGCCGGCCAGCCCTGCGTCGAACAGCTTCGCCTGGAACGCCTTGTTCTGCGCGACGTTCCCGATCTCGACGTCGAGCGCGGACGCCTCCTCGTCGTCGTCCGGCTTTCGCTCCTGGCGCTTCTTCGCGTTGGCATCGAGGAACGCGCGCACCTTGGCGCGGAACTCCACGAGCTCGGGCGCGTCGTCTGCGCGTGCGTGTGCGTCGGCGTCGGTCATGGTCATCGGTCGCTACACCGCCTTCTCGAGGATGTGGATCGCGCACGCCGAGCCGAGCCCGATCACGTGCGTCATGCCGACCTTTGCGCCTTCGATCTGGCGGTCGCCTGCCTCGCCCCGCAGGTGGGTCGTCACCTCGAAGATGTTGGCCACGCCGGTGGCGCCGAGCGGGTGCCCTTTGGAGATGAGGCCGCCGCTCACGTTTACCGGCAGGCGACCGTCTCTCCGCGGCGCCCCGCTGTCGATGAAGTCGCCCGCGCCGCCGGGCTCGCACAGCCGCAAGTTGTCGTAGTGCAACAGCTCGGCCGTCGCGAAGCAGTCGTGCAGCTCGACGAGGTCGAGGTCTTGCGGATCGACGCCCGCCACCTCGTACGCCTTGTCCGCGGCGTTGCGCGTCAGCGTGTTGACGTCGGGCTGCACCTGGCCCGACTCGGTCCACGGGTCGGACGTCATCACCGACGCGCTGACCTTGACGGCGCGCTTCTGCACGTCGAGCGGCAGCGTTCGCAGCTTCGTGTCGCTCACCATCACCGCGGCCGCGGCGCCGTCACCGGTCGGGCAGCACATGAGCAACGTGTTCGGGTACGACACCACCTCGGCGTTCATGACCTCTTCGAGCGAGAACGCCTTCTGGTACTGCGCGAGCGGGTTGAGCACCGAGTGGGCGTGGTTCTTCTCGGCCACCTTGGCGAACTGCTCGAAGCCCACGCCGTCGTTGCGGTTGGCGTACTCCATCCCCGCGGTCGCGAACACGCCGGGCATCGCGTTGGTACCGAGGATGCCGTCGGTCCCCATGACCGCGCCGTAGCGGCCGTTGGGCTCGAACACATGCTTCTCCTCACGCGCCCGCCCGCCGCCACCGAGCAGGCCGGCCTTGCCCATCATCTCGGAGCCGACCGCGATGCCGCAGTCGGCCTCGCCCGCCTTGATCGCGAGGTACACGACCCGCACCGCGGTCGCGCCGGTCGCGCACGCGTTGGCGACGTTGTAGACGGGGATGCCGGTCTGGCCGATCTGCTTCTGGATGCGCTGGCCGACCATCGCGTTCGACTCGTACAGGTTGCCGCTGGCCAGGATCTGCATGTCGGCCATCGACATGCTCGCGTCCGCGAGCGCGGCCAGCGCGGCCTCCGAGCCGAGGTCGACGACGTCGCGACCGGGGTAGCGGCCGAACTTCGTCATCGACACGCCGATGATCCAGACGTCATCCGAGCTCACGAGGTCTCCTCCTTGGCGGCGTTCGGGGCGAAGCCGAATGCGACGGCCTCGGTGCCTTCGTCGTCGGTGCCGGCCGGGAACGTGACGAGCCGGACGGGCATGCCCAGGCGGACGGTCTCGGGCGTCGGGTCGGTGCCGACCACGTTCGCCTTGACGGTGCCGCCGCCGTCGAGGTCGACGACCGCGCTGACGTAGGGGACGGGGACGCCGGGCGCGGCGCGCTTCACGATCGTGAAGGCGCGGACGCTTCCTTCGGTCGCCAGCGGCTTCTTGGCGAACGAGGTGCCGCTGCAGCGCGCGCACGCGTTGCGGCGGTCGAAGTAGACGGCACCGCAGCCGTCGCACGCGTTCGCCACGAGTCGCGGTTCGTCGCCGTCGAGCGCCAGGTAATCGACCAACGGGATCCGGCCGCCCACGCGCGCCTCCTTGTCTCTGCCCAAAACTTGACCGTGCGGTCAAGTGCCACCTTACGCGCGCCCGGTCTGCTTCGCTGTCGGGCCATGGTCGCCGTGCGGGTCTTCGCATTCGTCGCCGGCGTCGTCATCGCCGGCGGCACCGCGTTGTCGGCCGTTCGCAGCTTCGTCGTGCCCCGCGCGCTGCCGGTGCTCCTCAGCCGCGCCGTCTTCCTCGCGGTCCGCCGGCTGTTCCTGCTCACGATGTCGAAGCACGCGAGCTACGAGCGGGTCGACCGGCGGTTCGCGTTGTACGCGCCGGTTGCCCTGCTCTCGCTGGTCGCGACGTGGCTCACGGTGATGCTGTTCGCCTACGCCCTCATGTATTGGGCGCTGGGCGACGACCCTTGGTACGCCATCGAGGTCAGCGGCTCGTCGCTGTTGACGCTCGGCTTCGACCACCCGACGAGCCGCGCCGGCACGCTCCTCTCGTTCACCGAGGGCGCGCTCGGCATCGGCCTGCTCGCGCTGCTCATCACCTACCTGCCCACGATCTACGGGGCGTTCCAGCGGCGGGAGGCGCTCGTGGCGGTGTTGGCCGTGCGTGCGGGCACGCCGCCGTGGGCGATCACCATGCTGCGGCGGTACCACGCCATCGGCCTCAGCGAGCGGAGCGACGAGCTCTGGCAGCAGGCCGAGGCGTGGTTCGCCGACCTCGAGGAGACGCATACGTCGCTCTCCGCGCTCGTGTACTTCCGGTCACCACAGCCGCCGCTGCACTGGGTGCCCGCGGCCGGCGCGCTGCTCGACGCGGCCGCGTTGTCGATGGCCGCGATGGAAGGACCTCGCCAGCCGAACGCGGCCTTGTCGGTGCGGTCCGGCTTCCTCGCCTTGCGCCGGATCGCCGACGTCCTCGGCATCCCCTACGACCCCGACCCTCGGCCCGACGATCCCATCTCCATCACCCGCGAGGAGTTCGACGCAGGCCTCGACGAGCTCGTCGCCGTCGGCGCGTCCGTGAAGGCCGACCGCGACCAGGCGTGGCGCGACTTCGCCGGCTGGCGCGTCAACTACGACTCCGTGCTGCTCGCCCTCGCCCGCCGCACGTTCGCCCCTCCCGCCCCCTGGACGAGCGACCGGGAACCCGTCGCGTCCGGAACCCGCTCGTTCCGGAGGCAATAGAGGCGGTACAGCCGCCTCTATTGCCTCCACAACGAGGAGAGACGGGTGATGCGGGCGGCGCTGTCGTCGAGGCCACCCGGTCGGTTGCGCGCGAGCCACAATTCGCGGTGGCGGTCGACCATGGGGTCGAGACGCGCGACGAGGTCGGCGCCGGTGCGCTGGTCGACATCGTCGATGGCGCCGCCTGCCGCCAGGCGCGCACGGGCGTCGTCGACGAGGAGGTCGAGCAGCTCCGCGGTGGCGCGCAGCTCGTCGAGCACGAGGTAGCCGTCTTCGCGTGACGGCGACGCGCGACCGACGTGGGCGACGGCGGCCGCGATGCGCGCCTTCGCCTCGACCAGCTCGTCGTCGGTCACGCCCTCGGTGAACCCCTCGCCCATGCGGACCGAGGGCACGTACAGCGGCAGGGCGAGCACCGACATGTTCGGCACTTGAGGCGTAAGCGCGAGGTGCGCGTCGCCGAGCTCGCGCAACACCGCGCCGATCTCGCCGGTGTCGTCGCCGAACAGGTGGACGGACACCACGCGGTCGAGGTCGAGGTTGCGGTTCGCGTCCACGCACCACGACGTGGCGGCCGCCCACGCGAAGCCTGGCTCGCTCACCGGCAGGTATTGCAGGTGCCCGTTGTCGCCCCAGTCGGTGACGAGCACGCCTTCCGCCCCGTGCGTGATAGCCGCGGTCGCGGCGCGTTCGACGTTCTCGCGCATGTTCGTCCAGCGGCCGCCGAGCGTGTTCCAGCTCGACGTGCCAGGGCACAGCCAGAACGGCAGGCCGGTCGCCGCGAGCGCCGCGGCGCGTGCGTCGAACGGGTGCGGCGCCTCGTATCCCCACTCGCAAACGGTCACGCCCGCCGGCAGCTCGGCGACACGCTCGGGGTGCGACGCCACGACGTCCCCCCACATCAACATGTCCCGCCCGTCGAGCTCGGGCACCGAACGCAAACGGCGCACGTAGTCGAGGTAGTCGTCGAACCGTTCGTCCGGCAGCTCCCATGGCTCGTCGAGGCCGACGTGTACCCGCGGGCTCGACACGTTCGCGAGCAGTTGCCCGAGCAGGTCGCGGACGAGCTCGATCGCACCCGGCTTCGATGGGTCGAGCGTCATCGGGTCGCGGTGCCGGCCGCGGCGATCGGTCCAACCGTCTGGGCGGATCGCGAGCGGCCGGTAGCGGTCGAACCGCAGCCAGCGCTCCATGTGACCGAGGCAGTTCTGGTTGGCGGCGAGCTCAACGTGGCGGGCTGCGCAGTACGCGTCGAGCGAACGGATCTCGTCCGGCGTGAAGGGGCTTGCATCGCGCCACACGTCGTCGTGCCCGGCGTACGCGAACGTGTGCTCGACGTACAGCTGCAGATGGTTGATCTTCAGGCCCGCGAGACGGTCGACGAGCGCGAACAACGTCGCCATCGTCGGCACCTTGTCGCGCGAGACGTCGAGCATCACCCCGCGCACGAGCACGTCGGGCCAGTCCTCGATCGCAATAGGGGCAGGCGCGTCGCCGAGCTGGTCGAGCGTGCGCTCGGCGTAGAACCGCCCCGCGTCGTCTGCGGCGTCGATGTGCACGTCGCCGCCGTCGCCGACCACGAGCCGGTAGCCCTGCGGCGGCAGCGCACCGTCCCCGACCGACCCGACGGGCCCGACGTGCCGGGGCCGCGGCAGGAGCAGCGGCCCGGGGGTCACGGCAGCCGCAGGTCGGCGACGAGCCCGTAGTGATCCGAAGGGAACAACTGCGGGTCGTCGCGCGACGGCTCCGTCCACGCCATGCGGCAGTCGTCGACCTCGACGTTCTGGTCGACGAACACGTAGTCGACGGTCCGGCGCGGCACGACATCGGGCAACGTCTGCCCGTACATGAGCTGCCAGTCGAGCGTGCGGATGAGGTCGGTCGGGTGCGTCCACTCGGGTTCGTCGCCGTGCACCTCGGCGTACGCCGAGTCGAACCGCTCGCGGAGCCACGTCGCGGCCGCGCCCTCTGGCGAGGTGTTGAAGTCGCCGAGGACGACGTTCGGCATCCGACCGCCGTTCTTGCCCACCCACGCCGCCAGCTGCTCCGCCTGCCGCCTTCGGCACTCGCTCCCGGCCTTCGACGCCTCGTAGTGGAAGTGCGTCGTCGTGACGGCGCAATGGGCACCGACCGCGGCCTCGACGACGATGCGGAGCGCGATGTCGCCTTGCTCCATGTCGGTGCACGCGTCGCGCCGCAGCACCGGCAGGCGCGTGATCATCGCGAGCGACTTGATGCTCGCGGGGTCGGGGTTCGCGAGCGTGACCGCGAGGTATTCGTCACCCAACGCCTTGCGGATGCGCTCCACCTGGTCGCCGCTCGCGTCGACCTCCTGGAACGCGTACACGTCCGCGTCGATCGCGCGCGCTTGGTCGACCACGAGCGGCTCGCGCTCGCGCCACCGCGCGTTCGGATGGTTCAGGAGGTTGAGGGTCGCGACCCTGATCGTCGCCCCGGTCGCCGGCACGGCGGGCATCGTAGAGTTGCGCCGTGCACACCGCGACCACCGTCGACGAAGTCGTCGCCGGCATCGAGCAGGACGGGTACGCGATCGTCGAGGACGCGCTGTCCCCCGCCGAGGTCGTCGAGGCCAGGACCGAGATGCGCCGCGTGCTCGACGCGACGCCCTACGGCCGCAACGACTTCGAGGGCTTCGGCACCAAACGTGTGTACGCGTTGTTCGCGAAGACGAGGGTGTGGGACGGCCAGGCGACGTCGCCCCTCGTGCTCGGCGTGCTCGACCGCGTGCTCGGTTCGAGCTACCAGTTGAGCGCGCCGACCGGCATCGAGATCGGTCCCGGCGAGAAGGCGCAGATCCTGCACCACGACGACTCGATCTACCCGCTCCCCGTGCCGCACGATGAGGTCGTCCTCAACACGATGTGGCCGCTCGACGACTTCACGGAGGAGAACGGGGCCACGCGGATCGTGCCGGGATCGCATCGTTCCGCGACGCCTCCCCCTGCCGGCGTCGAGACCGTCGCGGCCGAGATGCGGGCGGGGTCGGT
Organism: Acidimicrobiales bacterium; assembly: GCA_036380695.1. Taxonomy (GTDB): domain Bacteria; phylum Actinomycetota; class Acidimicrobiia; order Acidimicrobiales; family CADCTF01; genus DASVEG01. The sequence continues at coordinate 17,637 of DASVEG010000182.1, forward strand.
CATGTTCTACACGGGGTCGGTGTGGCACGGGGGTGGCGCCAACCGCACCGACGGCGCCCGCCTCGGCGTGATCCTCGAGTACGTCGTCGGATGGCTCCGGCCCCAGGAGAACCACCTGCTCGCCGTGCCGCGCCACGTCGCCGCAACCCTGCCGGACCGGCTGCAGGAGCTGCTCGGCTACAACATCCACCCGCCGTTCGTCGGGTACGTCGACGGCCGGCACCCTCGCCGCGTGCTGGAGGAGGCCTCGGGTGAGCGGTAGCGACGGCGACCACGAGGTGCCGCTTCCCGCGCCGCACGAGCACGTCGACGGCGCGCTGCTGTTGAGCTTCGGCGAGATCCACCCTGGTCGGGAGGCCGTGGCCGTCGAGGCGTTCCGGTCGCTCGCCCGTTTCTTCGGGCGGCTGCTGTCCGAGGGCGAGATCACCGAGTTCAAGCCGTACTTCTTCGCCGACGGCCCGCTCGGAGACACGCTCGGCTTCTTCCTCGTGGAAGGCCGCCGCGAGCGACTCGACGAGCTTCGGCGAGACGAAGACTTCCGCCGCGCGCACCTGCGGATGGGCGCGGCGTCGGCGAACGTGCGCGTCAACACGATGGCGGCGGGGTCCGAGGCAGGCCGCCTCGCCAACCTGTTCGGCGAGGTGCGCGAGGAGTTGGGGCTGCTGTGACCGAGCGGTCGTGGGACGCGGGCACCTACCACCGCGTCTCGGGCCCGTTGGTGGAGATGGCGACGAAGGTGCTCGACCGACTCCCGCTCGACGGCGACGAGACGGTGATGGACGCCGGGTGCGGCACGGGTCTCGTCACCACGTTGTTGCTCGAGCGCCTGCCCGCGGGCCGGGTGCTCGCGGTGGACGCGGACGCGTCGATGATCGCCAAGGCACGCGAGCAGCTCGCGCCGTTCGGCGACCGCGTGACGGTCGAGCAGGTCGACCTGCTCGCTCTCGACCTGGACGGCGCGTTGGACGCGGTGCTGTCGACGGCGACCTTCCACTGGATCCTCGACCACGAGCGGTTGTTCGCGCGGTTGTTCCGCGCGCTGCGGCGGGGTGGGCGGCTGGTCGCGCAATGCGGCGGGCACGGGAACATCGCGAGCGTGCTGCGGGCCGCCGACGAGGCGGCCGCGCTCCCGCAGTGGTCCGACCGGTTCGTCGGGTGGTCGCGCCCGTCGAGGTTCGCGACGGCGGAGGAGACGGAGGCGTTGTTGCGCGGCGCCGGGTTCGAGGAAGCGCGGTGCTGGCTGGAGCCGTCGCCCGTCGTCCCCGACGACCCGCGCGCCTATCTGTCGACCATCGCCATCGGCGCCCACCTCCAGCGGCTCGGCGACGACGAGGTCGAACGGTCGGCGTTCCTCGACGAGGTGCTCGCCCGGCTCCCCGACCCCGTCACCGTCGACTACGTCCGGCTCAACATCGACGCCCGCAAGCCCGCCTGATCGCGGGTCAGTCGTCGTCGAGGCGGAAGCCGACCTTCATCGTCACCTGAAAATGCATGATCTCGCCCTCGTCGAGGTGGCCGCGGACCTCGACGACCTCGAACCAGTCGAGGTGGCGGATGGTCTGGCGGGCGCGCTCGAGGCCGTTGCGGATGGCGGCGTCGGTGCCGTCGGGCGACGTGCCGACGATTTCGGTGACCTTGTACGTGCGGGAGCTCATCGCGTCGGATCGTAGGCTCGCCGGTTCATGCCGGAGCCCACGGAGTCGCGCGACGGGTTGGAGCGCCTCGTCCGGCTCCTCGACCTCGAGCAGGTCGACCGCGACATCTTCCGCGGCGCCAACCGCCGGGACGACGCACCTGGTCGGGTGTTCGGCGGGCAGGTCGCGAGCCAGGCGCTGCGGGCGGCAGCGGCGACCGTCGACGCCGCTCATCGCGTGAACTCGCTGCATGCGTACTTCCTCCGCCCCGGGCGGCACGGGTCGCCCATCGTCTACACCGTTGACCGCATACGCGACGGCTCGTCGTTCACCACCAGGCGCGTCGTCGCCGTGCAGCAGGGTGAGCCAATCCTCAACCTCGACGCGTCGTTCCACAAGGACGAGCCCGGCCACGAGTTCCAGCTCCCGTCGCCGGTCGCCGACGCACCGCCGCCGGAGACGCTCGAGCGCAACCGTCACCAGCACGGCCCGCACCAGCGGCCGATCGACATGCGCGACGTCGTCCCGCCCGTCTCGCCGCTCGCCACCCGCGCGCACTGGGTGCGGGCCGACGGCGCGCTGCCGGACGACCCCGTCCTCCACGCGTGCGTGGTCACGTACTTCTCCGACAGCGGGCCGGTGGGCGCCGCCCGTCGTGCCATCGGCGGGTGGGAGCGCGACGGAGGCCCGCGGATGATGACCGCGAGCCTCGACCACTGCCTCTGGTTCCACCGCCCCGTCCGCGCCGACGAGTGGCTGTACTACGAGCTCGAGGCCGTCGCCTGCACCAACGCGCGCGGCCTCGCCCGCGGCGAGATGTGGACGCAGGACGGCACCCTCGCGGTCACCGTCACGCAGGAGTCCCTCCTCCGCCCCCTCGCGTGACTCGTTTTGTGTGCGAATGGCGCAACATGATGCGCCATTCGCACACAAAAGCGTTCCCCTAGGAGAGGCGCTCGATGATGGTGGCCATGGCCATGCCGCCGGCCGCGCACATGGTCTCGAGGCCGAACTGGCCGTTCTCGGTGCGGAGGTCGTTCAGCAGCGTGGTCATGATGCGGGCGCCCGTCATCCCGAAGGGATGACCGAGGGCGATCGCGCCACCGTGGGGGTTGAGCTGGCGCTCGATGTCGATCCCCGTCTCCTCGCACACCGGCAACACCTGCGCGGCGAACGCCTCGTTGAGCTCGACGAAGTCGATGTCGTTGATCGTCATGCCCGTCATGGCGAGGACCTTGCGGATCGCGTCGATCGGAGCCACGCCCATGATCTCGGGGTTGTTGCCCGAGTACGCGGTGGCCACGATGCGGGCCAGCGGCTGGATACCGAGCTCGTCGGCCTTCGTCCGGCTCATCACCAGGACCGCGGCGGCTCCGTCGTTCAGCGGGCAGCTGTTGCCCGCGGTGACCTGACCGTCCGGCCGGAACGCGGGCGGCAGTGACGCGAGCTTCTCGAGCTGCGTGTCCGGCCGGGGGCAGTCGTCGGTCGTGACGACGGTGCCGTCGTCCTTCGTGATCGGCGAGATCTCCCAGTCGAAGATGCCGTTCTTCTGAGCCTCGACGGCGCGGTCCTGCGAGAGCTTGGCGAAGCGATCCATGTCTTCGCGCTTGACGTCGTACTTCTCTCGCACGTTCTCCGCGGTCATGCCCATCGGGATGTAGACGAACGGGAACGCGGGGTCGCCGCCCGCGGAGCCGAGCAGCTTCTGGTTCAACCCGCCGGGGCCGAACGGGTTGCGCCGCGACCCACCGCCGCCGCCACCAACGCCGCCGCCGTCGCCCTCTTCCTTGGGCGGGGACGACGACTTCTCGACGCCGCACGCGACGTAGATGTCGCCCTCGCCGACCTTGACCGCGTTCGCGGCGTGGTTGATCGCCTGCAGCGACGACGCACAGAAACGCTGCACGACGTGACCGGGAACGGAGTCGGGCCACCCGGCGAGGATGCTCGCGGTCCGCGCGATCGAGAAGCCGGTCTCGCCGGTCTGGGCGACGTTGCCGGCGACGATGTCCTGCACGTCTTCCTTCTTGACCTGCGGCACCTTCTCCATCAGCGCGTTGAGGATGTCGCCGAGCATCTCGTCCGCACGCTTGTCGACGAGCGATCCCTTGTTGGCGCGGCCAATGGGCGAGCGGGTGGCGGCGACGATGACGGCTTCGTTGAGTTCAGGCATGGATTCGTTGGCTCCTTCTCAAGCCTTGGGGATGGCGGGGAACGAATAGTCGGGCGCCGTTCGGGCAGGCTCCCTGCGGCCGAGCGCCTTGTCGATCGCCGGCGCGAGGCGGTCGAGCTTCTCCCGCTCCACGGTGTCTGCCCGCTCCTTGAACTCGGGCATGACCTCCTTGGCGAACAGCTCGAGCGACTCGCAGATGTGCTCGTGACGGTTGTTGCCGGTCTGCATGACGAAGATCAACTGGTCGACGCCGGCGGCCTCGTAGCGACGGATCAGATCGCGCACCTGGTCGGGCGTCCCGATCGCGCCGCGCAACGAACCGAGCCCCTGCTGCAACATCTGCGCGCCGAGCGTCTGGCCCTGCTGCGCCGCGATATCGCGGTCGAAGCCCCACTGCGAACGGTTGTGCTCGAACTCCTCCCACACGTTCGTCTTGCCTGGCGCGTGGTTGCCGAACACGTAGTAGTGCGCGAGCGAGTAGCCGAAGAAGTGGCCGCCGTCGAGGCCGCGCTCGATCGCCTGCGCCTCGTCTTCGTGCATCATCATCGGCAGCACGCACGCCACGTTCGGGTTCACCGCGAAGCCACCGGGCATGCACGCCTCTGACTGGACCGTCGCGTAGTAGTCGTCGACCCAGTCCTTCGCCTGCTCGGGCTCGATGAACGAGAACGAGAGCGCGCCGATCCCCTTCGTCGCCGCGAGGTGGATCGTGTCGCGACGGCTGCACGCGACCCACAGCGGCGGGTGCGGCTTCTGGTACGGCTTCGGCACGACGTTGCGCGACGGCATCTCGAACCACTTGCCTTGGTAGCCCGCGAACGGCGTCTCCACGAACATGCGGGTGACGGCGTCGAGCGCCTCTTCCCACTGAGCGCGCTTCGTCTCGCGGTCGACGAGGAACCCGCCGAGCTCGGCTTCCGACGACGACTCGCCCGTCCCGAACTCGACCCGCCCGTCGGACACGAGGTCGAGCGTCGCGATGCGCTCGGCGACACGCGCGGTGTGGTTGAACGCGAACGGCAACTGGACGATGCCGTGGCCGATGCGGATGTTCTTCGTGCGCTGGCTCGCCGCGGCGAGGAACACCTCGGGCGCGCTGGAGTGGCTGTACTCCTCGAGGAAGTGGTGCTCGACCTCCCACACGTAGTCGATGCCGAGCTTGTCGGCGAGCTCCACTTGTTCGAGCGCGTCCTTGAGCAGCTTGTGCTCGGACTCCTCGTCCCACGGACGCGGCAGTTGGTGCTCGTAGAAGATGCCGAACTTCAAGAGGTAGCTCCTAGGGGATCGTCTCGACGGCGTCGTCGAAGGTGGCTCGGAAGAGGGCGGGCCTGCCTTGGCCCTTGCGGATCGCGAGGGCGAGGCGGCGGGAGGTGATGAGGAGGTCGCGCGCGGCGCGACCCGGCCACGGGCGCGGCAGCAGCTCGGGGGGCAGCAGCGGGTCGTCGTCGAAGCAGTCCTGGAACGCGACGGCCATCGCCAGCGCGCCCGGAAGGAAGAAGGCGTCTGGCAGGCGTTCGTGCTTCGTCCGCATCTCGGTGAGCCGATCCGGGATCGAGCCGAACCGCGCGAGGAACGCGTCGTACCTCGCCGCCAGGTCCGCGAGCGGCCACAGCTGCGTCGCGAGCTTCCGGGGGTCGTGCTCGCCACCGACGTCGAGGTCGTCGGTCGTCGCGACGGTGACGACGTCCGCGATGCCGAGCCGTTCCGCCTCCGCGAGCACGTCCTTGTGCCACGGGTGGGGCGACACGTACAGCCCGCCCTGGATCGCGGCGCCGCCCAGCTCGATCAGGTGGTCGCGGAACGTGTCGCGCGCGGCGCGCTCGCGCTCGGGGACGGCGAACGCGACCAGCCGCCATTGCCGGTCCCACCCCCGCCCCGCCGCGTCCTGCACGTACGCGAGGCGGGTGCGCTCGACCTTGAAGCCGAGCTCGGCGAGGCCGCGGGCCGTGGCGACGTACCGGGTCGCGCGACCGGCACCGTCGCGATGGAACAGCCCCTCGCTCACGAGGCGGCGGAGGCACGAGCGCACCTGGTCGGGGGTGAGCCCGCACGCGTCGGCGACCGGCAGCAGTTCCTCGGTGAGGATCGTCCCGTCCTCGTGCGCCATGCCGAGCACCAGCACCCTGGTCGGAATCGACACGGTCGTTTCCCCCACGACCGTATCTTGACCGACCGGTCAAGAAACCGCAACCTCCGCCGCCGCTTCCCGTTTTTGGGCGCGAAAACATGCCGCATATCGCATTTTTCGCGCCCAAAAACGGGTAGGCCCGCCCCGTGACCGCCGCGACGCCAGACGTTCCCACCTCGACGGCGACGGCCGACGCCCTCGATCCGATCATCGTGATCGCGCTGGTGGTGCTGGCCGCGGTCATGGCGACGGGGACCCTGTTCGCCGTGCTGATCACCAGCGGGTAGGCCTTCGGTCATGGCAGACCTGCAGCAGGGATGGAAGGACGCGGCCGACCGCCTCTCCGCGCTCGCGCTCAAGCTGAAGCTGACGTACCAGGAGGAGCGCGAGGGCGACGCCGGCCAGGGCCTACGCGACGCCCTCGGCAAGTTGAGCGACGCCGTCGGCAACGTCTTCGAGGCGGTCGAGGCCGCCGCCAAGGACGAAGCGATCCGCGAGGACGCGCGCCAGACGGCCACGTCGGTCCGCGACGCCCTCGCCAACGCCTTCGGTCAGGTCGGCGACGACCTCCGCGAGAGCTTCAACCGCCGCAAGCCCGGCGCAGGCGACGAGTAGGAGCGCACCCGCGCCGCGGGCGTGGAGGCTCCGACGCTCGCATGCTGACCTCGCCTTCGGCTCGGGCCTACGGCGCAAAGGCTTCGCTTACGAAGCCGCCACGCCCGCTCCCCCAGCCCCGTTACGCCGCGACGTGGGCGCGGTCTTCGAGCAGGGAGCCGATCGCCGGGCCTGGCTGCGGCCGGGCGAGGAACCATCCCTGAGCGGCGTCGCACCCGAGTAGCCGCAGCTCGTGCAGTTGCGCCGACGTCTCGACACCCTCGGCGATGACCGTGAGGTTCAGCGCGTGGGCGAGGTCGATCATCCCGGCGACGACGGCGCGGTCCTTGCCGTCGTCACCGAGGCGAGCCACGAACGAGCGGTCGATCTTGAGCACGTCGACCGGCAGGCGGCGCAGGTAGCTCAACGACGAGTACCCCGTACCGAAGTCGTCGAGCGCGACGGTGACGCCGAGGCGGCGCAGCCGGGCCAGTGCTCCGAGGGCGGCGTCGATGTCCTGCAGCAGCGCCGTCTCGGTGATCTCGAGCGAGAGCTGCGGCGGGTCGATGTTGTGGCGAGCGATGACCGCGGCGATCGTCTCGACGAGCCCCGGCTCGGACACCTCGCGGGCCGACAGGTTGATGGCGACGTTGAAGTCGGTCGGGAGCGAGAGCGTCGCGTTCCACTCGGCGAGCTGGCGGCACGCCTCTTCCAACACCCACTCGGTGAGCCGACCGATGAGGCCGGTTTCCTCGGCGAGCGGGATGAACGACGCGGGCGACACGAGCCCCTTCTCGGGGTGGTCCCACCGCACGAGCGCCTCGCAGCCGACCATCTCGCCAGACGCCACGTCGACCGCGGGCTGGTAGAAGACGCGCAGCTCGTCGCGCTCGATGGCGCGGCGCAGGTCGTTCTCCGTCTCGAGCCGGGCGATGGCCTCGGCGCGCATGCCGCGGTCGAACACCTCGGCGCGGGCGCGGCCACGCTCCTTGGCGCGGTACATCGCGGCGTCGGCGTCGCGGATGAGGGAGGACGCTTCGTCGTCGGCGTCGGTCGAGATGGCGACGCCGACGCTCACCGTCACGAACGCCTCGTGCTCGCCGAGGCTGAACGGCTCGAGCAGGGCGTCCGCGAGTCGCTGGGCGATCTCCGTCGCGTCGGTCTCGCCCTCGATGTCCTCGCACACGACGACGAACTCGTCGCCGCCGAAGCGAGTGGCGGTGTCGCCGGGACGCAGGACCGACGTCATGCGCTGCGCGGCCGCGACGAGCAACCGGTCGCCGACGTCGTGGCCGAGCGAGTCGTTGACGACCTTGAACCGGTCGAGGTCGAGGAAGAGGACGGCGACCAGGTGGTTGTGGCGCCGGCTGCGCTCCAGCGCCTGCTCGAGACGGTCGAGGAGCAGCACGCGGTTCGGCAGGCCCGTCAGCGGATCGTGCAGCGCGGCGTGGCGCGAGTCCTGGAACAGGCGGGCGTTGTGGATCGCCGAGCTGACGTTGTTGGCGAACGTCGCGAACACCTGCCGGTGGCGATGGGTGAAGGCCTTGGGCGAACGGAACCCAAGCCGCAACGCGCCGACGCAGCGGCCTTGAATGAGCAGCGGCCCGACGGCGGCGAGCGCCATGCCCTCGCGGTCGAGCTGCTCCTGGGCGACGATGGTCGACTTCCGCGTGAGCTCGAACGGCTCGCGGTCGCTCAGTGCCCTCCCCCACACGGCGGGCGCGATGTCGAGGGGCGGCCCGACGCGCCAATGCGTCGGGCCGTTGGGATCGTGGGTGGCGACGCGACCGGAGAGCCCGGTCTCCCCGTCGACGAGGAGGATCTCGACCATGTCCGCGTCGAACAGCGACGCCGACCGCTCGAGAACCACCTCGACGAGCTCGTCCTCGTCGACCTGCAAGAGCTCACGCGAGGCAGCCTGGAGGACCTGCCACGTGTCGCGCTCGTGAATGGCCTGCACGTAGCTCCGGTATGCGAGCACGAGGAGGATGAACAGCACGGGGAGCAGCGCCAGCAGCGCGGGCTGCGCCGCCGCCATCGCCACGATCATCAGGCCGAGCGCGGTGTTCCCGAGCCAGACCAGAAGGTTGAGGATGAAGCCGCGGGTGTGGACGTCGCGGAACCGCATCCCCTGGGAGAACGCCACGGCGAGCGACACCGTGACGCCGTTCCAGACGAAGAAGACGAACGAGGCTGCGGTGAGACCGAGCCACGTCCTGGGCTTCAGCGCGTCGAGCGGCTCGCCGGGGGCGATCGCCAGCATGGCGAGGCGGCCGAGGTGGACGCCGACGACGCAGGACAGCCCGTTGAAGGCGATCTTCAGCGGCGGGCGCCGCCGCCACACGTGCACGCTCGCCGCGCCGACGCCGGCGGCGAGACGCAGCCAGGGCGAAGGGACGAGCACGAGGCCGATGACGAGCGACGTCTCGAGCCAGTTGAACGACTGCTGGTCGCGCCCGAAGCGCAGGTGGAACATCGCCCGCTCGCCCAGGTAGAAGAGCGAGGCACCGACGGCGAGCCGCCAGATGTCGGGCAAG
>DASVEG010000183.1:0-3569 GCA_036380695.1 Acidimicrobiales bacterium
GAGGCGACGCGGCGCGACTGGCACTACGTCCCCCGATCGCGACCGGGCCTGTGCCTGGCCGACATGGACGCCCGCCAGCAGAAGGCGGCGTACGAGCTGCTCTCGACCGGCCTGAGCACCGACGCCTACGCGGTGGCCTGCCTCGTCGTCGCGCTCGAGGACGTGCTCGACCTGGCCGAGGGTGGGCGAGGGCCGCGCCGACGCACGCAACGCGAGTGGGGTCGGCATCGCGCCGAGTACCACGTCGCCTTCTTCGGCGAGCCACGCGACGACACGTGGGGATGGCGGTTCGAGGGCCACCACGTGTCGGCGACCGTGACCGTCGTCGACGGCACCCTCGCGGCGACACCACAGTTCCTCGGCGCCAACCCGGCGGAGGTCGCAGCGATCCGCGTGCTGCCCCGCGAGGACGACCTCGCGTTCGCGCTGCTCGATGCCATGACCACCGCCCAGCGGCGCCGCGCGCTCGTGGCCGAGGTAGCGCCAGACGACATCCTCACGACGAACGTCCCCGCGCTCGATCGGGAGGGACTGTTGCCACCGGAGGAGGGCGTTGCGTTGCGCGACCTCTCTGGCGACGCGGCAACCATCGCGGAGCGGCTCGCCGGCGTGTACGCGCGGCGGTGCCCCGAGCCGGCACCGATCGATCTCGACGCGTTGCACTTCGCGTTCGCCGGCGAGCCGGTCCATCGCCGGCCCCACTACTACCGCCTGCAAGGTGGTGGGCTGCTGGTCGAGTACGACAACACGCAGAACGACGCCAACCACGTGCACACGGTCGTGCGCCACGTGCACGGCGACTTCGGCGACGACCTGCTGGCGCGCCACCGCCTTCGTCACCACGGCGACGACCGCGACTCCGACGAACCGCCCGCGTCCTGACGCGTGCGCGCCCTCGTCGCCGTCGTCCTCGTCGTCACCTCCGGCGTCCTCCCCGGGTTCCTCGTCGGCGCGGTCGGCGTGCAGGTCCGAGCCGACCTCGGCTTCGGTGAGGCGGGGCTCGGCGTCGCGGTGGGCGTGTTCTTCACTGCCGCGGCGCTCACATCGGCGGTGCTCGGTCGCGTGGCCGAGCGGCTCGGCCCGCAGCGGTCGATGCGGTACAGCGCGGCCCTGAGCACGCTGGTGCTGCTGGGCGTCGCCGCGTTCGGCACGTCGTTCGCGGTGCTGCTGGCGTTCCTGGCCGCGGGCGGCGCGGCGAACGCCCTCGCCCAGCCAGCGGCGAACGTGCTCGTCGCGCGGACGATCTCGGCACGCCGGCTCGGACTCGCCTTCGCGGTGAAGCAGTCGGGCGTCCCCGCGGCCACGCTGCTCGGCGGCCTGGCCGTCCCCGCCATCGCGCTCACCGTCGGCTGGCGGTGGGCGTTCGCGGCCGGCGCGCTGCTCGGCGTCGCCGGCTTCGTGACGACGCCGGCCGGCCGGACGCCACGACCCGCCGCTACCACGGCGACCGAGCGCGAGGCGTCACGAGCGCCCGCGCCGCCCCGCAAGCTCTCGCTGCGCCCGCTCGTCGTGCTGGGCGTCGGCATCGGTTTCGGGGCCGCGGCCGCCGGCACCCTTGGCGCCTTCCTGGTCGACGCCGCGGTGGCGTCCGGCATCGACGAGGGCGCGAGCGGGCTGCTCGTCTCCGCCGGCGCGGCGTTCGGCATCGCCATGAGGTTGACGGCGGGTTTCCTCGCCGACCGTCGCGGCCACGGCCACCTCCTCCGCGTGTCGTCGATGCTCCTGCTCGGCGCGATCGCGTACCTCGCGTACGCGACCGAGGAGCCGCTCGCGATCGTCGTCGCCACCCCGCTCGCGTTCGGTGCCGGGTGGGGGTGGCCGGGGTTGTTCAATCTCGCCATCGTCCGCGCCAACCCCGACGCACCCGGCGCGGCGTCGGGCGTCACCCAGACGGGGACGTACTTCGGCGCGATGGCGGGGCCCGTGCTGTTCGGCGCGATCGCGGAGACGTCGGGCTACCGCGCCGCCTGGTCGATCGCCGCCGTGCTCTCCGTCGCGGGCGCGGCGACGATTGCCGTCGGGCGGGTGCTGCTCGTGCGCGACCGCGACCGCCGGGCCGCCGCCGCCGACTCGATCCCCGCGATCTGACGGGTCAGGACAGCAGGTACCAGCGCGCGAACAACGTGGTGAGCCACACCAGCAAGCACCCGTTCACGGCGAGGACGCCGGTGCGCCACGCAACCGGTCGGTCCACGAGCAGGCTGGCCGCCACCGCGAAGACCGGGAACGCGGGCAGGAGGTAGCGACCCATGGCGAGGAAGTCGGACGACGTCGCGAGCGGGATGCCCATCACCGCGACGACGTACACCGCGTAACCCCACCCGAGCCGCTTCCACACAGCGGGAACGAGCGCGATCGCGATGACCGACAGCAGGGCCTGCAACGTCAACACGTTGTTGACGAGGGTGACGCCGAAGTCGCGCCACCGCCTGTAGAAGTCGACCTTCACGATCATGTCGAGGCCGACGCGCCGGTTCCAACCCTCGGCGGTCTGCACGTTGCTGAAGGCCATGGGCGCGTCGAATCGCCACCACAGGTAGGCAAGGAAGGCCACGAACCCGAACCCCGCGACGAGCACGCCGGAGTCCTTGAACCGCACGCCCCGCAGCCCACCCCTGCGCTGGATGGCGACGGCGACGAGACCGCCCAGGACGGCGAGGCCCACTGGCCTTCCCCCGGTGGCCACCGCTCCCGCCACGCCCGCCAACAGCGGCCGGTCGCGTTCGAGCAACACGAAGGCGGCGATGGCCGACGCGACGAAGAGCGCGTCGCTGTAGACCGCTCCGAAGAGGAAGTAGGCGAACGGATAGAGGAAGAGCAGGAGGATCGTGAGCCAGGCGGTCGACCGGTCGAACTTGTCCCTCGTCCACCGGAAGAGCAACAGGCTCGCGGCGATGGCGGCGCCCAGCGTCACGAGCACGCCGGCGAGGATCGTGTCGCGCACCACGAACGCCGTCACCCGCACGGCCGCGGGGTACGCGGGGAAGAACGCGGTCGCGGCCTGCCGCCCAGGCCCGTCGTAGAAGTAGCCGTCCTCGGCGATGTGGAAGTACCAACCGGTGTCCCACCGCGCGAGCGTTTCGACGACGGGGTGATCGGGCCAACGGTGCTGCTGCTCGGTCACGGGCAGGAAGTGGAACGCGAGGTTGCCGGCGAGGAGCAGGAGCGCGAACACCGCACCGTAGAGCGCGACGATCCTGACGTCGTCGCGGCGCGCGAACGAGACCGCGGCCCCGGTGGCGGGCGGAGTGGTCGCCGTCGTCATGGCGCCGAGCCTAGAGACGTGGCGTGGCAGGCTTGGCGACGTGCGCGAGTGGCTGGTCGCGAGCGGGATCGTGGAAGGCCCGGACGGGCTCCTCCTCGTCCAGAACCGGCGCCGCAACGGTTCGCTCGACTGGTCGACGCCAGGAGGCGTGATCGAGGTCGCCGACGGCGAGACGGTCATCGACGGCCTCACCCGCGAAGTCTGGGAGGAGACCGGCATCACCGTCACGGGGTGGGAGGGACCGGTCTACGAGGTCGAGGCCGAGGCGAACGACCTCGGCTGGCGGCTCCGCGTCGAGGTGCAC
>DASVEG010000184.1:0-2398 GCA_036380695.1 Acidimicrobiales bacterium
CCATGATGGGGCCATGGCCGAGGAGTACCGCGACGAGCTGCCGGAGGATCTCGACGCGTCCGGTTACGTCGGTCCGTACACGTTTCCCGACAACGCGCGGCGGCGGGTTCCGGGGATCCTCTACGTCGTCGCGGGCTTGGCGTTGCTCGGCACGTGGTTCGCGGCAGGCGACGCGGCCGTCCTCGTCAACCGGGGTACCGCGGTGGCCGGCGTCGCGCTCGTCGCCATCGGCGTGTACTCGATCCTCGCGGGCTATCCGCTCGCGTTCGACGAGACCCGCGCGCTGGCGGCGGCGGGGCGGAAGGTGGGCTTCGCGGTCGGCCACGCATCCGCACAGCTCGGATGGCGAGGCCTGCGAAGCCGCCCGACGTGGCGCATCCTCCTGTACTCGGCCGACGAGCCCCCGACGCAACGCGGCCTCGTGCTCATCGACGCCGTCGACGGCTCGGTCGTCGACGCCATCGTCGAGGCCAACCCCGAAGACTGGAGCCAGTTCACCGACGCCTGACTCGTTTTGTGTGCGAATGACGCATCATGTTGCGCCATTCGCACACAAAAGCGATGACGCTCAGGACTTCGGCGGGGCGACCTTGTCGTAGAGGTGCTGGGGGAGGATGTCGTAGTGGTCGTGGCGCACGGTGAAGCGGCCGCGGCCGCCCGTCAGCGACCGGAGGTCGATGGCGTAGCGGAGGATCTCCGACGTCGGCACGAAGGCGGACACGATCGATTCGCCGATGTCGCCCTGGTCGGTGCCCTGCACCCGGCCGCGCCGCGAGTTGAGGTCGCCCATCACGTCGCCCTGCTGTGACGTGGGAACGGTGACCTCCAGCAACGAGATCGGTTCGAGGATGACCGCGTTGGCCTTGGCCATGGCCTCCTGCAACGCGAGCGACCCGGCCATCTTGAAGCTCATCTCCGACGAGTCGACCGAGTGGTACTTGCCGTCGTAGAGGGTGACCTTGAGGTCGACGACAGGGAAGCCGTGCAGCCCGCCCATCTCCATCCGCTCGAGGATGCCCTTCTCGACCGCGGGGATGAACTGGCGGGGGATCGCACCGCCGACGATCTCGTCGACGAACTCGAAGCCCTGGCCGCGCTCGAGAGGTTCGACCCGCACGTTGGCGACGCCGAACTGGCCGTGGCCACCGGCCTGCTTCTTGTACTTGCCCTCGGCGTCGGCCGGCCCGGTGATCGTCTCGCGGTAGGGGACCTTGACGTCCTCGGTCTGCACCTCGACGCCGAACTTCCGTTGCAGGCGCTCGACGACGATGTGGAGATGGGTCTCGCCCAGACCGGACAGCAGCGTCTGGTGGGTCTCGTCGTCGCGGCGCACGAAGATCGCCTGGTCTTCGTCCTGCAGGCGATGGAGCGCCGTCATGAGCTTGTCCTCGTCGCCTTTGGACTTCGGCGCGATGGCGATCGTCAGCGCGGGCACGGGTGGTTCGGGCGCCGTGGCGACGACCGGTGTGCCCTTCGGCGCGAGCGTGTCGCCCGTCGCGGTGTCCGACAGCTTCGCCACCGCGGCGATGTCGCCCGCGACGACCTCCGACAGCTGCTCCTGCTCCTTGCCCCTCAGGGTGAAGAGGAGGTGAAGCTTCTCGTCGACCTTCGACCGCGGGTTGGTGAGGACGGTGTCGGGGCGGATCGTCCCCGACAGCACCTTGAACAACGACACCTTGCCCACGTGGCGGTCGACGATCGTCTTGAAGACGAAGGCGAGCGGCTGCCCGTCGGGATCGCACGCGATCTCCTGCTCCTCGCCCCCCGCCAGGACGGTCGCCGGCGGGCCGTCGAGCGGTGAAGGGCCGATCTCGCAGATGAACTTCGCCAGGAGGTCGACGCCGACGTCCTTCGTCGCCGAGCCGCAGATGACGGGGAAGACCTGCGTGGCGGCGACGCCCTTCGCAAGCGTCCCCTCCAACTCCTCGGGCGAGGGCACGTCGCCTTCGAGGTAACGCTCCATGAGGGCGTCGTCCGCGACGACGATGCCCTCGACGAGCGCGTCGTGCACCTCGTGCTCGTGTTCGGCCAGCTCGTCGGGGATGGGCTCGTCGTGGTGATGGCCCTGGTCGTCGTCGTAGACGATCGCCGTGTCGGTCAGCAGGTCGGCGACGCCGTGGAAGTCGCCCTCCTCGCCGATGGGCAGCTCGAGCGGCTGGATGCCCGAGCCGAACAGCTCCTGGAGCTGCGCGAGCACCCGTTCGAAGTTGGCCCGCTCACGGTCGAGCTTGTTGACGAAGAAGGCGCGGGGGATGCCCAGGGCGGCGGCCATCCTCCAGATCACCTCGGTCTGCACCTCGACGCCGTCGACGGCGCTCACGACGAACAGCGCGAGATCGGCGACGCGGAACGCCGCCGCCACATCACCGATGAAGTCGGCGTAGCCGGGCGTGTCGAT
>DASVEG010000185.1:0-9270 GCA_036380695.1 Acidimicrobiales bacterium
ACGCGGTCTTCACTGTAGCAGGCTGCTACAGTGAAGACCAGGAGGTGCCAACGATGCCGTCGACAATGCCCCTGCGGGTTGGTGACGATCTTCTGGCGTCCGCGAAGCTCGCCGCCGACGCTACGGGTCGCAGTGCAGCACAACAGATCGGCTACTGGGCAAAGCTCGGTCGCGAGCTCGAACGATCCGGAAGCGTCTCCGTACGAGAGATCGCGGAGGTTCTGGCCGGCTCGCGCTCGTATGACGACCTGGACGCCAAGGCGCAGGCGACCGTGCGCGCCGAGTGGGATGCCAGGATTGAAGCTCGGCGCGCGGAGCTAAACCTCGCTGAGCAGTTCGCCGCCGAGGGTCGTTCGTGGGTGGAGGCGCGTCCTGACGGCACCACCGTCCGGCATCCCGCTGCGGGCGAACAGCCACCACAACGGGGTCGGCGCGCGACAGCCGCCACTAAGGCCGCTCAGTCGCGGGCAACCTCCAGTTCAACCGGCAAGGCGGCTCGCGCGCAGAAGGGTCAAGCGGTTCGCGGGGTTGCTGCGACCGGTGCGACGAAGCGCACGTCGAGCAGCAAGACCACCGCCGCAGCGAAGAAGAGCCCAGTGAAGAAGGCAGCTGCCAAGAAGGCGTCGGCGCGTAGCCGCTGATGGCTGACCCGGTCCTGCATCTTCTGGGCGGACCGAACGGGTCGGGGAAGTCGACGCTTTGGACGTACGTTCTCGAGCCGGAGCTCCACCTGGAGTTCGTCAACGCTGACGTACTCGCGGAGGAGCATTGGCCGGACGATCCGGAAAGCCACGCCTACGAGGCCGCGGAGATGGCGGCGACGCGACGCGAGGGGCTCGTGGCGGCGCGCCGCTCCTTCGCAACCGAGACGGTGTTCTCGCACGAATCGAAGGTCGAATTCGTGGCGGCTGCGGTCGAAGCGGGCTATTTAGTGACCCTCCACGTGATCGCCGTTCCTGAGGGCATAGCAGTTGATCGCGTCGACAACCGAGTAGAGAACGGGGGCCACGCGGTCCCGGAGGACAAGATTCGAGGACGCTACGGTCGACTCTGGGCGCACGTCGCTAACGCCATTCCGCTCGTTGAGCGCTGCCGCGTCTACGACAACACGATGGCAGCGACGCCCTTCCGCCTCGTCGCCGAATTCGAGCGCGGAGCGCTGCTCTGGTCGGACTGGCCGATCTGGATGCCGGAGGAGCTTTCAGGGCTGACGTGAGCACATGCGGTCATGGCTCCTCGTAGACAACAGCGTCGAGTCGTCGCGGCCGTTCGGTCAGCTGCGGTAGCGCAGCATCGCCAAACGGAGTCATGAGCAACGCATCGACGTCGAGGTAGTGGAAGAAGAACGCGAGCCGGACGTCACCGCGCCAAAGTGATTCGTCGCCTGCCCCCGTCCACGGATCCGACAGCACTCGCGTTCCGTCATGATCGAGCAGGTTCTCGGCGTACGGCACCTGCCACTCCGACCGTGGTTGGCCCGGTAGCGCCTGCGTGAACCCCTCGACGTCGAACCGGCCGTGACTCCCGTGCACGACGAGTTCAACGAGATGGCACGGCTCCGCCGCTTCAACGGGGTAGACGCCGAGTACCTCGACGGTGGGCACGGACAGATCATGGCTGGTATCCAGGGCCAGGCCTCGCTCACTCCGGAGTAGTGAACGACTCGCCCTCGCCGCTGAGCACGATGATCAGCTGCTTCTGCTCGACCTCGTCCATCGCGGTGGCTGTGCGGTGGAGTACCGCGATGCCCTCGGCGAACAACTTGAGCGACATCTGCGCGACAAGGTCCGCCCTCCGCCACAGGACCACCGTTCGAGTCCCAAGTTCGAGGTCACCGAACGAGTCGTTGAACGCGTCCCAATTGCTCCCGAAGTAGTCCGGGAACTCGAACGCCGTCTTGATCTCGGTCCAGAACGAATGCGGCGTCGCCATCTCCTCGCCTCGCAGCGTGATGACCCGGCAACCGCGGGCGTCGAGGTCGTCGACGAGTTGCAGCGCGTGGTCATCTGCGACTGCATGAATGAAGCCCTGCCCCAGCCAGGGAAATTCGTGCCGCATCCATAGATACTCCGACATCAGCGCCGCATCACTCAGCGCCCTTCGGGCGCTGCTCATGCTCGGTCCGTGACTGCCGGGCGGATGCCTCCTGCGACTGCCGCTCGGCCTCGTTGCGAAGCCCAGTTGGCCAGGTTTCGATGAACTCCGCACGATCAGGGTCCCACCAGGGTGTGTCCTCGACGAAGGACACGGCTACGGCGTTCTCGACCGCCTCGTTTCCATCGTGAAGCCCCAATTCGAACGTCTCGACGATGCGGTGAGCGAGCCCTCGGCGGTCGCTGTCGAACGCGTCAATTGCGAGGTCGCGGACCCGAGCGACGAAGACGTGCAACAGCAGCTCGTCATTGTCGAGGAGATGCTCGTTCAAGATGGGCCTGACCTCCGGAACCCGTTCGACGAGGCGTTGAACGAACTCACTGGGACCGATCGGCACGCGATCAGGATGCCGCGGCACGACGGGTCGAGCCAGGCACGTCCACGCCGAACTGGCGGCCTAGCCTGACGTCATGCCGCTCAAGCCTGGTGACAAAGCTCCGGACTTCACCCTGCTCGACCAGCACGGCGAGGAGTTCACCCTCAGCACGTCGCTGAACGAGCGGCAGGCGTGGCACCTCGTCTACTTCTACCCTTAGACGTTGACTTAGTGCCATACCTCTCGTACAGTCGTTCGCATGACACGCCGGGTGGAGCGGCTGGCGGTTCGCTACCGCCGCATGTCGTTCGACGACTCCGATGAGCAGTTGCGTCGCCAGGCTGACGACGTCGACGCGATCTGCGAGCTTCACGACTACCGCACCAAGCCGGAGTGGCTCTTCACCGACGACGACGAGTCAGGCAACGAGGACACGCGGCACCGTCAGGGCAAGGGTGAGCGACCTGGCCTCGCTGCACTGAACGAGGTCGTGACCGAGCTGACGTCTCAAGGCTTCCCCGTCACGGTCGTGGCGTGGGTTCCGAGTCGCCTGTTTCGCGATGCAGGCCACAAGGAGCACTACTTCCGCCGCTGGGCCAGGCTAGGCGACGTCCAGGTGCACACCAAGCAGGGCGTCTGGAACCCGAAGGACCCGCGCGACAGGTTCGTCTCCACCATCGTCGCGGGCGCCGATCAGTACTACTCCGACGACGTGAGGGAGAAGGTCGTGCGTGCCCACGACGAGCGTAGAGCCGCCGGGCTGCCAGCCACCGGTTGGCCAGGGTTCGGCCACGTCCGAGCTTGCGGCTGCGGACCGAAGGACGGGCGGTGCCAATCCTCGGACCACGATCGGTGGAACGCCGAGCCCGACGAAGCGGCGCTCCTCCGGGACGCGGTGAAGCGCCTCCTGGACGGCAGCGCCGGTCTCACAACCATCGCTCGCGAGTGGGAGGCACGCGGTGTGCAGACCAGGCTGGGCAGCACGACGTGGCGACTCACCAGCCTCCGCAAGACGCTCCTGTCGCCCCGCCTCGCCGGCATCCTCGTACGCAACGGCGCCGAACTCGGCAAGTCACCTGTCATTGAAGCGATCATCGACGAACCGACTTTCCGCCGGCTCGTCGAAGTGCTCAACCGTCGCAACCACGGGCGGCGGTCGCATCGGAGCAAGCAATTGCTCACCGGCTTGCTCGTCTGCGGCGTCTGCGGCGGCACGCTCAACTCCAACATGAAGAAGGGCACGGGCGGCCTCAACAACCTCCGCGTGTACGGCTGCCGGGCCGACGGGCAGTCCAACATCAAGGGCGAAGCCATCGAACGCGTATACATCGCGAAGCTGTTCGAGCGTCTCGACGACGAGCGCTTCGCGTCGGCGCTGAGTCGCGTTGACGACGAGGCCGAGCAGGTCCTCGACGATCTGCGCCTTCAGAACGAGGAACTCGAGGCGCTCAAGGCGGAGGCTCACCGGCTGCCGGTGGACGTCTATGTCGCCAAGTACGACGCCATCGCCGCCCGCATCACCGAGCTGAACCGCCAGCTCCCGGTTCAGGCGGAGACCGACATGGCTGCCGGATGGCTCGGGCGCACGAAGGCGCTGCGTCGAGCGTGGGACGGCATGGCCATCGACGAGCAAAGGGCGCTGCTCGCCGCGATCGTTGGCCGGTCGATCGTCAAGCCCGCCGAGCGGCGCGGGCGCTCCGCGACCGACGACGAGGTGAAGTCTCGCCTGGTGCCTCTGCGAGACGTCGCCGGAACGCCCGAGCGGCCAGCTCGATCGCAGCGTCGCTGACCGGTCCCCAGTAGTCCGGGTCGTCCCACGGGATGACGGTCTCGGGTCGCGTCCGTGTCCGCTTCCTGCGTTGGACAGTGGGTTCCGACCCGAGAGGTTCGCTGGCTGCGATCGCCGCCACATCGGCAGAGATGCGCGTCGTGGCCAGGAGAAACGCAACCGGGCAGAGAACGTGGCACGAATCGTGAAGTCACGGGGCGCGGGCCCCGGAACCCGGCCTCACTACCTTCGCGGGCTCTCGTTGATCGCTTGGTGTTCGGCTACCCGTGTCGGGATCGTCGTCGTGCGAGACACGAACCCCAGGTCCCCGGACGCTCCGATGTTCGAGGTCCAGGTGACGTGCCAGACGAGCGTGGCCTTCACCTGAACCACACCTTTGGGTTCGCCGGCGGACGAGTGGCGGAAGGTGTAGCTGCAGGTCGTCGACTGCTGCCAAGGCTGCTTCGACAGGTCGTAGGGCTTCCCCGCGTCAACGCACACCGCTCGTTGATCCGGGCTGCCGAACGTCCACCGCTGCTCGACGGGGGTGGCGACCACGACCGCAGTGACACCACCGGCGGTTGCCGACCGAGACTCCGGTCGCCAGTTCTCGACCCACAGCCACGACGCGAGGTTCACGGTTTGTTCGCCGTCGGGGTTCATGCGCGCCTGGGGCAACGGCAGCGGCAGGCGCGAGCGCGCCATCGTCGCCAGCTCCTCCGGATCGGCCGCGGGGACGGCCGGAGGCACAACGATCATGAGGTCGCTGATCAGGTAGTCGCCGGTCGTGGTGTCCTCGCAGGTGCGCGCGATCTGGACCTGTTGCCCGTGGGTCTCCGGTGGCAGCTGTCTCAGGTTGACGGGCTCCCCAGCTTCGGTCCAGTACCGGCAGACCACGTTCCCACCGCCCTGACGCGGGCTCGACTCGTCGCCGAGCCCAGCGTCCCCGACTGTCACCTGCGCGTCGTCTCCCAGCAGCTCGCCGGACGCGTACTGGTCGTCGCCGCCTAGTTCGCCGCCGCTTCCATCGTGGGTCGTCGCCTCCACCGCCCTGAACTGTCCCAGGAAGAGCGCGGTCACTAGGGCCAGGCTGATCAGTCGAGCGCGCATCCGGCCACCCCCTCCCACTCCTGGACCTTCTCGCGCTCCGCGAGAAGCCAGGCACCATCGACGCGGCGCATGGCGGCACGAGCCAGGACGGTGACGACGCCCCCCGAGATGACTTCGCCGGTCGACGCGACAACCCGCTGCCCGTCATCGACACCGCACACGTCGAACACGGCAACGTCGGCGTCGACGTCCACCGCGTGGACGTCCGTGCGGTACTGCGAGTTCTCCGGGTAGCGGATCACGCGGCCGTCGAGCTTGAGCGCCCGCAGGACGCCGCGGCGCTGCTCAAGCATCGGGCCGGTGTGCGTGGCCGCGAGCTGAGGATGGTCGGGGTCCGGGATGGCCGCCGCCTCGACGAACGCTCGGCTCGCCGCTTCGTACGCAGCCACGACGTCTCGTTCCGTGGAATCGGCGGTCGTCGTGGTCGCCTGCCGAGACGATGCGGCGGAGCGCGGGCCAGAAGTCGTCGTGGTGCGCCGGCCGGCATCCTCGTCGTCACCGCCGCAACCGCCCACGGCGAGCAGCGCAACCAGCGCGATGGCGGCGAAGACCTTTCGGCGACGCCGGCCTAGATGTGTCTCAACCACTTCTGGCACCTCCAAGGGACGAGGTTGATGCGAGAGAAGTGGTCGAGCGGACAAGCCGACGCAGGCCGTAGCGCACGTGCTCGACGATCCGCGCGTGGCCCTGGGACACCGCTCACGATAGCGCCGGAGGCGGACGGCGATCCGCCTTCTGGCCACCTCCGGTTCCGGCCCGTTGGGTGCCCAATGGCAGCGGGCGGCCCGTTGCGTCCTGAGCCCCGCCATCGCGCATCTCGACGCGCGTGGACGAAGCGCGAGCGGACGGCGAACGCGGGCCGGTGGGCTGGGCTGCCGGGAGCGGCCGGGGCCGCGTGCGGCGCGGGCGGCGCGAGCAGCGCGGGCGGGTGGGGGACGAGGCGGCGCGGGCCGGGAGGGCGCGGCGGCGGGGGGCCGGGGCCGAGCGGGCGCGGGAGGGGCGCGGCGCGGCGGGGTCGGGCGGGGGAGCGCGGCGAGGGCGGACAGACGAGTGCAAAGAGATTTGCTGGTGACGGCGCGAGTCACGTCGCTCACCGGCGCCGACGCTGGCGCGTACTACGTCGACCCCGACCGGAAGAGCCTCGCCGCCTACTACCTCGACGCCGGTGAGCCGCCCGGCGCGTGGGTCGGCAAGCAGGCCGCGCGGTGGGGCCTCACCGGCGACGTCGATCCCGAGGTGTTCCTGTCGCTCGTCACTGGTGCCGATCCATCGGGGAACCGGCTGGGCCGCGCCTACGGGGAGCGGTCGGTGCGCGGCTACGACATCACATTCTCGGCCCCCAAGTCGGTGTCGACGCTGTGGGCACTCGGCGACGAACAAGTGGCGGGGGAGTCCCTCGCCGCGCATGACGCGGCCGTGCGAGCAGTGCTCGACTTCGTCGAACGCCACGCCACCACGCGCGCCACGATCGGCGGCACCGTCCAGCACGTCGACGCCGACGGGCTCGCGGTGGCGGTGTTCCGCCAGCACACCAGCCGGATGCTCGACCCACAACTGCACACCCACGCGGTGGTCGCCGCCAAGGTGCAGATCGCCGACGGCCGCTGGCTGGCGCTGGACGCCCGCCTGATCAAGCACGACCAGCGCACGCTGTCCGCGCTGTACCACGCCACGCTGCGCAGCGAGCTCACCGACCGGCTCGGCGTGCGCTGGTGCACGCCAGAGAACGGGATCGCCGAGATCGACGGCCTCCCCGAGGAGCTGCTCGCCGAGTTCTCGCAGCGGACCCGCCAGGTCGAGGCGCGGGCCGAGCGCAAGCTCGACCGGTTCCGCGCCACGTTCGACCGGGACCCGACGCCGCGGGAGGCGTGGCGGCTCGAACGCGAGGCGGTCCGCGACTCCCGGCCCGCCAAGCACCATCCGGGGGAACGCGTCGACCTGCGCGGGGAGTGGTCCGCCCGCGTCGAGGGAGTCGGCGTCGACCCGCGGGGAGTGGTCGACGACTGCGTCGGGGGACTCCCCGCGCCGGGCCGGTTGACCGCGGAAGTGCAGGTAGCGATGGTCGACCAGGCGCTCGCCGCTCTCACCGACGCGCAGTCGACGTGGCGGCCGAACGAACTGCTCATGGAACTCGCCCGGTCCGTTCCCCCCACGGTGCACGCACCGCCGTCCGAGCTGGTCGCCACGTTGGAGCAGATGACCGAACGCGTCCTCGACGAGCGATGCGTCGACCTCACTCCCGACGCCGATGGCCCGTACCGCGACTCAGACGGTCGGCCGACCAGCGAGTCGATCCTCGACCGCCGCTTCACCACGCAGGCGATCTTGGACGAGGAGCTGGCCATCGCCGCCTGGGCCGACGAACGCTGGTCGCCCGGCGGCGTCCGGGCATCCTTTCCGGACACGGAGGCGCTCGATCCCGCCCAGGCCGACGCCGCCGCCCTCGTGGCCGGCACGCATCCGCTCGTGGTCGTGGTCGGCCCCGCCGGTACCGGCAAGACCACCACCCTCCGAACCGCCGTGGAACACCTCGACCGCCACGGCCGGCCAGCGTTCGGGCTCGCCCCGTCCGCAGCAGCCGCCGAGGTGCTCGCCGAGGAGACGGGCATCGCCGCCGACACCGTCGACAAGCTCCTCGTCGAGTACGCCAAACCAGGGCGACTCCCCGACCATCGCTACCTGCTCCCCGCGGGTACGACCGTCATCGTCGACGAAGCCGCCATGCTGGCCACGCCCAAGCTCGCCGACCTTGCCGCCCTGGCAGACCACATGGACTGGCGCGTCGTCCTCGTCGGCGACCCCCTGCAGTTCTCCGCCGTCGGACGCGGCGGCATGTTCCGACACCTCGTCGACCACGCCCCCGACGGCGCCGCCGTCGCTCATCTCGACCGCGTCCACCGTTTCGCCGCCGAGTGGGAAGCCGCCGCCAGCCTCCGGCTTCGCCACGGCGACGTCTCCGCCCTCGACGACTACGACGAACACGGGCGCATCCACCGCGCCCTCACCCCCGCCGACGGCCGCCGACAGGTCATCGCCCGCTGGTGGGAACTCGCCCAGGACGCAAGCGACGTCATCATCCTCGCCGCCACCAACGATTCGGTCGACGAGCTCAACCGCGCTGCCCAACAACGGCGGCTCGCCGCGGGCGAGACCGTCCAACCCATCCACCGAGCCCACCTGGCCGACGGCGCCCAGGCAGTCATCGGCGACGAAGTCCAGACCCGGCGCAACGACCGAACCCTTCGCACCGACGCCGGCGTGACCGTCAAGAACCGCCACCGATGGACCATCGAGTCCGTTGCCGCCGACGGCTCGGTAACCGTCGGCGACGCCGACCGAGGCCGCGTCACGCTCCCACCGGGCTATGTCGCCGAAAGCCTGACCCTCGGCTACGCCTCCACCGCGATGGCCGGTCAAGGCCGCACCGTCGACCACTCGCTCGTCCTCGTCGATGGCCCCATCGACGCCGCGGGACTGTACGTCCCCATGACCAGAGGACGAGACAGCAACGACGTCTACGTCGTCGTCGACCCGGCCAACCCCGCCGAACCCGTCGACGTGCTCGCCGACATCATGCAACAACGGTGGATCGACGAACCCGCGCTCGCCCAGCTACCAGAACCGGCCGCGATCGACCACAGTGGGGCCGCCGTCGATGACAACTTCATCGACTTCTAACGCAGTTGCTCCGCACGCCGGCCATCACTGAAAGGCGTCGATCCTTGTCACCCATTCAGCCCGGCCAAGCGTGTGACTGGCATGGATAGGTTCCAGCACCGGCGATCGGCGCCATGCTGATGTCGCAGGCGGGCTCGGCGTCGGCCGGGGTCTCGGCGGTTCGAGCGGCGACGTGGGCCGGACGCGCCTACGTGGTCGACGACGCCTTCGAGGCGTTCTACCGCAGAGAACATCACGCGGTTGT
>DASVEG010000186.1:0-12898 GCA_036380695.1 Acidimicrobiales bacterium
CCGATGAAGTTCGCGTTCTCGCACCGGTTCCTACAGGCCGACGAGCGATGGACCCGCGACCTGTTCGCGGCGATGAAGGCGAGAACGACCCACGGTGAGGCGTTCGCGAGCGGCGGCCAGGCGAGCTACCTCGAGAACTACGACTGGCTGCAAGGGCGCCGAACGCGCGGCGCCGACGCGCAGGTGGACGACCCGACCGTCGGCGACAAGATCGACGCCTGGTCGGTGGAGGACTGGATCTTCCGCACCCGGCTCGACAAGCGGTACGCGAGGTCGTTCCGCGACGTCGAGACGGGCGCGGTGACGTCTGGCCGGTTCATCACGCCGGACCCGGACGCGGCGTACGACCCCTTCTACGGCGCGTCGCACGCGACCGACCTCGCGAACACCGACCGCATGCCGCAAGGCGCGGCGACGAGCCTCACGTTCTTCGTGCTCGACACCTTCAGCGACCGCGACCTCACCGACGACTTCTTCCGTCGCGACGCCTACCACTTCTTCGACGTGAGCAACGTCATGGTCGACCCCGATACCGGTGCCCAGTTCGGGCCGGACTTCATGAGGGTCTGGGGCGGGCGGTACCGCTTCTTCGTGCACGACCTCGGCGCAGGCCCGAACAACTACGAGCTGCCCAACACCTTTGCCGGCGATCTCGCCGGGTCGGCGTCGTACCCCGACGGCGACCCGCCGATCTGGGACTACGACCGCGACCCGCTGTGGCAGGGGCTGCTTCCGGAGCGGACGGCACGATCGGCGGCGACGATGTTGCTGTACCGGCTCGTGGCGTCGTACATCAACCGGCCGATCCCCGCCGACGTGTACCTCCTCGCCGGGCATCACTGGCACGACTGCTACGCCAACCCCACGTGCACGCCGGAGGCGTTGAGCCTCACCGACCTGACGCAGCTGTACGACGCGGAGTACGTCCATCGCAACCTCGGCTCGGCGATCCCTGCCACGACGTTCCGCACCGAGCGGTCCGAGCCCGCCCTGCGGTCGTATCGCTACCTCGGATGCGCCAGCGCGCGTGCCGTCGCCAACCCCAACGTCGCCGCCGCGGAGGACGACCCCGTCGTTCTCGTGCCCGACCTGAACTGCGTCGGCAAGCCGTCGGACCCGCTGCAGGAGCTGCTCGAGCGAGCGAAGGCGAGAGGCGACGACATCGCCGGCCCTGGCGTCAACGACTTCGGCGTGTCGTCGCACCTCGTCCGCGCGTACGTGGAGGAACATCGCGACGAGCTTGCGCCGCAACCGCCCGGTCAGTTCACGATCACGAGCATCAACGCGATTTTCCCTGGGGGTGGGTCGTGGTTCCTGCCGCTGCCCTTCGTCGGCGGGGCGCTGGTGTCGACACCGAACGGCGAGTCCTGGGGGATCGTGCAGTCGCTCAACGACGTCGTGAAGCCGTCCACCGCGACCGACTGCGCGAAGAGCTCGCCGCTCGCGCCCGGCTGCGGCAACGCGCCGGCCACCAACGTCGACGCCCGCGGGTTCTCGTACGTGGTGCAGCACGAGGCGTCGCACTTCTTCGGCCTGCACCATCCGCACGACGGCATCGTCGTGGAGAAGGACGACGCCGGTCGCTGGCAGCGGTACGGCTACAGCTACCGGCACTACGGCGACTTCGCGCAGGCGCCCACGAGCTACGCGGGCACGTTCAGCCCGTACTCGGTGCTCGACCAGGACATCCTGCAGCGGGGTCATGTCGCCGAGTACCTGCGGCGCATGCAGGATTCACTCGCCGATGCGTACTTCGTCGACGGGGCAGCCGGGCTCGCTTCGCCCTCCGCGGAGACGATCGAGAAGGTGCGCGCCGCGACGGGCTGGCGCGACCAGGCCGCGGCGTTGTTCGCCTGCGGCGATTACCTGCACGCCGAACGGGCAATGCGCAACGCGTCGCTCGCGGCCGCTGGCGTCGACGGACCGACCGTGCCAGCCCGCCCGCTGGAGGCCGGCGAGCAGGTGCTCTTCGAGGTGCGACCGCAACGCGTGTACGGCCCCGACGGCGATGCCATCCGAGGATGCGTCGGTGCCCGCGGCGACGCCGGGGCGGGCGGTGGCAGTGGTCGCGGGCATGGTGACGCGGCTCGAGGCGACGAGGGCGGTGCGTTGGCGCGTGAGCTGCCGGCGACGGGCGGGTCGCCGTCCGGTGTGCTGGCCGCTGCGCTCTTCGCCGCGGTCGGGCTGTCGATCCGGCGGCTGCGCTTGCGTGACAGGCTCCACCGATGACTGAGGCGCTCGGCGACTTCGACCCAAAGGCGACGTACGACGCGGCTTCGCGCGACTACGAGGACGCGTCGCGCGACTTCTGGCAGTACCTGTCCACCAGGACGGTCGAGCGCCTCGCCCTGCGACCCGGCGAACGCGTCCTCGACGTGCCGGTCGGCACCGGCCCGTCCGCCATCGCCGCCGCCAGCGCGGTCGGCACGACCGGGCGAGTCGTCGGCGTCGATTACGCGGAGCAGATGGTGGCGATCGCCCGCGACAAGGTGCGCGCGGCGGGGTGCGCCAACGTGACGCTCGAGGTCGGCGACATGACCGCGCTCGCCCGGCCCGACCAGCCGTACGACGCGATCGTGTGCGTGCTCGGCCTGTTCTTCGTCGACGACATGCCGGCCGTGGCGCGCTCGTTCTACGACCTGTTGTCGCCCGCGGGCGGGCGCATGGGCGTGGCGGTGTTCGGGGAGCGCTTCTTCGACCCGATGCGCGACGTGTTCGTCGAGGCGGTGCACGACGTCGTGCCAGGGTTCGACGTCATCCAGCCGTGGTGCCGCCTCGATCGCGAGGACGTGCTGCGCCAGGTGTTCGACGACGCGGGCATCCCCGACGTCGGCATCGACACCGACGAAGACCGCTTGCCTCTGCCTTCGCCCGACGACTGGTGGCGCATCGTGATGGGGTCCGGCCTGCGGCGCACCGTCACCGCCATCGGCGAGGACGCCGCCGCCGAGGTCCGCGCCCGCTGCGACGCCTACGTGACCGCCAACGACGTCCGCGAGGTGGTCAGCCGCACCCGCTACGCCATCGCCACGCGCGCCTGACCCGCCCCGCCCCGCCCCGCCCCGCCTTTCGTTCTGGGTGGAAAATTCCGGGTATAGGGCGGGTTCGTAGACCCAGAACGAGGTGGTGGCGGCTCACGGGTACCGTTCCGGTCGTGCCCGAGGCGAGACAGGAGTGGCACTCCTCCGAGTCGGTCGGCGTCGTCGCGTCGGTCGCCGCGTTCGCGCTCTTCGCCTTCAAGCTCATGGCGGTGTCGCACGGCAGCGTCAACACCGCCAAGGCGTTGTTGCAGACGAGCAGCCTCGGCGAGTCGCTCCTCGGCGTCGCCCTCAGCGGCTTCATCCCCATCGCGTGCGCGGTCGCCTTCCTGTACGCCTTGCTCCGGCTCGGGCATGCCTACGCCGAGGGCAGCGACGCGTCGCCGTGGCTGGCGTTGGCGCTCGTCCTGATGATCGTGATCGGCTTCCTGATCAGCATCGTGTGGGCGCTCGGTGGAGCGGTGCTGCTCGGTGGCCTGCTGCTCGCCAGACGCCGCCTCCGCCGCGGTGTGGGCGCTCCACTGCGGCGCGTCCTCGCCCTCGCCATCCTCGTGCCGGCCGCGGTCCTGTTGATCGACGACAGCGTGTGGCTGCCCTACGAGCGGTACGACCACGACGGCACCGACCTGGTCGGCTACACCGTGGCGGAGAACGAAGACGTGCTCGTGGTGCTCCGCGACCGCGACCGGATCGTCCAGCGGATCCCCGTGTCGGAGATTTCCGATCGCGAGTACTGCGTACCCGACCACGAGAGTTGGTTCGGCTGGTCGTTCACCGAGCTGGTGAAGTCGAAGCGACCGCAGTACGACCTGTGCCCGAAAGGCTGACGTCAGGGCTCCCCCACCCTCCCCCGCCTGGTGTCAGCATCCGCAGCACGTCCCCGGCGGCCAACCGGACGGTGCACTTGTCCGCCAACCGCTCGGCCCTAGCCTCGTCCCCGCCCGGAAGCAACCAGTTCTCCCCCACCGCGCCCGGGCCGCCACCCGCCAGCCCCCACGGCTGCGACACGCGCCGCTCGGTGATCAACGACACGGTGCAGTCCCCGAGCACCTGCAGGTCCCGCTCGATCCCCTCGCCGCCCGCCGCCGCACCGGCCCCACCAGAACCTCGCCGCAGCCGGTAGCGCAACACCCGCATCGGGAACGCACGCTCCAACGCTTCGACGGGCGTGTTCAGCGTGTTGGTCATCGCGGTGTGCACGCCGCTCATGCCCGCGACGCCGTTGGGCCGGCCGCCTTGCCCGCCGGCGACGGTCTCGTAATAGACCCATCCGTCGCCGCCGATCATGAGGTTGTTCATCGTCCCCTGCCCCGCGGCGCCCACCCGTCCCGGGACAGCCTGCGCCAGCGCGCCAAGGCAGACGTCGGCGACCCGTTGCGACACCTCGACGTTGCCGGCCCCGACCGCGGCCGGCGGCGAAGCGGCAACGACCGACCCCGCAGGAGCGATCACACGAACGGGTCGCATCGCGCCACCGTTGGCGGGGATGGTCGGGTCGGTCGCGGACCGCAGTGCGAACGCGACCGCGCTCACCGTCACCGCCTCGACCGCGTTGACGTTGCCGCGACACTGCGGCGACGTGCCGGTGAAGTCGAACGTCACCTGCGACCCGTCGACCGTGACGGCCACCCGCACGGCGAGCGGACCTGGCGAGTCGAGCACGTCCTCGAACTCGTACACGCCATCGGGCACGCCGGCGAGCGCGGCGCGCATCCGACGCTCGCCGTAGTCGACGACCTCGCCGAGAGGCTCGCCCACGAACCCGGCGAGCCGGGCGGCACCGACCTCGTTCGCGCCCAACTGCGCGTCCAAGTCGCCCCGGCGCTCGTCGGGCGTGCGCGAGTTGGCCAGGAACACGTCGACGATCGCGGACGTGAGGAGCACGGGCGGCAGGCGCAAGCCCTCCTGCTGGATCTCGGTCGCGTCGGGCGGGATCGAACCAGGCACCATGCCGCCGACGTCGGCGTGATGGGCGCGGTTGGCTGCCCACCCGAGCAAACGACCGTCGACGAAGCACGGCGTCACGAGCGTCACGTCGTTGAGGTGCGTGCCTCCCGCGAACGGGTCGTTCAGGATCACGTGATCGCCCTGCGACAGGGCCGCGCCGCCGTCGAAGCGCTCGATCGCGGCGCGGACCGACGCCGGCATCGACCCGAGGTGCACGGGGATGTGCTCGGCCTGCACGAGCAGCTCGCCGCCGGCGGTGAACAGCGCGGCGGAACAGTCTGCGCGCTCTTTGATGTTCGGGCTCGACGCCGCCCGGCGGAGGACGGCTCCCATCTCCTCCGCCACGCCCGTCAGTCGCGAGATCAGGATCTGGAGCGACGCAGCGTCGAGCGCCATCACACGACTTCCCAGAACACTTCGACCGCGTACCCGTCCGGGTCGGCGACCTTGACCGAGACGTAGCCGTCCTCCTCCCACCACTCCAGCTCGGTCGCGCCAGCGGCCGCGAGCGCGTCCCGCGCCGCGCGCACGGCATCGGCGGACGCCACCTCGCAGCCGACGTGCACCCGCTCCCGGACCATGTCCGGCAACGGCTCACCGCGCAGCAACGCGAACGTCAACCCCGCCCCGTCGGTCAGGACGACTCCGTACTCCTCGTCGCGCCGCACCGCGTCGAGGCCCAGAACGTCGACATAGAACCGTGCCGACACGTCGGGATCGCGAACCGAGAGGGCGACATGGTTCACGCGCACGCCCGCACCGTACGCGGCGCCCAAGGCGCTTTCCCGCAGAAGTTGGGGTCAGAGGCACGAGGACTGCGGGAAGGCGACGGGACGGCCAAGGCCATCCCGTCGCGTCGCCGACCCGGGTACTACGAAGGCTCTTAGATGTCGTCCTCGATGACCGTCCGGCGACCGCGGTAGTAGCCCACGCGCCCGCCATCTGCTTTTGGCCACGAACTGGGGTCCTGGCCCAGTTCGTGGCCAGAAGCAGCCGAGCCCGCCCACGCACGTCAGCACGTCAGCACGTCAGCACGTCAGCACGTCAGCCGCGAGTGATCACCCACGCGCCGGACTCGTCGACGCGGGCGCGCCAACCGTCGGGAACCCAGACGGTGCAGTCCTCCTCGGCGAGCACGCACGGCCCCACGGCGTCCGACCGGGCCGCGCCTGCCGGCAACTCGTCGTAGCCGACCTCCGACACCAACCGCGCCGTCGCCCGCAGCGCGACGACTTCGATGGGTGCGTCCTCACGCGCATACCCGTTCCGCCGCCGATGCTCCGCGGGGAACGCGGGGACGTCGGGCACGGTCAGCTCGTGGCTCTGCCCCGCGTAGCGGCAGTCGACGGCGACGTCGACGGTTGCACCACCACCCAACGCCCGGCTGGCGACGGTGGCGAGGTCGACGAGCGCGTCCTCGATCGCGCGCTCGTCGACACGACCAGGGTCGGGCCACGAACGGACGAGGTCGACCTGCCGCGGCGCGCACAGCATGCCGACCGCGGACAACACGCCCGCGCGCGGCGGAACGACGACCGCGGGCATGCCGAGCGCGTCCGCGAGGGCGCACGCGTGCAGCGGGCCGGCACCTCCGAAGGCGACGAGCGCGACGTCTCGGGGATCGACGCCGCGCTCGACCGTGACCGCGCGCACCGCCTGCACCATCGCCGCGTCAACCACCGCGACCACACCGCCGGCATCGACGCCGGCGCACCCCAGCGCGTCGCGCGCCGCGCGCACGTCCAGGCGACCGAGCCCGGGGAACGAACCGTCGTGCGGGATGCGCCCGAGGACGAGGTCGGCGTCGGTCACCGTCGGGCGCTCCCCGCCGCGGCCGTAGCACGCGGGGCCCGGATCGGCGCCGGCCGACTCCGGCCCGACCACGAGCGCGCCGCCTGGGTCGATCCACGCGATCGACCCGCCGCCCGCTCCGATGGTGTGTATGTCGAGGGACGGCACCCGCACCGGGAAGCCGGCGACGGACCGCTGCGCGGCCGGCGCAGGCGCGCCGTCGAGCACGAGGCACACGTCGGTGCTCGTGCCGCCCATGTCGAACGTGACCGCGTCGCGATAGCCCGCGGCGACGGCGGCCGCCGCACCCGCCAGCACGCCGCCCGCCGGCCCCGAGAGGAGCAGGTTCACGGGTCGGGCAGACGCGTCCTCGATCGTGAGCAGCCCGCCTGCGGACGACATCACCTCGACGGTCGGCGCGACGGCGGCGAGCCGCCCGAGGTACGCGGTGCACACCGGCCGCACGTACGCGTTCATCACCGTCGTCACCGTGCGCTCGAACTCGCGGAACTCGGGGGCGACGTCGTGCGAGCACGTCACGTCGAACCCGCTCGCCGCGAGCGCGTCCGCGACGGCGCGCTCGTGCACGGGAGACAGGTCGGCGTGCAAGAGGCACACCGCCACCGCTTCCACGCCGTCCGGCAACGCCAGGTCGCCCACCGCGACCGGCTCTACCTCGGTGCCGCGATGGTCGAGCCGTCCTCGCACCTCGAACCGCAGGTCGCGCGGCACCAACGGTTCGGGCCGGTCGGCGAACGGGTCGTACAACGAGGGACGGTTCTGGCGACCGATCTCGATCACGTCGCGGAATCCGGCGTTGGTGACGAGCGCGACGCGCGCACCCCTACGCTCGAGCACCGCGTTCGTCGCCACCGTCGTTCCGTGGGCGACGACCGTCGCGCCCCCGACCGTGTCGACGCCCGACGCCACCGCCGCCGACGGGTCGTCGCGAGTCGACGGCACCTTGGCGATGCGCCCGTCCGCAGTGACGACGTCGGTGAACGTGCCGCCGGTGTCGACGCCGGCGCGACCGCTCACGAGCCGCGGCTCATACGCTGCACCGGCGGTGGACCCGATCTACTTCGCGTCGGCGGACGAGTTCCGCGCATGGCTCGACGAACACCATGCGCACGCGACCGAAATGGTGGTCGGGTTCTACAAGGTCCACACGGGCAAGCCGAGCATGACGTGGTCCGACGCCGTCGACCAGGCGCTGTGCTTCGGGTGGATCGACGGCGTCGGCAGGCGCGTCGACGACGAGCGCTACACGATCCGGTTCACCCCGCGGAAGCCGACGAGCATCTGGAGCAAGGTCAACGTCGCCAAGGTCGAAGCACTGACGAAGGCGGGGTTGATGCAGCCGGCTGGCATCGCCGCGTACGAACGGCGCAGCGCCGCGCGCACCGGTACGTACTCGCACGAAGCGGAGACGCACGAGCTGGGCCCCGACTACGAAGCGCGCTTCCGAGCCGACGAAGCGGCGTGGGCGTGGTGGGAGGGCCAGCCGCCCAGCTACCGCCGCGCCGCGACGCACTGGGTCACGAGCGCGAAGCGCGAAGAGACGCGAGAGAAGCGGCTCGCGACGCTCGTCGAAGACTCGCGAGCGGCGCGCCGGATCAAGATGCTCCGGCGTCGCGACTGACGAAGACGCGTTCACGACTCCGTCGGGTCGACGATCCACAGCTCGTCCTCACCCACGTGGTCGCGCAGCGAGCGCACGAGGCGGCCGACGAGCGCGTCCTCCCCGTCCCACACCACCAGCGCCTCGTCGGCATGGCGAGCGAGCCATGCGTCCCGGCGAGCCAGCGAAGCGGCCGCCTTCTGCTTGTTCTCCGGCTGCTTGCCCGGGAGGCGCACGACGCCGCCCGCGCCGGCAAGCAGTGTCTTGAACCTGCGCCGGGACGCCTCGGGCCACACCGAGTCGGGCTCGGGGTACGGGAGCACTGCGACGTACGGCACGCCGGCGGCGGCAGCGGCCTCGGCCGCGAGTTGCTCGGCGCCGAGCCCGAGCCCCGTCATCACCACGAGGTCGTCGTACATCGTGCGCTTCGCGGCCAGCACCTCCGCGAGCTTGGCCCGCACCTTGGCGGCGAGCGGGTTGTCGTCGTAACCGCCGAGCTCGGGAGGGCGATGGCCACCGACGACGACTCGGCGACCCGCCGGCACGCGCGGGTCTGGCGCGCCAGGGCCCGTCACGACGTCGGCGGCAGGCAGGTCAGCGGCGTCGGGCGGCAGCGTGGCCGACGCGCCCTGCTGGGTGCGCGCCGCCTCGACGGCGAGCCGGTCGACGAGGTCGTTCATCGGGTCGTTCGAATGCCCCTTGACCCAACGGAACCGCACGCGCGTTGGGTCGAGCCGGTACGCGTCGATCAGCGGCTCCCACAGCTCGCGATTGGCGACCGGCTTCTTCGCCTTGTTCGTCCAGCCGCGAGCGAGCCACCCCTCCCACCAGCGGTCGCGGAAGCAGTTGACGACGTAGGTCGAGTCGGACACGACCTCGATCGGACCATCGAGCGTGGTGACCGCGGACAGGACGGCCTGCACTTCCATCCGCTGGTTGGTCGTCAGCGGCGAAGCCCCGCTCTCCCACCGCCCGCCAGGCACGGCCCATGCCCAACCGCCCGGCCCCGGGTTCCCGATACATGCGCCGTCCGTGTACACCGTCGTCGTCATTTTCGGGCGACGTTAGAGGGCGCCGCCGGTACGGTGCGTCCCATGGGCAAGTACGCGTACGTCGAGGAGCGAACCGGCTTCGGCCTGCCACGCGACGGCCGGACGCGCCGCGAAGACATCCCGCGGCTGCTCGACCTCACCGCCGACGACGATCCCAAGGTTCGCGCCGTCGCCGCAAAGAACCTGTGCCCGTGCCACGTCAAGGGAGACCTGCCCGAGGTGTGGGAGCGGCTCTACGAAATGCTCCACGACCCCGACGCGCGGGTGCGGCGCGACGCGGTCCACGCGCTCGCGGACGGGTCGCCGCGTGAGCGCGCCGACGAGATCGCGGCGGCGTTGTACCAGCTCCGCAACGATCCCGAGCGCGGCATCCGGCGCAACGTCGCGCGCGTGCTTCGCGAGTACCGCCGCACCGGCCGCGTGAACGTCCTCTGACGCTGCCGAGTCGTAGCGGACGGCCGGCGGAGGGTCGGTAAGGAAGGGGTCGGGGGTAGCGTCGTGGTGTGAGCGACATGATCTTCGACGGCGTCTCGCACCAGCTGCCCGACATCGACCCCGACGTCACGCGTGAGTGGGTGGAGTCGTTCGACGCCATCGTCGACGCGCAGGGCAAGGGTCGGGCGCGGTTCTTGCTCATGAAGCTCCTCGAACGCGCTCGCGAGCTACAGGTCGGCTTCCCCGCCACCGTGTCGTCGCCGTACATCAACACGATCCCACCAGAGCGCGAGCCATGGTTCCCCGGCGACGAGCACATGGAGCGCCGCATCCGCGCGTTCATCCGCTGGAACGCTGCGGTCATGGTGACGCGCGCGAACACGCTGTCGGAAGGCATCGGCGGCCACCTCTCGACGTACGCGTCGAGCGCGAGCCTCTACGAGGTCGGCTTCAACCACTTCTTCCGCGGCAAGGAGGACGGCCTCGCCGGCGACCAGGTGTACTTCCAGGGCCACGCCGCGCCTGGCATCTACGCGCGCGCCTTCCTCGAAGGCCGGCTGACCGAGAACCAGCTCGACCACTTCCGCCGCGAGATCGGCCGCGACGGTCTCAGCTCGTATCCCCACCCTCGGTTGATGCCCGACTTCTGGGAGTTCCCGACGGTGTCGATGGGGCTCGGCCCGATCAACGCGATCTACCAGGCGCGCTTCAACCGCTACCTGCACCACCGCCGCATCGTCGACACGAGTGAGTCGAAGGTGTGGTGCTTCCTCGGCGACGGCGAGTGCGACGAGCCCGAGTCGCTGGGCGCGCTCAGCGTCGCGGCGCGCGAACAGCTCGACAACCTCGTCTTCGTCGTGAACTGCAACCTGCAGCGTCTCGACGGTCCGGTGCGTGGCAACGGGAAGATCATCCAAGAACTCGAGGCCGTGTTCCGCGGCGCAGGCTGGAACGTCATCAAGGTCGTATGGGGTTCGAAGTGGGACGAGCTGCTGGCGCGCGACGTCGACGGCGTGCTGCTCAACAAGATGAACACGACGGTCGACGGCGAGTTCCAGAAGTACGCAGTCGAGTCGGGCGCGTACATCCGTGAGCACTTCTTCGGGCCCGACCCCCGGCTGCGCAAGCTCGTCGAGCACCTAACCGACGAAGACCTGCAGGCCCTCCCCCGAGGTGGACACGACTACCGCAAGCTCTACGCCGCGTACAAGGCCGCGGTCGAGCACGAGGGCACGCCGACCGTGATCCTCGCCAAGACCGTGAAGGGTTGGACGCTCGGGCCCGAGATCGAGGCGCGCAACGCAACGCACCAGATCAAGAAGATGACCAAGAAGCAGCTGTTGTTGCTTCGCGATCGTCTGTACCTCCAAGAGGAGATCCCCGACGAGGCGCTCGACGCGGACGTGCCGCCCTACTACCGGCCGCCCGCGGACCACCCCGCGCAGGAGTACCTCATGGAGCGGCGCCGCCGCCTCGACGGCCCGCTGCCCGCGCGCGTCGTCAAGAGCATCACGCTCCCTGCGCCGAAGGACGAGACGTTCGACGAGCTCCTCCGGGGCTCCGCGAACCAGGGCGTGTCGACGACGATGGGTTTCACGCGGTTGCTCCGCAACCTCTTGCGCGATGCGAACGTGGGTGCGCGCGTCGTGCCGATCATCCCCGACGAGGCGCGCACGTTCGGCATGGACGCGCTCTTCTCGGAGGTGAAGATCTACGCGCCGTTCGGCCAGCGCTACGAGCCGGTCGACGCGGGCATGCAGCTGTCGTACCGCGAAGCGCAGAACGGCCAGATCCTCGAGGAGGGCATCACCGAGGCGGGCTCGATGGCGAGCTTCACCGCCGCTGGCACGGCGTACGCCACGTGGGGCGCGCCGATGATCCCCTTCTACATCTTCTATTCGATGTTCGGCTTCCAGCGGGTCGGCGACCTCGTGTGGGCGTTCGGCGACCAGCGCGGCCGCGGCTTCCTGCTCGGCGCCACGGCCGGCCGGACGACCCTCAACGGTGAGGGCCTACAGCACGAGGACGGGCACTCGCTCCTGCTCGCGTCGGCGTTCCCCAACCTGTGCGCCTACGACCCCGCGTTCGCGTACGAGGTCGCGCTCATCGTCCGCGACGGCATCCGCCGCATGTACACCGGCGACGTCCCGGAAGATCGCTTCTATTACCTCACCCTCTACAACGAGAACTACCCGATGCCGGCGATGCCGGAGGGCGTCGAGGACGGCGTGGTGCGGGGCTTGTACCGCTACGCGGCCGCGCCCGAGGGTCCCCGTCGGCGGGCCACCGTGCTCTTCTCCGGCTCGATGTACAACTCGGCGATCGAGGCGCAGCGCGTGCTCGCCGAAGAGCACGACGTCGCGGTCGAGCTGTGGTCGGCGACGTCCTACAAGGGTCTGCGCGACGACGCGCTCGCCGTCGAGCGGTGGAACCGGCTGCACCCGAACGAGCCGGCGCGCGTGCCGTTCGTGACCGAGACGTTGAGCTCGGCGGAGGGCCCGTTCGTCGCCGTCACCGACTTCATGAAGGCGGTGCCCGACCAGGTGGCGCGCTGGGTTCCCGGCCACTTCACCCCGCTCGGCACCGACGGGTACGGCCGCAGCGACACGCGGGCGAAGCTGCGCCGCCACTTCGAGGTGGACGCCGCGCACGTGATCGTCGCCGTGCTGCAGTCGCTCGCGGCCACGGGCGACGGCAAGGCCGAGGAAGTTGCCGACGCGATCGCCACCTACGGCATCGACGCCGACGCGCCCGACCCCAGGGGCGCGTAGCTCAGGCGATCTCGAACGGGACCCGGTCGGGGACGACACCCGGGTAGTGCGGGTCGCCGGTCCGCCCGGGGTTGTCGTGTCCCCACCACAAGAGCTCGATCGAGTAGGTGCCGGTGGGGACGCGCCCGCCGGACGGCGAGCCCTCGGCCGTGCCAGGGTCCCACCCCGTCGCTCGCTGGTCCCAACTGAACGTGTAGTCGACGCACTCGCGCCCGCCGAACTGGCGAACGTAGGTCTGCACGG
>DASVEG010000187.1:0-12522 GCA_036380695.1 Acidimicrobiales bacterium
GGCGAGTGGAACACGCTGGTGGAGGAGGCCGATCCCGCCCGGTCGGCTCGGCGGCCGGCGGTGTCGCCGTCCACGCCCGTCCCGTTGCTCGAGGTCGACGCAGGCGCGTTCTCCGCGCGCCCGACGGGTATCGGCGAGCTCGACCGGGTCCTTGGCGGCGGGCTCGTGCCGGGGTCGGTCACCTTGCTCGGCGGCGAGCCGGGGATCGGCAAGTCCACGTTGCTGTTGCAGGTCGCGGCGGCGGTGGCAGCCGACGGCGCGCGCTGCCTCGTCGTGTCCGCGGAGGAGAGCGCGCAGCAGGTGCGGCTGCGGGCCGAGCGGCTCGCGACGCTGCATCCCCGGCTGCTCGTGCAAGCCGAGACGTCGCTGCCCGCGGTGATCGACGGCGTGGAGCAGGTGTCGCCCGACCTGCTCGTCGTCGACTCGATCCAGACGGTGTACGACCCCGAGCTCGGCGGCGCCCCCGGGTCGGTCGGCCAGGTGCGGGAGTGCGCGCACCAGCTCGTGCAGCTCGCGAAGGCGCGAGGGATGGCCACGGTGTTGGTCGGCCACGTCACGAAGGAGGGCGCCCTAGCGGGGCCGCGCGTGCTCGAGCACGTGGTCGACACCGTGCTGTCGTTCGAGGGCGAGCGCCACCACGCGCTCCGCCTGCTCCGGGCGGTGAAGCACCGCTTCGGCGCGACGGGCGAGCTGGGCCTGTTCGAGATGGGCGACGGCGGGCTCGCAGGCGTGCCCGACCCTGGCGGGCTGTTCCTCGGCGACCGCAGGCCGGGCGTGGCCGGCTCGGCGGTGGTCCCCACGATGGACGGTCAGCGACCGCTCTTGGTCGAGGTGCAGGCGTTGGTCGCGCCCACGTCCGCGCCCATGCCGCGTCGTTCCGCGCAGGGCCTCGACGGCGCACGCCTCGCGTTGTTGCTCGCGGTGCTCGAGCGCCGCGTCGGGCTGTCGTTCGCCGGAGCCGACGTCTATGCCTCGGTCGTCGGTGGGGTGCGCGTCACCGAGCCGGGGGCCGACGTGGCGGTTGCGCTCGCGCTGGCGTCGTCGGTGACGGGCGTGCCGCTGGAAGCGGGTGTCGTGGCGTGCGGCGAGGTCGGCCTCGGCGGCGAGCTCCGGCAGGTGGCCCACACCGCGCGCCGCTTGTCTGAGGCGGCGCGCCTGGGGTTCACCGAAGCGGTCGTCCCCGCGTCGGCCCCCGAAGGTCCGCCAGGGTTGCGCCTCCGGCGGGCGCGATCGCTCGCGGACGCGGTCGAGTTGGCGGGCCTTCCGATGTAACCATCGACGTCCGCGCCAGCAACAGCGCGTCGCGGTTCGCCCAGCTACAAGGACAACGACGTTACGGCGGCCGCCCAGTCGGCGACGAGCCTTGTCCGGTCTTCCGGCGACTCGATCGGCACCCGGCGATAGCTATGCGCGGCCGTGTGCCACTGGCCGTCCGTCTTCGTGGCGAACAGGTACTCCTGCCCGACGTCGAGCGAGGTCGACGTCTCGTCGATGTCCATGAAGACCGCGTTCACCGGAACGACGCCTGCGACGCTGCCCCTGACGGAATGGAGAACCTCGACGTTGTACTGCACCTCGGGGAGCACTCGCTTGTCGCCCTCCGCAACGGGTCGGCGGATCGTGCTGCGATGCTCCAGCACGCGGCCGACGAACACGTTGTCGGACCGCTTCGCGATCTCTCGCAGGTCGGTCGTGTCGAACATCACTTGACTTTCGCCGCGCACGACGCCGCGCTCAGACCACGGCTCCGTGACCGCGAGCGCGATGGCGATAGTGAAGATCGCTGCGGCGACAATGACGGCGACGAATCGGGACGCGCGTCGGTCGCGTTGCAATGCGATGGTCATGGCAGGTTGCTCCTCAGTGGACGAGGTCGATCGGATTGCCGACCGGCGGCAGGTGGACTTGGCTCGGCGGCCGCGGCACCGTGCCGGGGTCGCCGTTGAGGCACTCTGCGGTGAGGCCGCCCCACAGGGAGTTGTAGTCCTGCATGTCGTGGCAGCGCGGCGTATCGACCGCGCCGGGGCCGTACCCGTACTTCATGAGCTGGCCGTCGAAGCTGTGACCGAGTCCGAGCGCATGCCCGAACTCGTGCGTCATGCACGCGTCCTTGTCGTGACCCGACAGCGGGTAGTACACGTCGAGGTTGATCCAGATGTCGTCCTTGCCGGCGCTGTCCTCCCATTGGCCGCACGCGTCGGACCACGGCCAGCTCGCGTCGCTGACCTTTACGTCTTCGACGTTCCACATGTTGTCGGGCCGGATCCTCACCTGCCTCTTTGAGTTCCAGACGAGGATGGCGGTGGCGAGGGGTTCATCGTGGACGGTGCTCTCGGAGTACCGGATTTCACCGTCGTCGACCGAGTCGCGCCCCAGGAAGTGGGCGTGGGCAGGTGGCGAGGCCGTGACCCCTAACAGCATGACGGACATGGCGAGGACGCCGGCAAGTCGTGATCGCACGCAGATCGCTCCCTTTTCTCTTACCTACCAGTACGAACGAGGCATCGAAAAAGTGTCGGTGAACGC
The DNA here is from genome assembly GCA_036380695.1 of Acidimicrobiales bacterium. Classification (GTDB taxonomy): domain Bacteria; phylum Actinomycetota; class Acidimicrobiia; order Acidimicrobiales; family CADCTF01; genus DASVEG01. The sequence continues at coordinate 2,527 of DASVEG010000187.1, forward strand.
GAAAAAAGTGTGGACGCAGCGCCGTCGTTGGCAAGAGCGAGCCGGTCGGCTTCGCGCCTTTGTCCGAAGCGGTCGACCAAAGGGCGGACCGGAGGCGGCGCGAAAGGGCCATCGCCCTGTGCGGGCCCCCATGTACCTGGAGCTGGCGCGCGACGTCCGATTTGGAGCCGGGAGCGGGCATCTGGGTCGGCATGACAGCAAGGGCTTGGCCATGAACACCGACGTCGGCCTCGGAACGCCGCTGTGCAGCGGGCTAACGCGGCGAGCGGCCTGACACCGCAGGCGGGCTGACGCCGCACCGACGGCTACAGTTCCTGCGTGCTCGTTCGTCGGAGCGCCGCCCTCATGGACGCGCTGGCGACGGTCGCTCCCGGTCAGGCATTGCGGGAGGGGATCGACCGCATCCTCCAGGCGAACATGGGCGCCCTGATCGTCGTCGGCGACGGCCCCGAGGTGCTCGCGATCTGCTCGGGCGGCTTCCTGATGGACGCCGAGTTCACCCCGCAGCGCATGTCGGAACTGGCGAAGATGGACGGCGCGATCATCCTCGCCCCCGACGCCAGCCGCATCGCAAGGGCGAACGTGCACCTCGTGCCCAACCCGAACGTGCCGACCGCGGAGACCGGCACGAGGCACCGCACCGCCGAGCGCGTGGCGAGGTCGATCGACGTGCCGGTCATCTCCGTGTCGGAGGAGTTGTCGCTCATCGCGGTGTACCGCGCCGACCAGAAGCACGTGCTCGAGCCGATCCCCCGCTTGCTCGCCCGCGCCAACCAGGGGTTGCAGACGTTGGAGCGCTACAAGGCACGCCTCGACACGGTGAGCGCGGCGCTGTCCGCGCTCGAGGTCGAAGACCTGGTGACGCTGCGCGACGTCGTGACGGTGCTGCAACGCGCAGAGATGGTTCGCCGCATCGCGGAGGAGCTCGACGGCTACATCGTCGAGCTCGGTGTCGACGGCCGCCTCGTGCTGCTCCAGTTGGAGGAACTGATGGGCGGGGTCGACGACGACCGCCGCCTCGTCATCAAGGACTACATGCGCGACGACCCCGAGTGGCGCCTCGACCAGGCGATGGAGTCGTTGTCGAACTTCACGACCGAAGACCTGCTCGACCTCAAGACCGTCGCTGGCGTGCTCGGGCTGGCGACGGAGATCCAGGAGATCGACGCGTCGGTGCAGCCCCGCGGGTTCCGCCTGCTGTCCAAGATCCCGCGGCTGCCCGACGCCGTCGTCGACCGGATCGTCGCCCATTTCGGCACGCTGCAGAAGATCCTGCGGGCGACGACCGAAGACCTCGACGACGTCGAAGGTGTCGGCGAAGCCAGGGCCCGCGCCATCAAGGACGGGCTGGCGAGGCTCGCCGAGACCAGCATCCTCGACCGCTACAGCTGAGCATCGGCTACAACACGGCATGGCCCGCATCGAGCTGCCGTCCGGCACGCCTGCCGAGTTCGCATTGCCACCGGAGGGCGACCCGTTGCGGGGTGTGGTCGTGGCCGCGGACGTCAGCGGCCTGCGGCCGTTGTTCGACGACATGGCCGCGTCGCTCGCGGCCGAACACGGCTGGGTGGTCTGCGTGGTCGAGCCCTATCCGGGGCAAGCCGACGTGCCCGTCGACGCGCGGCTCGCCGGTCGCCTCGACCTCGAAGGCCAGTTGCGCGACCTGCAGGCCGCGGCCGACGTGGTGCAGGAACGGACGGGCGTTGCTCGCGTCGCGGTCATCGGGTTCTGCATGGGCGGCATGAACGCGATGCGCGCCGCGGGCACCGGACGGTTCGATCGCGCGGTCGCCTTCTACGGGATGATCCGGCCGCCGGAGAACTGGTCGCATCCTGGTGACGATCCCCTCGACGCGCTGGCGCGGGCCGAATGCTGCCCGGTGCTGGCGATCATCGGCGGCCAGGACGAGTGGACGCCCGCGGCCGACGTCGACGCGCTCCGCTCAGTCGGTGCCCACGTCACCGTCAGGTCGTACGCCGACGCGTCGCACGGGTTCGTGCACGACCCGTCACGGCCCGCGCACCGCGCGGGCGACGCCGCCGATGCGTGGCGATGGGCCGTGGAGTTCGTGGCATGACGACGCGCATCGGGCTCGTCGCCGACAGCCACAGCGACCTGTGCGACTGGCCGGCAGTGCTCGAAACCGTGCGTGCCGCATTGGGGCCCGTCGACCTCGTCCTCCACTGTGGGGACATCACCGCGAGCGAAGCGCTCGACGATCTCGAGACGATCGCGCCCGTGCGGGCGACGCGCAGCGAGGGCGATCCGCCCGCAGCCCCGCCGCGCCTCGTCGAGGGCCCGACGGTCGTCGACGTCGGTGGCAGGGCGATCGCGCTCGCGTTCGCGCGGCCGGACGCGGCGCCAGACGGCGTTGCCGCGGTCGTGTTCGGCGGCACGCACGCGGCGAGCGTCGAGACGATCGACGGCGTGTTGTGGGTCAACCCCGGCAGCCCGTCGCTGTCCAAGGCGCGCAGCGTCGCGGTCCTCACCCTCGACGACGACGGCCGCGCCCAAGCCGACGTCATCGCGCTGTAGCCACCGCCTGGGGCCGCGCACCCGCTTTTTCGCACTCCCACCGCGCCTGGCGCGGACTACTGCGAAATAGCGCCGGTCTCGGCGTCGGCCTCCGCTTCGGCTTCCGGGTCCGCGCCGGCAGCCTCACCGGGCGCGGCGGCCGCGGCCTTGCGTTCCTCGGACTCCGCCTCCGCGGCGTCGATGGCCGAGTCGGTGATCACCGCGCGCAGGGGCACGATCAACACGAGCACGAGGCCGCCGGCGACGAGGAACACCGTGCGCACGTTGGTCAGCTCGGCGAGCAGCCCCCCGAGGCCGGCGCCGATGGGCATCGACCCCCACCCGAGCAAGCGGTAGGCCGAGTTCACGCGGCCGAGCAGATGGTCGGGGATGATCCGTTGGCGCAGCGACACCGTGATCACGTTCCACATCGCCGCGCTGCCAGCGAGCAACCCGGTGGCCGCGACGATGTACACGTTCCGCGTGAGGCCGGGGATGAGGATGCCAACCCCACCAGCCGTCAGCGCGATCGACAGCACCGTGCTGCGACCGAAGCGCTTCTCGATCGGCGCGCCGATGAACGACCCCGCGAACCCGCCGGCGGCAGTGATGGCGAAGAGGAGGCCGACACCCTCGTCGCTCAAGCCCAGGCCGTAGCTGTCGGACGTCATGTACAGGATCATCAGCGAACCCGACGCCATGAAGAGCAGGTTCTGCGCGCCGAGGAGCAGCCCGAGCGTTCGCAGCACGCGGTGCCGCGTCAGGTAGCGCAGCCCTTCCGCGATGTCGGAGCGCAGGCGCGCCGGCGGGCCTTCGCGCACCGTGCGGTACGACCCGGGCAGCATCGCCAGCGCGACGACGGCGAGCACGTAGAGGCCGGCGCCGGCACCCAGAGCGACGGTGGCCGAGGCGGCGACGAGGAACCCGCCGAGCGGCGGCCCCGCGAACTGGTTCATGACCAGCTCGACCGCGAAGAGCCTGCCGTTGGCTCGCGACAGGTCGTCCTTGTCGACGACGGCGGGCATCATCGTCTGCGACGACGTGTCGAACAGCACCTCGGCGATGCCGAGCCCGAGGGCGACGACGTACAGCAGCCCGATGGTGGCGACGCCGCTGCCGTAAGCGACGGTGAGCAACGCGAGCAGCGCGACCCTCGCCGCGTTCGCCGACAGCATCGTCTTGCGCCGGTCGAGCCGGTCGGCGAGCGCACCCGCGGGCAACGCCACGAACAACCACGGCAGTCGGGCAGCGAGGGCGACGCCGGCGATCAGGGCGGGGGACCGGGTGAGCCGCACGGCCACCAGCGCGAACGCGACCTGGAAGATGCCGTCGCCGAGGTTGGCCACCGCCGACGACGTCCACAGCGTCCAGTACCGGCGTCCCAGTGCCATGCCGACCAGCATGACCGACTCGATTGGGAAAAGTCAATCGATTAGGCTTTCCCCATGGACAAGCGCGAGGCCACCGCCGAAGAAGCACGGGCGCTCGCCAACCCCGTCCGCCTCCAGATCCTGCGGCTCTGCCTCGACGAGGCGCTCACCAACAAGCAGATCGCCGACCGCTTGGGCCGCGACCCCGGCTCGACGTTGCACCACGTCCGCATGCTCGTCGAGACGGGGTTCCTCGCCGCGACCGAGGTGCGGCCCGGGGCGAAGGGTGCGCTGGAGAAGCCCTACAAGGCGACGGGCAAGTCGTGGGACGTCAGCGTCACCGACACCGAGCAGGCTGGAGCCGCGCACCTCGCGATGGTCGAAGCGTTTCGCGCCGAACTGGGCCTGGCCGGGCCGTCGTCGGTGCTGTTCCTCACCCGGTTCGCCAACCGGCTGAACGAGGCGTCGTTCACCGACCTCTTCGAGCGCATCGCCGCCGTCGTCGACGAGTTCGCGCTGCGCAACGACGACGACGGCGTGCCGATGGCGTTCTTCCTCGGTGGCCACACGCGTGGCGAGCGCCCGGCTTGGGCGGCCCCGCCGGCGAGCGGCGCGGCGGACCGTTAGCTCGGTCTACCGAGCGCGGCGGGAGAGCTGCTCGCGGTCCGCGAGCCGGTACCGGCGTTCGTTCTGCTCTAGCCATCCGAGGCGCAGGAACGCGGCGAGCGCCTTGTTCACCCGCTCGCGCGACGCGCCGACCATCCCTGCGAGCTCTTCCTGCGTGACCGGCAGCACGAACTCGTCGGCGTCCCCGGCCAGTTCGAGCAGGCGCTTGGCGGTGCGGCCGGTCACGTCGAGGAACACCGAGTCGGCGAGCGCGGCGTTGGTGCCCGCGAGCCGGCGACTGAGCAACCGGACGACGCCCCACAGCAAGCGCGGGCGCTCGTCGAAGAGCTGCTGAATCGGCGGGTAGGGGACGGCGACGAGCTCGGAGGCCTCGAGCGCTCGCGCCGCGGCAACGCGCGTCTTGCCGTCCATGAACAGGCCCATCTCGCCGAAGAGGTCGCCGGCTTCCATCAACGCCATCACCGATTCGCGGCCGTCCGGCGACGCCATCGAGATGACGATCCGGCCCGAGCACACGACGAACAGCTCGTCGGCGGTGTCGGCCTCGTTGAACACCACGTCGTTGCGCCGCAGGTTGCGGATCTCCGCCGACGACGTGATCGCTTCGAGGTCGTCGCGGTCGAAGCTCTCGAAGAGCTCCGACTCCGCGAGCAGGTCGATGATGTCCCCCCGGTCCATGCTCCGGCGGATGCTAGTCGGCCGGACTGGCAGAACTTCAGGTCTCGCCGTACCCTTGGTTGTCGCCCCGCCCCCCGCAACGACTGGGAGAACAATGGCGTTCGACGTCGGCGACAAGGTCGTCTATCCGCATCACGGCGCTGCAATCATCGAGCGCAAGGAGAAGAAGACGGTCTTCGGAGAGACCCAGGAGTACCTGGTTCTCAAGCTCGCCTACGGCGACCTGACCCTGATGGTCCCGTGCAACAAGTGCGACGAGGTCGGGATCCGCGAGGTCATCAACGACGAAGAGGTCGAGGAAGTGTTCGCCGTCCTTCGCAAGAAGGAAGCGCGCATGCCGACCAACTGGTCGCGGCGGTACAAGAACCACGTCGAGAAGCTGAAGTCCGGCGACATCTACCAGGTCGCCGAGGTCGTCAGGAACCTCTCGATCCGCGACAAGGACAAGGGCCTGTCGGCCGGCGAGAAGCGCATGCTCTCGAAGGCGAAGCAGATCCTCGTCTCCGAGCTCACCTTCGCGATCGGCGTCGACGAGGAAGAAGCCGAGCGCAAGCTCAACGAAGCGCTGCCGTAGCGGCGGCCTCAGCGCGGCCGCGGCCTGTCCGCACCCGACCGTTCGGGCGGTTCGCCCGATGTGTGGCGTACGCGCACTCAATGTCACCCCTGAGGGGTCGATAGTCCTTGCAGGCCGACGCTCGGCGGCGTCGGTCATCCAGGGAGTTGCCGTGTTCGTCGAGATCACACGCCTGTTCATCGTGTTCCTCGCGACCGCTGCGGGCTACACGCTCGGGCGCGGGGACGCCGTCGCGGGCGCGTCCGAGAACGGGGCGATCGTCGGTGCGACCCTCGGCGCGTGCGTCGGCTACGTCGCCGGCGGAGTGCTCGGGCGCCTCCTGCGCTCGGCGATGGGCGTCGTCGAGGAACGGGTCGACGAGCTGCACGCGGGCCGGATGCTCGCCGGTGCGTTCGGTGGCGCGTGCACCGGCGGTCTGACCGCGCTCGCCACTGCGCCCCTCGTCGTGATCCTGCCCGGCCTGTGGGGCTGGGCCGTCGCCGCGCAGTTCGTGTGGATCGGGGTGTACTTCGGCTGGCGCGTCGGCTGGCGGAAGTACGAAGACCTGCTCGCGCTCGCCGGCTTGTCGACCCGGCCGCTCGTGCGGGCCACGCCGTACGGCGGCGGCGAGACCGCTGCCCACCTGCTCGACACGAGCGCGATCCTCGACGGCCGCCTGCTGGCCGTGACGCGGGCCGGCTTCGTGCAGGGCGCGCTGCTCGTCCCGCGGTTCGTGCTCGACGAGGTGCAGTCGGTCGCCGACGCCCACGACCCGGTTCGTCGCCGCAAGGGCCGCAGGGGCCTCGACCTGCTCGACGCGCTCCGCTCGTCGGCCACGAACGAGGTGCACGTGTTGGAAGACGACGTCGTCGAGCTCGACGAGGTCGACGCCAAGCTCGTCGCGCTGGCGAGGCGGTTGAAAGTCGACCTCTTGACCGTCGACGAGCCACTGCAACGGGTGGCCGAGCTGCAGGGCGTCAAGGTGCTGAACCTCGCTCGCCTGTCGGCCGGGCTGCGACCCGTCCATGTCGCCGGCGAGGTGATCCGCATCCCGATTACACGAGAAGGGCGGGAGCCGGGGCAGGGCGTCGGGTTCCTCGACGACGGCACGATGGTCGTCGTCGGCGACGCCGCCGCGCTCGTCGGTCGCGAGGTCGACGTACGCATCACCGGCAACGTCCGAACCGCGCTCGGCACGATGCTGTTCGCGTCGGTCTCACAAGTTTGATTTAGGGTCCCCCGGCGATGGTCTGGACGATCGTCGTCGCCGCGGGTACGGGGTCGCGGTTCGGCCGGCTGAAGCAATACGAGACGCTTGGCGATCGTCGCGTCATCGACTGGGCGCTGCAGGCGGCGCGCACCGTGAGCGACGGCATCGTGCTCGTCGTGCCGCCCGACGCGGTTGGCAGGCGCGAGGCGGGCGTCGAGGCCATCGTGCCGGGTGGCGCCACTCGCTCGCAGTCGGTGCGCGCCGGGCTGGCCGCGGTGCCGCCCGAAGTCGACGTCGTCCTCGTGCACGACGCGGCGCGGCCCCTCGCCTCGGTCGAGCTGTTCGACGCTGTCGTCGCCGCGGTCGGCAACGGTGCGGACGCGGCGATCCCGGGAGTGCAGCCGGTGGCGACCATCAAGCGCGTCGCCAGCGGCGGACGCGTGGCCGAGACGCTCGACCGCGACGCGCTCGTCGAGGTGCAGACCCCGCAGGCGTTCCGCGCGTCGGCGTTGCGCGCCGCCCACGAGCACGAGCCCGACGCGACGGACGACGCCGCGCTGATCGAAGCCGCGGGTGGCACGGTGGTGGTCGTGCCGGGTGAAGCGTCCAACCTCAAGCTCACCCACCCGCACGACCTCGACGTGGCGCGCGTCCTCCTGGCGGCGAGGTGACGCGGTGACGGGGATGCGGGTCGGGCTCGGGTTCGACGTGCATCCGTTCTCGGACGACCCGGCGCGTGCGCTCGTGCTCGGTGGCGTCGCGTTCGCGAGCGGCGACGCGCGCGGCCTCGCCGGCCACAGCGACGCCGACGTCGTCGCCCACGCCGTCGCCGACGCCCTGCTGGGCGCCGCGGGACTCGGCGACCTCGGCGGGTTCTTCCCCGACACCGACCCGGCCTGGGCCGGCGCCGATTCCATCGACCTGCTCGGCAAGGTCGCCGGCGAGGTCACCGCTGCGGGATGGGCACCGGTGAACGTCGACTGCGCGGTGGTGCTCGAGGCGCCGAAGCTCGCGCCGCACCGCGAGGAGATGCAGGCGCGGTTGTCCGCCGCTGCGGGCGCACCCGTCAGCGTCAAAGCCAAGCGGGCCGAAGGCCTCGGAGCGCTCGGGCGCCGCGAGGGGATCGCGTGCTGGGCCGTCGCGCTCGTGGAGCAGGTGACGTGAGCGAGCCGAGAGGGCGCGTCAGCGCACGGAAGGCGAGCGTGGCCCGAGCGGCCCGGCGAAGCCGAGAGCGGATAGCCCAGTGAGCCCGCCGCCGCCGAAGCGATCCCGCGGCGCCCGTGGCCCTCGCCGTCCGCCCCTGCCGCCGCCTGGCGGCGTGACCCCTCGCGAGGGGCGTCCCCGGCCCGACCGCAACGGCCTCGGCGGCGACCAGGTGGAGGGCTTGCGGGCCGTCCGCGAGCTGCTCGACGCACGGCGCCGTCGCGTCAAGGAGATCTGGGTAAGCGACATCGCCGACCGCGACAATCCCGTCGTCGCCGAGATCTTCGACCTCGCTCGCGACGCACGCGTGCCGGTACGGGAGGTCAGCCGGGGGCGGCTCGATGCCGCAGCCGGCAGCCGGGCGCCGCAGGGCGTGCTGGCGAAGGCGGCTCCGGTCGGCGACGTCGACCTCGACGACCTCGTCCGCAGGAGGCGCAACGGGCCGCCCCCGTTCCTCCTCGTCGTCGAGGGCGTGACCGACCCGCGCAACCTCGGGGCGCTCCTGCGCAGCGCCGATGGGGCGGGCGTGACGGGGGTCGTCCTGCCGCGGCACCGCGCCGTCCACCTGACGCCGGCCGCGACGAAGGCTGCTGCCGGTGCGATCGAACACGTCGCCATGGCCCTCGTCGCCGGCGTGCCGGCGGCGATGCAGGCGCTGTCGAAGGCGGGGATCTGGACGATCGGCCTCGACGGCGAGGCCGCGCGGACGCTGTACGAGATCGACGTCGATTTGGCGACGCAGCCCGTTGCGCTCGTGCTCGGCAGCGAGGGGTCCGGCCTCAGCCGCCTCACCCGGCAGCGGTGCGACGTGCTCGCGTCGCTGCCGCAACGGGGGTCGCTGCCGTCGCTGAACGTCGGCGCCGCCGGGGCCATCGCCTGCTACGAGGTCGCCCGCCAGCGCCTCGCGGTCGCGCCTGACTAGTTCGCCGGTACCCTCATGAGGGTCCCCACGTAGTCATCGCCCCGGCGGAGCGGCGGGCAAAGCGTCCGCTTGTTCCCGGTTTCGACCGATCCCTAACGGGTTTCCGGCCGAAAACTTGCGCTAATTCGCCACGGACCATTGACACTCCTGCACCGGGGTGGTTACAAAGGACTAGTCCTGCTGGGGGACGCCCTGATCACACCCTCGTCACACTCACCGCAGGAGACCGCTACCGCATGGCACTTCGCACCGTCGCCCAGCCCCTCGACCAGCTCTCCGATGATGAGCTCGCCGCCCGTTTCCAGGGTGGTGACGAGGATGCGGTGAAGGTTCTGCTCGAGCGCTACCGCCGCTTCGCACGCGCCAAGGCCCGTGGCTACTTCCTCGTCGGCGCCGACTCCGACGACATCGAGCAGGAGGGCCTCATCGGCCTCTACAAGGCTGCTCGTGACTTCCGCTCCGACCGCCAGTCGTCGTTCCGGGCGTTCGCCGAGCTCTGCATCACCCGCCAGGTGATCACCGCCGTGAAGACGGCGACCCGCCAGAAGCACCAGCCCCTGAACCAGTACGTCTCGATCAGCGGCGTCCGGGGCAGCGACGACGCCAGCGAGCGCAGCGTCGAGGACCTCCTCGAGGACCACTACATCGCCGACCCCGCCGAGACCGTGGTCTCCAACGAGCGCATGGACTCGATGCGCCAGTCGATGGCCGAGATGCTGTCGGGCCTCGAGGTCGACGTGCTCCGCCTGTACGTCGAGGGCAAGAGCTACCACGAGATCGGCGAGCACCTCGGCCGGCACGTGAAGTCGATCGACAACGCCCTGCAGCGCATCAAGCGCAAGCTCGAGGGCCACCTCGCCGAGCGTGACGCCGCCGACTCCGAGGCCGAGCTGGCCGAGTGCGCGGCGGACGACGTCGT
>DASVEG010000188.1:0-6365 GCA_036380695.1 Acidimicrobiales bacterium
CGCTGCGGGTCGACGCGGCAGAGGTCGGCGACGCGCATCAGGTACTGGTCGCGTACGAGCTCTTTCGGGTGCTCGCCGACGACGACGAGCGCCGCCTCCGCGGCGCGCGCCCTGCCTTCGGGCGACCGGAGGTCGTCGCCCGCGAGCAGCCGGTCGAGCCGGAACTCGAGGAACGACTTCGCGTCCTTGACCGCTTGCCGCAGCGCCTCCGGGTCGCGGCGGGCGAGGTCGGCGGGATCGGCGCCCTCGGGAAGCGCGGCGACCGCGACGTCGACCTCGTAGCGCTGCTCCCACTCGTAGAAGCGCGAGGCGGCGGACTGGCCCGCGGCGTCGGCGTCGTACGCGAGGACGATCCGGGGCGCGAAGTTCTTGAGGAGCCGGAAGTGCTCGTCGGCCAGCGCGGTGCCGCACGTCGCGACGGCGCGCGGCATCCCCGCCTCGAAGAAGGCGATCACGTCGGTGTAGCCCTCGCACACGATGATCTCGTCGCTGCGCGCCGCGTCTTCCTTCGCCCAGTTGAGCGCGTAGAGGATCCGGCTCTTGGAGTACAGCTTCGTCTCTGGGCTGTTCTTGTACTTCGGGCCGTCGCCACCGGGGAGGATGCGCCCGCCGAACGCGACCGCGCGACCTGAGGGGTCGTAGATCGGGAACAGCACGCGCCCGCGGAACGTGTCCTGCTTGCGCCCCGCCTTGTTCACGAACCCCAGGCCCGTGTCGGTCAGCACGTCTTCGGGCACGTCGAGGTCGCGGCACAACGCGTCCCACTCGTCCGGCGCCCACCCGATGCGGAACCGCTCGACGACGCCGCGGTCGTAGCCGCGCGAGCGGAGGTACCCACGCGCGTGGCCGGCATCGGGCGACTCGAGCAGGCGCCGGTGGTAGAAGTCGACCGCCCGCTCGACCGCTTCGTGGAGCACCGTGCGGCGCTGGCGCTCCTGGCCAACCTTCGCGTCGTCGTACCGCAGCTGGATGCCGTAACGGCCGGCCAGCCACTCGACCGCGCCGACGAAGTCGAGGTGGTGCGTGTGCTCGACGAACCGGATGATGTCACCGCTCGCGCCGCAACCGAAGCAGTGGTACAGCTTCAGCTCGGCGTTGATGCCGAACGACGGCGACTTCTCGCTGTGGAACGGACACAGCCCTTGCCACCGGCGCCCGACCTTCTTGAGCGCGAGCTGCTCGCTGGCGATCTGGACGAAGTCGGCGGCGGCCTTGACCCGCTCGATGTCCTCGTCGACGATCCCCACGCGCGGGACCGTACCAGCGGGGTGCGCCAACGCCGCCGTGGCGCCGGCCGGCACCGGGGCGATAAAGAACGCTGAATTCGGCTAAGTTGGCGTGGTGGACCTACAGACCGCGGCGACACGACTCGGGGTCCACTACCAAACGGCGTACCGCTGGGTCCGCGAGGGCTCGTTGCGCGCGGTCAAGCACGGGTCGTCGTACGAGATCGACGACGCCGACCTCGAGACGTTCCGGGCCCAGCGCGAGGCGCCGACTCCCCCGCCGAAGCGGGCCAACGTGCGGAGCTGGGACCATCACGTCGCCCGGTTGTACGAGCACCTCGTTGCCGGCGACGAGCTGGCGGCGAGAGCCGCCGTCGACCGCTTGCGCGAGGGTGGCATCGACCCGCTGACGCTGTGCGAGGAGCTGTTCGCGCCCGCGCTCCGTCGCGTCGGCGACGAATGGGCGCGCGGCGCGGTGTCGGTGGCGGTCGAGCACCGAGCTTCGGCGATCTGCGACCGCCTGCTCGCGCGCGTGGCGGTCCACCCCCGTGGTCGGCCGCGTGGCGTCGCCGTCGTCGCCACCTCGGTGGGCGAGGAGCATGCGATCCCCGCGTGCATGGCCGCGCTCGCCCTCAGGCACGACCGGTGGCAGGTGCACCACCTCGGCACGCAGGTGCCGACCCCCGACCTCCTCGACCTCGTGCGCGCGCTCGATGCCGACGTCGTCGTCATCGCGAACACGAACCCGTCCGCCATCGCGAGCAGCGACACCGTGGCGAGCGTGGTCCGCGCGTCGACCAAGGCGGAGGTGTTGGTCGGAGGCCCTGGCGAATCGCTCCGTTCGCTGATCGAGCTCGCCCGCTCGGTCAGCGCAGGTGGCGTTCGAACCAGTCGAGGATGACCTCGAGCCGTTCGACCCGGTGACGGGGTGCGCCGCTGCGCGAGAGCTCGTGGCTCTCGCCGGGAAAGCGCACGAACTCGACGTCCCGGCCGGAGAGCTTCAGCCGCAGGAAGAGGTCTTCGGCCTGCTCTATCGGGCAGCGCAGGTCGTTCTCCGAGTGGAGGATCAACAACGGCGTGGCGATGTCCCGCCAGTACGTCGTCGGTGACTGCCGCACGAACTCGTCGGGGTCGTCGAGGTGCGACGCGCCGATGTAGCCCGCGGGGAACTGCGCGCCGATGTCGGACGTGTGGGCGAAGGTCAGGAGGTTGTTGCACGCGCGCTCGGAGACAGCGGCCTTGAACCTGTCGGTGTGCCCGACGACCCATGAGGTCATGTACCCGCCGTACGAGCCGCCCATCACGCCGAACCGGTCGCCGTCGAGGAAGTCGAACTGCTGCAGCGCGGCGTCGGCGATCGCGATCACGTCTTCGTAGTCGACGCCTCCCCACCCCGAGCCAGGATCGTCGGTCGCCTTCGGCCCGCGGATCGCGCGCGAGAACGCCTCCGAGTACCCGGACGAGCCGCGGGGGTTGCCGTAGACGACGGCGTACCCGGCGGAGGCTTGCACCTGGAACTCGTCGAAGAAGCGGTTGCCGTACTGGCTGAACGGCCCGCCGTGAATGTTCAGGACGACCGGGCACTTCTCGCCTGCCGCGAGGGCGGGCGGGCGCATGACCCACGCGTCGATGGCGGTGCCGTCCGCGGAGGTCGCCACGAAGCGTTCCGGTTCGGACACGCGGTGGCGCGATGCATACGTCGCAGCGTGCGCCGTCAGGCATCGCTCCTCGCCGCCGACGAGCACGAACACGTCGGCGAGCGTCGTCGCCCCGCTCGCGGTGAAGGCCAGCGTGCCGCCGGCCATGTCGAACCCGGTGACCTGCCGTTCACCCGTCACGACGGCGACGGGCGGGCCACCGTCGAGCCCGACGCGATACAGCGGGACGTTCCCGCCTTCGTCCACCTGGAAGAGGAGCGTGTCGCCGTCCCACAGAGGTTCACGAGCGCCGGCCAGGTACGGCGCGCAGTGGAGGTCGAGCACGGTCGTGAGGAGGCGTTCGGTAGACGCCGGGTCGGCAGCGGTGACGTCGACGACGCCGACCTGCCCGTGGCGCATCATCGAGTGACGGTCGCCCCAGACGAAGGCAACGTGCGTGCCGTCCGGGCTGAATGCCGGCTGCCCGTGCAACGTGGAGCCCGTGGTGAGCTGCTCGATCTCGCCGCCCCCGATGGCAAGCCGGTAGAGATGGGTCGACAGGTCGGTGTCCCACGTCGGCGTCCGCGCCGCGGAAAACACGACGGTGAGCCCGTCGGGCGACACCGTCACGCCGGCGTCCGCGAACGGCCCGGTGGTGAGCTCGCGGACCTCGCCGGCGCGGTCGCCGTCGACGGCGATGACGAAGACGTGCTTCGGCCGGTCGATGGTCCACCCAACGTTGTCGAGCCGGAAGGCGACTCGGTCGACGCGTCGCGGCGGCCGGTCCCGATCTTTCTCCGGGCCGTAGTACGCCTCGTCACGGTGGCGTGTGGTGAAGACGAGCGCCGAGCCGTCGGGCGTCCAGGAGAGGTCGTCGACCTCCTCCGGCAAGCGAGCGATCTCGTAGGACGCGCCGCCCTCGACGTCGGCGACGACGATCGCGCTCCCCTGCTCGTCCGGATGGGAGACGTACGCGAGACGCATCCCGTCCGGTGACCAGCGCGGCTTGCCGTCGCGGTCGTCGCCGGTCGTGAGCGGGATGGGCGGCAGGTCGGGGTCGAGGCCCGTGACCCAGATCGCCGTCCGGTAGAGGTTCGTCGCGAGGTCGGGCCTGGTGACGACGAACGCGATCGTCGCGCCGTCGGGCGACACCCGCGGGTCGGACGCCTCGACGAGGTCCCCGACGTCGGAGGGCTTCACCCGCGCGCCCCGCCCGTGAAGTTCCACGACGCGAGGCGCACCGACGGCACGTGGGTGACGGTGTCGCCGAACCCCAGCCGGGCGGACACGTCGTTCCCCACGGCGAGGACCTTGCCGGGGCCGAGGCCGGCGACGAACGACTGCGTGAAGCGAAGGTTGCGAACGGGGCGCGCCACGCGGCCGTCCTCGACGAGGAACAGTCCGTTGCGCGTGAGCCCGGTGACCACCTGCGTCTTCGGGTCGAGGATGCGCGTGTAGTGGAACTCGGTGACGAGCAGTCCGCGCTCCACCTGCGCGACCAGGTCGTCGGCCGAGGTGTCGCCGCCCGCCATGAACACGTTCCGGGGAACCGCGCCGATCGATGCGTCGCCCGTCGCGTGGCCGGTGCTCGCGACGCCGGCCTTCCGCCCGGTACGGCGGTCGTGGACGATGCCGGTGGTGACGCCAGCGGTCACGAGGTCGACCCGCTGCTTTGGCGTGCCCTCGAGGTCGTACGTGTACCCGATGGCTCGCGGGTCGCTGGCGTCGTCCCACCACGAGATGCGCTCGTCGAACTGCTGCTCCCCGAGGTGGACGAACGAGGTGCCGTCGGCGACCGACTTGGCGTTGAAGCCGAGCGCGCCGAGGAAGACGAGCATGTTCGCGACGCAACCTGGGCGGAGCACGACCTCGTAGTGGCCGGGCTCGACGTCGACCGCGTCGTCCTGAGAGGTCGCGTTGGCCGCGGCCGCTGCCCCTGCGGCACCGCCGTCGACCTCGGACACCCGCGCGCTGGTGGCGTGCCCAGACCCGTCGGCGGTCGCGGTCCGATGGATACCGTCGAGCGCGGCGAAGGAGAACCGGCCCTGCAGGCGCTGCCCCGCGGTGTTCGCGAACGCGCCATCGATGGCGGTGGTCGTGCAGAAGCCTGCTCCGTCGAGCCCAGGGCCGGCCTCCACGAACGCGCGCACGATCGCCGCGCGGTCGTCGGGCGTGGCGTCGACCGTCTCGTCGTGCCACGCGGGCGAGGCGGCCGCCGCGGCGGGCGGCGCGAGCCCTGCGTAGTCGGGGTCCGGCGGCACGAGACGCGCAGCCTCGAGCGTGCGCGCCACGAGGTGTTCGAGCGCGCCGTCGTCGGTGCGCGTCGTGGACGCGGAGGCAACGCGACCGTCGACCGCCACCCGCAACGCGACCTTCCCCGACTCCTCCGCGACGTTCTGGTGGATGAACGAGTTGGCGAACCGGGTCAGCCCCGACCGGTCGTGCTGCGCCGACACCGCTGCTTCGGCGCGGTCGCCGACGAGGTCGAGGACCCGGTCGCAGATGTCGACGAGCTCGCTCCCGCTCATCCCCTCACCCCCACCCGCACGCCGCGGAACCGCGCCGGTACCGAAGGGTGGCCCGTGTGACCGACCTGCATCGGCTGGCCCTTGCCGCAGTTCGGGGTGCCCCAGAACGTCCACTCCGACTCGTTGCCGATCATGTCCATGCCACCCCAGAAGGTCGGCGAGATGCCGGTGTACGTCGGGTTCCTCACCATGCGGGCACGGCGCCCGTTCTTGATCTCCCATCCGATCTCGCAGCCGAACTGGAAGTTGAGCCGCTTGTCGTCGATCGACCACGAACGGTTCGTGTCCATGAACACGCCGTCGTCAGTCGCCTCGATCATCTCCTCCAACGACGACGCGCCCGGCAGCAAGCCGACGTTCGTCATGCGCACCATAGGCAGCCGGTTGAACCCGTCGGCACGCACCATGCCCCCCGAGGCGGGGAGGCCCGCGATGGACGCGCTGTCGCGACCCGAGAGGACGCCGACCCATTTGCCCTCGGTGACGATCGGGACCGAGCGCGACGGCGTGCCTTCGTCGTCGAACCCGAACGACCCGAGTGCGCCGGGCAGCGTCGCGTCAGCGGTGATGTTCATCAGCTCGCTGCCGAAGGTCAGCGACCCGAGCTTGGACAGGTCGAGCCAACTCGTCCCGGCGAACGCGGCCTCCCACCCGAGGATCCGGTCGAGCTCGATGGCGTGGCCGACCGACTCGTGGATCTGCAACGCGAGCTGTTCGCTTCCGAGGATGAGGTCGGTCGCGTCGAGCTGCGGGCACGGCGGCGCCTGCAGCAGCGCGAGCGCCTCGTCGGCGATGCGAAGTGCGTTGCCGGGCAGGTCGAGGCTGCGCACAAGCTCCCACCCGCTCGTGCCGTACTGGCCGCGGATCCCCGGGTAGCTGCGCCGCTGCGTCTCGCCGTCGCCGATCGCCGTCGCGCTCATGGCGGCGCCGCACTCGACGAGGTGCTGGCTGATGCGGTGACCCTCGCTGGAGAC
>DASVEG010000189.1:0-8882 GCA_036380695.1 Acidimicrobiales bacterium
GTGCAGGAGCATGCCACCGCGCTCGGCGATGCGATCGAGCGCGCACTGCCGGGGTGGATCGAGCGGTCGATCGCGAAGCTCGGGCCAGGCGTCGACGCGCGGCCGGCCGTCGAGGCCGCGTTGGCGCATGTGCTCCCTCGTGTCCGTTCGTTGATCGCGGCCGACGTCGACGAGCAGCACACGACGCCGTTGGCGCTGCTCCGCGACGCGGTGCCGTTCATGACGGACGCGTTGCGCGCCGCGACCGTGCCGCCCGTCGATCGCGACGACTTCGAGCGCGATCGCTTTCCCGACGACGACTACGGCCTCACGCCCGCATCGTGGGCCGACGTCGATCCATCGCTGGTGGAACCCGGCATCGCCTGGGGCGCGGCGAAGGCGTGGACGCACAAACGCCGCCACGCAACCGCGGAGGAACGCAGGTGACCGTCGTCGTCGCGTTCGCGCCCGATCTCATGGACCGGTCGAAGATCTCCGCCGCGGCGTCGTCCGTCGACGGCCTCGAGCTGCGGTACGTCGGCTCGCCCGAAGCGCTGGTCGGGCTCGCCGGCGTCGATCTGGTGGTGCTCGACCTCGCCAAGCGCGGCGGGCTCGACGTGATCGCCGACGTCGTCGCGTCCGGCGTGCGAGTCGTCGCCTACGGCAGCCACGTCGACACCGCGACCCTTGACGCGGCGCGCGCCGCGGGGTGTGATGAGGTGCTGCCGCGCTCGCGCTTCTTCGCGTCCCTCCCGACGGTCTTGCGCGTCTGAGCCGCGGTACTCGCGGTTCTCGTCGCGCAGTTCGCGGCTGCGCCGCCTCGAATCCCTGCGATGCACAAGAGGTGACCCATGCCCGCGTCCGTCGACGCGGCCATCGAGGCGCTGGCCCGACGTCAATTCGGCGCCTTCTCCCGCAGACAAGCGATCGAAGCCGGGCTGTCGTCCGACCAGATCGACCGACGGGCCGGCAACCGCAGGTGGAGCCGGTCAGCACCAGGGGTGTTCGTCCTTCCGGGATGGCGCCAGACGTTCGAGCAGCGAGCGATGGTGGCGTACCTCCACGCCGGTGCCGGCTCGTTCCTGAGTCACACCTCCGGCGCGACTGCGCGACCTCGATGGCGTCGGTCGCGCCACGGTGGAGATCACCGTTCCGCGGCGACTGCGATCGATTCCGGACGGCCCGCGGGTCCACTACTCGACGGACTGCACGGTCTTCGACTGGTCGTTCGTGGGGCCGATGCCCGTCGCCTCGGTCACGAGGACGATCCTCGACCTCGCCGGCGCCGGCGCCAGCCTCGACGTGTTGGAGCGCGTCTACGAATGCGGCCAGCGTCGCGGTGAGACGTCGTTCGCGGCGCTCGAGGAAATCGTCGACCGACTCGCTCGGCCCGGGAAGCAGGGCATCCCGCACATGCGCGCGCTGCTCGAACGTGTGCCGCGCGACGGCAGGGTCAACGCGAGCGAAGCCGAGACTCGGTTCTTCCAGATCCTCCGTGACCATCGGCTGCCGTTGCCGACGCGCCAGCACATGGTGGAGCGGGCAGACGGCAGCCTGGCGTTTGCCGACTACGCCTATGAGGGGATTCCCGTCCTGCTCGAGGTGCTCGGCCTCGCATGGCACTCGTCGAGCGAGCAGCTCCGGAGGGATGCGGAGCGACGAAACGCCCTCCGCCCCCTCGGATACTCCACGATCGAGTTCACGTGGCATCACCTCACTCGCGACCGGGACTACGTCGTCCGGCTCGTTCGAGCGCTTCTCCGCGACAACAACCGCGAGTACCGCGGCTGAAACGCGCAAGAGTGGGACATGGCGCAAGGAACGGCGCGCAGGCGGCTCGTCGTCATCGGAGGCGACGCGGGCGGGATGGCGGCCGCGTCGCAGGCGCGCCGGCTCGACCCCGACCTCGAGATCGTCGCGTTGGAGAAGGGCCGCTGGACGAGCTACAGCGCGTGCGGGATCCCGTACCTCGTCGGGGGCGACGTCGGGAAGCTCGCCGACCTGATCGCGCGCGACCCCCAGACGTTCCGCAGCGCGCACAGCATCGATGCGCGCACCCGCCACGAGGCGATGGCGATCGACCCGCAGCAGCAGAAGGTCGAGGTGCGCGACCACGAGCACGACCGCACCTACTCGATCAGCTACGACGTCCTGCACATCGGTACCGGCGCGCTCCCCGTGCGCCCCGCGCTGCCGGGCATCGACGGCCCCGCCATTCACGGGGTGCAGACGCTCGAGGACGCGGCCGACCTTCTCGACCACGTCACGCGCATCGACGGGCCTGGCAAGGTCGTCGTGGTCGGGGGTGGCTACATCGGCCTCGAGATGGCGGAAGCGTTCGTCAAGCGAGGCGCGGCGACGACGGTCATCACCCGCACGTCGCAACCGCTCGGCATGTTCGACCCGGACATGGGCGAGCTCGTCGCCGACGCGATGCGCAACCAGGGCATCGTCGTCCACTGCGACACCTTCGCCACCTCGTTCGAACCGGGGAAGGTGTTCACGAACAACGGGCCGTTCGACGCCGACCTCGTGGTGCTCGGCCTCGGCGTCCGGCCCAACTCGCAGCTCGCCCTCGACGCCGGGATCGCGGTGGGCGAGCGCGACGCCGTCAAGGTCGACCGGCGGCAACGCACGAGCGAGGACGGCGTGTACGCGGCGGGCGACTGCTGCGAGTCGATCCACCGGCTCACCGGCGAAGCCGTGTACGTCGCGCTCGGCACCGTCGCCAACAAGCAGGGCCGCGTCGCGGGCACGAACATCGGTGGCGGGTACGCGACGTTCCCCGGCGTCATCGGCACCGCCGTCACGAAGCTCTGCAGCCTGGAGTGCGCGCGCACGGGGGTCAACGAACGCGAGGCGAAGGAGACGGGCTTCGACTACGTCGTCGCCACGATCGAGAGCACGACCCGCGCCGGGTACTACCCGGGCGCCGCGCCGATCAAGGTGAAGATGCTCGCCGAGAAGCGCACCGGCCGCGTCCTCGGCGCGCAGATCGTCGGCAGCGAGGGGGCGGCGAAACGGATCGACGTGGTCGCCACCGCCATCACCGCAGGGATGACGGCAGACGAGATCGCGAGCCTCGACCTCTCCTACGCCCCACCCTTCAGCCCCGTGTGGGACCCGGTGCTGATCGCGGCGCGAAAGGTCGCGGAAAGCGTTTAACACGCCCGAAACACGAGGGTGACGGTCGAGAAACGATCGGCCGACAAAGTGCGCCCCCATGGAGATCGACACCGGGAACACTGCCTGGGTACTTGTCTCCGCCGCACTGGTGCTCTTCATGACGCCAGGACTCGCCTTGTTCTACGGCGGGATGGTGCGTGCGAAGAACGTGCTCGGGATGTTGATGCAGAACTTCTTCTGTATGGGGCTGATCAGCGTCTTGTGGGCGCTGGTCGGGTTCAGCCTCGCCTTTGGCGACGGCGGGGACTTCATCGGGAGCTTCGAGTTCTTCGGCCTCAAGGACCTCGCCACGACGGAGGCGCTCCCTGGGTACGTGGACGACCTCGCGCTCACGATCCCGCCGATGGCGTTCTTCGCCTTCCAGATGATGTTCGCGGTCATCACGCCAGCCCTGTTCACGGGGGCGACGGCTGACCGGTTGAAGTTCGGCGGGTTCGTCGTCTTCCTCGGCCTGTGGTCGCTGCTCGTGTACTCGCCCGTCGCCCACTGGGTGTTCAGCCCCAAAGGTTGGCTGTTCCAGAAGGGCGCCCTCGACTTCGCGGGCGGCGCCGTCATCCACATCAACGCCGGCGTTGCGGCGCTCGTGCTCGTGCTGATCGTCGGCAAGCGCCGCGGCTGGCCGAAGGAGCCCATGCACCCGCACTCGTTGCCCCTCACGCTGCTGGGCACCGGCATCCTGTGGTTCGGCTGGTTCGGCTTCAACGCAGGCTCGGCGCTCGGCGCCAACGGCCTCGCGGCCCAGGCCCTCGTCAACACGAACCTGGCCGCGGCCGCCGCGATGCTGTCGTGGCTCCTCGTCGAGAAGATCCGCGACGGCAAGGCGACGACCCTCGGTGGCGCATCGGGCGCCGTCGCCGGCCTCGTCGCCATCACGCCCTGCGCCGGCTTCGTCGGAGGCGTCGCACCGATCATCATCGGTGCGATCGCGGGGATCGTCTGCTACCTCGCCATCCAGCTGAAGTACAAGTTCGGCTACGACGACTCGCTCGACGTTGTCGGCGTGCACCTCGTCGGTGGCATCGTCGGCTCGGTGCTGCTCGGCTTCTTCTCCGACACGAGCGTCAACAGCTTTGGCTTCGACAGCGTCTTCTTCGGCGGGTCGTCCGAGCTGTTGGTCAACCAGCTCATCGCCATCGGGTCCGTGATCGTGTTCTCGGGCGTGGTGACGTTCGTCCTCGCCAAGATCGTCGACCTCGTCATCGGCCTGCGGGTCACGGAAGACCAAGAGGCAGAGGGCCTCGATACCGCTCTCCACGCGGAGACGGCGTACGCGCTCGGTGGGAGGATCGGCTGATGAAGCTCATCACCGCCATCATCAAGCCCTTCAAGCTCGACGAGGTGAAGGAAGCGCTCAAGGGCGAAGGCGTGTCGGGGATGACCGTCTCCGAGGTGCAGGGCTTCGGTCGCCAACGCGGTCACACCGAGGTGTACCGCGGCGCCGAGTACCAGATCGACTTCGTGCCGAAGGTGCGACTCGAGATCCTGGCCGGCGAGGGCGACGTCGACCGCATCGTGGATGCCGTCGTCCGCGCCGCCAAGACCGACAAGATCGGCGATGGCAAGGTGTGGATCACCGACGTGGCGTCGGCGATTCGGATCCGCACCGGAGAACGGGACGGCGACGCGCTCTAGCGACAACCCCAGCGGCGAACGCCGCGACGAACTCGACCTCGACGGATGGCTGGCGTCCTTGCTCGGCGACGAGCGGGACGTCAGCCTCGTCGCGGTGGGGTCCCTCGGCCGCCGCGACCGCGCGCCGGCGAGCGATCTCGACCTCGTGCTCCTCCACCGGTCGCGTCGCGACGTCGCTGCCGTCGCGGATCGCGTCTGGTACCCGATCTGGGACCGCGGGCTGCGGCTCGATCACAGCGTGCGCACCGTGAAGGAGGCCGCGTCCGCAGCCGAGGGCGACCTCAAGGTCGCGCTGGGCCTGCTCGACGCTCGCCACATCGCAGGCGACGAACGCCTCACCGCGGACCTCGAGCGCCGCGTCGGCTCCATGTGGCGCAAGCGGGCCCGCAAGTGGATCCCGCAACTGCGCGCCGCCGCGACGGAACGCCACGCCGCGTTCGGCGAGGTCGCGTTCCTCCTCGAGCCCGAGATCAAGGAGGGCCGCGGCGGGCTGCGCGACATCGCGCTCCTGCGTTCGCTCGCGGAGGTCACGACCGTGCTCGGCGATCTCGTCGGCGCGCTCGACGAGCCGCTCGCGCATCTCACGGAGATACGCGCCGCGCTCCACCTGCGCGCGCAACGGCCCCTCGATCGCCTTCTCCTCCAAGAGCAGGACGCGGTGGCGAGCGACGTCGGCGTCGCCGACGCGGACGAGCTGCTCGGGCGCGTGAGCGCGGCGGCGCGCACCGTGGCGTACGTGTGGGACGACTGCTGGCGACGCCTCGACGGCTGGCTCGACCCGCAGCGCCGCGGCGGCCCTGCCGATCGACCTCTGGGCGCAGGCCTGGCGCTGCGTGGTGGCGAGCTGCACGCGTTTGGCCCCGCCGATGCGTCGTGGCTCGACGCGGCGGTCGCGGCAGCGCACCTCCGCGTCCCGCTGGCGCGCTCGACGATCGAGCGGTTCGTCGAGGAGGTGCCCGACGGGCGCGTGCCCTGGCCGTTCCGCTGGCGCCAGTCGTTCGTCGCCCTCCTCGCCGCGGGGCACGCGGCGATACCGGTCGTCGAGGCGCTCGACCATCACGGGCTGCTCGTCCGGCTGCTGCCCGAGTGGAAGAACGTGCAGGCGAAGCCGCAGCGCAACGCGTACCACCGCTTCACCGTCGATCGGCACCTGCTCGAAGCGGTCGCGAACGCCGCACCAGCCGCCCGCCACGTGGCGCGGCCCGACCTCCTCCTGCTCGGCGCGCTGCTGCACGACATCGGCAAGGGGTTCCCCGGCGATCACACCGAGGTCGGTATCGACGTCGTCCGCACGATCGCGCCGCGCATGGGGTTGCCACCCGCGGACGTCGACACGCTCGTCGCCCTCGTCGAGCACCACCTGCTGCTCGCCGACACGGCCACCCGTCGCGACGTCGACGACCCGACGACCGCCGCCACCGTCGCGGCGGCGATTCGCGATCGCGGCACCCTCGAACTGCTCGCCGCGCTCACCGAAGCCGACTCGCTCGCGACCGGTCCCGCAGCGTGGAGCGAGTGGAAGGCGTCGCTCGTTCGCCGGCTGGTCGAACGCACGGAGGCGGTGCTCGCGGGCCACGACCTCCCCGATGCCGACCTCGCGTCCTTCGTCCCCGCGGGCGCGGCAGATGGCCTGCACGTCGACGACCACCGGTGCGTCGTCGTCGCCGACGACCGCCGCGGCTTGTTGAGCGACGTCGCCGGCGTGCTCGCGCTCAACGGCCTCGACGTGCTCGCGGCGACCGCCGGCTCCTTGCCGAACGGCAAGGCGGTCGAGGTGTTCGAGGTGGCTTCGTCGCACAACGGGTCGCCCGATTGGCGACGCGTCCGGCGCGACTTCGACGCGGTGCTCGCAGGGGAGCTGTCGCTCGACGAGCCGCTTGCGGCGCGCACGCGCACGTACCGACGCCGCGACGCGCGGCTCGCGTCGCCCCCGCTTGTACGCGTCGACAACGAGGCGTCGCGGCGGGCGACGGTGATCGACGTGCGCGCACCGGACGCAGTGGGCGTGTTGCACGCGATCACGCGCGCGCTCGCCGACGCGGGGCTCGACGTTCGAGCCGCACGCGTGTCCACGTTCGGGCACGACGTCGTCGACGCGTTCTACGTCGTCGACGGCGCAGGGCAGAAGCTCACGGACGACGGCGTGCTGGCCGCCGTCGAAGCGCGCGTGCTCGCGGCGGTCGCATCCCTGGTCGACGCGGCCGAGGCTTAGCGCTCGCTAGAAGGGAGCGTTCTCGGGGCGAAGGACGTAGCCGACGCCGCGCACCGTCTGGATCAACGACTTGCCCTCGGTGCCGAGCTTGCGGCGAAGGCTGCTGACGTGCACCTCGACGAGGTTCTGGTCGTACCCGTCGAACCCCCACACCTGGGTGAGGAGCGTCGACTTCGACGCGACGCGCCCCGCTTGGCGGGCGAGCGCGGTCAGCAATTCGAACTCGATCCGTGTGAGGTCGAGCGCGCGGTCGCCGACCATCGCCCTGCGACCCGATTCGTCGATCTTCAAGGGCCCGACCTCGAGGACCGTGGTCGTGGCCCGTCCCGCGCGACGGAGGAGAGCGCGCACCCGCGCCACGAGCTCCGCGAGCACGAACGGCTTCGGGAGGTAGTCGTCCGCGCCGGTCTCGAACCCCGCGAGTCGTGACTCCACCGACGTCTGGTCGGTGAGGAAGATGATCGGCAGGTCGCTCTGCTGGCGCACGCGCTTCGCGAGCGTCAACCCGTCGGCGCCCGCGCCGAGGCGGATGTCGAGGATGGCGAGGTCGGGCGGGGAGGCATCGATTGCGCGCTCGGCGGCGGACGCGTCGCCGACGGCGTCGACGGCCCAGCCCTCGCGTTCGAGCGCCGCGACGAGGAGATCGCGCAGTGCGGGGTCGTCGTCGACCACCAGGATTCGGGAGGCTGGACTCGTCACGGGGCTCCGATAGGAGATCGGCGCTCTTCAGCGGAACTTCAGTGAAGCACCAGTATTCCTTCAAGATCGACTGCGAGACTCTCCGACGGCGGGAATCGTCGCAAGGCGAGTCCATCGAACGGGGCGCTCATCGGCGGGATGGGCGCCCCGCTCGCGTTTTGGGAACGGCACAGGCATGCGCGCACGCAACTTGACGATCCTGGTCGCGGTTGCTGCCGGCGCGGCAACCGCGGCGATCGCGCTGGCCGGCGTGCCCACGCTCTCCGGTGCGGCATCGGGGCTGCTCGTGCTCGACACGCTCGCCGCCGCGGTGTCCCTCCTCGCCGCCCTCCTGGTCTTCGGCCGGTTCCGCCGCTCGTCGTTGCTCGTCGACGTGATCCTCGTGTGGGCGTTCTGGACGCTCGCGCTCGGCACGCTCCTGCCCGCCTTCATCCCTTCGTTGATCGAGGCGGGCGACGAGGGCGTGGGGCGCAGGCTCGAACTCGCCGCCGGCGTGCTCGGTTCGGTCGCGGTGCTGATCGCCGCGTTCTTCCACGAACGCAGCGTCGGCTGGCATCGCAGCGGGCGTGTGCTGGCCGTGGCAGCCGGGCTGATCGCGCCGTCGCTCGCCATCGCCGCCGTCGCGCTCGCGGGTGAGGACTACGGCCTGAGCGCGGGACGCGAGTGGGCGCTGCTCGTGTCGGCCGCCGGCTTCGGCGTCGGCGCGCTGGCGTTCACGATGCGGGGGGAGCGCGACGGCGACCCGCTCGCCGCGTGGCTGGGGGCGGGCTGCGTGCTGGCGAGCATGTCGAGGTTGTTGCTCGCCATGACGACCGCGCCGGCGTCCGGCGCCATGCACCCGGCCGACATCGGTCGCCTCGGCTTCGCGGTGTTCCTCGTGGTCGGCGCCGTCCTCGAGATCCGCGGCTACTGGCTCGGCGTCGGCGTGATGGAGGAGCGCAGGCGCATCGCGCGCGAGCTGCACGACGGCATGGCCCAGGAATTGGCGTGCATCGTGACCGAGACGCGCCGCCCGGATCGGGCCGACGCGATCACCTGGTATCGCATCGCCAGGGCGGCCGAGCGCGCGCTCGACGAGTCGCGCCGCGCGATCCACGCGTTGACGAGCCCGCTCGACCAACCACTCGACGAGGCGCTCGTGTCGACGGCGGAAGACGTTGCCGCGCGGGAAGGC
>DASVEG010000190.1:0-6989 GCA_036380695.1 Acidimicrobiales bacterium
CTCGAGGTCGACGCCCGCACGACGGAAGGCGACCTCGATGCGGGGCCGCTCCTGGTGACCGTCGCCGACTGGGCCCGCATGGTCGGCGACCCCGACGCTGCGAAGCGTTGCCTCCCCCAACTGAAGCGACAAGGCCGCCTCGTCGAGGAGATGGGCGTGTTGCATGTCACCTTCCCAACGTGGACGACGGCGTCGTAGCCTGAGGGGGTGACAGGGGGGCAGCGTGGGTTCCAGATCCACGCAACGGTGTGGTTCGCGGTCAACGCGTTCCTCTTCATGGTCTGGTTGATCACCGGCGCGGGATTCCCGTGGTTCCTGTTCCCTGCTGGCGGTTGGGGCATTGGCCTCGCCGCCCATGCCGCCGCGGCCTACACCGGCGGTGGCTACGACGACGAGCTCGAACCGGGCGAGTCGTACCGCGAATTGCGCTGAACACCCTCTAGTAAAGCAAGATTCGTCTTGCTATAACTGACCCATGGGTGAGCAACGGATCGCGTCGCTGTCCGACTTGCCGGCCGGCGCGCTGCGCTTGGTGAAGGCCGGCGACAAGCGGCTGGCGGTGGTGCGCACCGGCGACGGTGTGTTCGCGCTCGACAACGCGTGCCCCCACCAGGGGTACGCGCTCGTGCAGGGCGAGCTGAAGGACGGCACCGTCACGTGCCACTGGCACAACTGGAAGTTCCGCGTGCGTGACGGCGCGTGTGTGCTCGGCGAGGAGTCCGTGCGCAGCTATCCGGTGCGCATCGAGGGCGACGACGTCATCGCCGACCTCACCGACCCGTCGAACGACGAGATCCGCCCGCGGCTGCTCGCGAGCCTGCGCCGCGGCATCGCGCGGCACGAGGTCGGCAGGATGTCGCGCGACGTCGTACGCCTGCTCCGGGCCGCGGCCAATCCTGCCGAGCTGGTGTGGGAAGCCGTCGCGTACGGAGCGCCTCGCGCGGAGTACGGATGGGGTCACGCGCTCGCGACCGCCACCGATTGCCTCGCGCTGGTCGACCGCTACGAAGGCGACGCCCGCGCGTTGCCGATCATGCAGGGCATCGCGGCGATCACCGAGGTGGAGCTTCGGCGCCCGGTCCGGCCGCAACCCGCGCCCGCGACCTCGCTGCCGCACGACCCCCGGTCCGCGTTCCGCGCCGCGGTCGAGGCCGAGGACGTCGACCGTGCGGAGGCAATGGTGCTCGCGGCCATCGAGGCGGGATACGACGGCGACGAGCTGGCGCGCTGGTTCGTCGAGTCGGTATCCGATCACCATCTCGGCTACGGGCACATGGCGATCTACACGCAGAAGGCCTTCGAGCTCGTCGGCCGCCTGGGATGGGACCGCGCCGCGACGGTCTTGCCCCACCTCGTGCCGGCCCTCGTGTACGGCACGCGCGAAGACAAGCTCCCGTACATGCGCCCGTTCATGAAGGCGCTGGCGACGCTCGACCTCGAGAAGCTCGCGAAGGTCGACGCGGACCCGGCGTGGCGCGACGACGACCGCCGCCTGCGCGACGCGCTGCTCGGGCACGAGAAGCTGGCGCCGGTGCGCGCCGTCGAACGCGCGCTGCTCGACGGGGCGGGCGTCGACGGCGTGCTCGACGCCGTCGTCGCCGCGGCTGCCGAGCGCATGCTCCGCTACGACGTCCGTCTCGACTTCGACCCCCACGTCGAGTTCGGCTGGCTCGACATCACCCACGCCATCACGTACGCGAACGCGGTGCGATGGGCCTGGCACCGCCACCCGGGCCCCGACACCGTGCGGCTGGCGTTGTTCTCCGCGTTCCAGGCGAACTACAGCGGTCGCGCCGAATGGAAGGTGGCGACCGCGTCCGGCACCGCGCCCCGCACGCCGCGCGTGGAGCCGCGCGACGACGGCAACCTGCAGACGGCGGTCGAAGCGCAGGACGAGGCGGGTTCGGTCGCGCTCGCTGCCGGGCTGCCCCTCGCCACGGCGACCGACCAGCTCGAGCGGGCCGCGCTCAGCGACAGGGCGTCGTCGTTCATCGTCGCCGCCCACTTCGTCAAGACGTCGCGCGCCGCGGGCGAGGAGGCGGCCCGCACGGGCGACCCGCTCCCCGTCGCCGCGGTGGCTCGGTTCATGTCCGCGCCCCGCCTCGAGCGGTTCGTGGCGAGGAACGTCTACGAGGCGGTCGACTTCGTCAGCGGCCGCCGCACCGACCGCGAGAACGAGATCTGAGCCGCCCGCCGGGGGCTACGACTCCAACAGGTCGCCCAAGCGGTCGACCTCGACCCCCAGGTCGTGCAGCCACTGGATCGCCTTGTCGATCTGGTCGTCCTGGCCGCCGAGCTCGCACACGACCCAGCCGACGTGCTCCTCGATCTTCGCCTGCCGGATATTCGGCATCACATCGAACTCGCGCACGAGGCGGGCGATCACCGGTTGCTTGATGAGCTGCTCCGGGAACGTGAGCTTCACGCGGACCTGGTTGACGTTCATCGGCTCTCCATCGACAGGGACGAGTTGAGGTTGCCCGACCGGAACCCTTCGAGGTCGAGCGTCACGTAGCG
Source organism: Acidimicrobiales bacterium (assembly GCA_036380695.1). Lineage (GTDB taxonomy): Bacteria > Actinomycetota > Acidimicrobiia > Acidimicrobiales > CADCTF01 > DASVEG01. The sequence continues at coordinate 2,518 of DASVEG010000190.1, forward strand.
GTAACCCGCGGCCTTGACCGCGGCCACGACCTCGGAGCGGCGCTCGACCGCCGCGACCAGCTCTGGCTCGTCCAGCTCGACGCGCGCCGTGTCGCCGTAGTGGCGCACGCGCAGCTGCCGGAAACCGAGCCGGCGCAAGCCGGACTCCGCCCGCGCGACGCTGCCCAGTAGCTCGACGGACACCGCGGTGCCGTACGGGATGCGAGACGCCAGGCAAGCCGCGGCCGGCTTGTCCCACGTGCGAAGGCCGAGCCGTCGCGACCAGGCGCGCACGTCCGCCTTCCTGAACCCCGCGTCGACGAGCGGGAACCGCGCGCCCCGCTCGCCCGCGGCCCGCTGGCCCGGACGGTGGTCGCCAAGGTCGTCGACGTTCACGCCGAGGACGACGGTCGCTCGCTCGAGTTCGGCCACGGGCGCGGCGACGTCCATGAGCGCGGTCTTGCAGTGGAAGCACCGGTCGCCGTCGTTGGCGACGTACATGGCGTCCTCGAGCTCGTTCGTCTCGACAGGCAGCCAGCGCAGGCCCCAGTCGCGAGCGAGCACTTCGCAGTCGTCGCGTTCTTCGGGCGCGAGCGACGGCGACACCGCCGTCAACGCGAGCGCGCGGTCGGAGCCGAGCGTGTCGTGCGCGACCCACGCGACGAACGCGCTGTCTGCGCCGCCCGAGAACGCGACCACGACGCGCTCCATGTCCCGGAGCACGTCGCGCAGCCGCTCGATGTCGGCGCGACCGGGCTCAACCATCGACGATCTCGATGCGGATGCGCTTGTTGGCCTTGCCCTTCGACTCGGTCTTGACGACCCGGATGGCACCGACCTCGTCGGTCGTGCGGACGTGCGTGCCGCCGTCTGCCTGCTTGTCGAGGCCAACGATGTCGACGACGCGGATCTCGCGGACCGACTCGGGGATGAGGTTGACCTTCGTGCGGATCAGGTCGGGGTCCGCGAGCGCGACGTCGCGCGGGAGGAAGTCGATAGCGATCGGCCTGCCCGCCGCGAGCTCTTCGTTCACCCGCTGTTCGATCGTCTCGCCGAACCCTTCGGGGAGCGGGTCGAACTCGAAGTCCATACGGGCGGCGAGCGGCTCCATGTTGCCGCCGGTGACCGCCTTTCCGTACTCGTTCCAGATCACGCCGCACAGCACGTGCAGCGCAGTGTGCGTGCGCATGAGCCGGTGGCGCCGGTCCCAGTCGACGGCGCCGTGAACGCTGTCGCCGACCGACGGCAGCGCCGCGGCGCCGTCGCCTGCGTCGAGCGTGTGCCAGACGTGTTCGCCTTCCTTGCGCACGCCGACGACGGGGAGACCTGCGAGCGTGCCCGTGTCGTGCGGCTGCCCTCCTCCGGTGGCGTAGAACGCGGTGCGGTCGAGGGTGACCCGCCCTGCGCCCTCGTCGACCGCGGTGACGGTGGCGTCGAACTCGCGCACGTACGCGTCGCGCAGGAACAGCAGGTCCGTCGCCATTGCCCGCATTCTTGCCGACCTCCGGTGGCCAGGCCGCCGGCCCCGACCCCGGACGCGCTTCTGTGCACCGTTGGTCCGGAATTCCGGACCAACGGTGCACAGCGCGGACGCCGCCCGATGAGCGGGGGTCAGTCTTCGGCGGGAACGGTGGCCGTCTCGTTGCGGCGGCGGGAAAGGGCGAGGAGTACGGCGCCTGCGGCGAGGAAGGCGGAGCCGATGGCGACGAGCGAGGCGGTCTCGACCGGGCCGGTCCTGGCGAGCTGGACACCGAGCACCTCGGCAGGGGCAACGGCCGCGGCGGGCGCAGGTGCGGTGATCACGACGCCGAGGACCTCGACCGGCGGCGTGCTCTGGGTCTGCACGGCAGGCGTCACTTCGGGCTCAGGCGCGGGGTCCGGCGTCGGCTCGGGGTCGGGCGTGGGCTCGGGCTCCGGGTCGGGTGCCGGGTCGTCGCCCGTGCAGAACGACACGTGGCTCAGACCGAACGGCTGGTCGTTGTTCGGGTTCGTCGCCGACGTCAGGCCGGTGCCGCTCATCGTCGTGCCCTCGTAGGTGTACAGGTTCGACACGTCGCCGCCCTTGACGATGACCGCATCGATGTCGGTGGTTGCCGTCCAGTCGAACGTCTTGGCGTCGGTCTTCGTGATGGTGACCGAGTAGGTCGCGAAGTCGTAGGTGATCGACTCGGGGTCGGAGTCGATCTTCTCCTCGGCCCAGGTCAGTCCCTCGGGCGTGACCTCGGCGCACGACTTGTTGCCGGCGATGGCGTTCGGAGCGGCCCCTGCGAGCGAGGAGAACGAGAGGAGTGCGGCACCGGCAACGGCGGCACCTGCGGTGATGGAGCGAAGGGTGCGAAGCGTCGACATGGGAGTCGTCCTTTCAAGTGGTCCGCCGATCCCGTTCGGGGCGACACCCTCAGCGAACGCTCTTCGGCGCCCGCCGTATTGAGGAGCGACTACTCAACTTGCGTCGAGCAGCTCCGCGAGGATGGTGAAGAGGTGGGCGCGCACCGCGCGCTCGGCGGTGACGTCGAGCCCGCTCGTCAGCCGCTCGACCTGCAGCCGCGCCGCGTCCGCCCGCTCGAACAGCGGTACAGAAGGGTCGAGCTGCGCGAACCATGCAGAGAACTCCGTCCCTGCGTCGCCGCGCCGCTGGTCGATGGCCATACCTCCAGCCGACCGGATGCGCCGTGCGGCGTATTGAGCAGGCGCTACTCAGATCCTGGTCGGAGCGCGGCGCCCAGCTCGTCGCGGGAACGCACGCCCAGCTTCGTGTACGCCCGCTGCAGGTGGTTGTCGACCGTCCGCACCGACAGGTAGAGCCGGTCGGCTATCGCCTTGCTGGTGTGACCGGCGGCCGCCAGCGTCGCCACCTCGCGTTCCCGCGTCGTGAGCGGCACCGGTGCCTCGCCCGCGACGAGCGCGGGCGTCGACGCCCCTTCGCAATCGGCGGCGTACTCCTGCGCGGTCGCCGCGCATGCCTCGGCCCGGCGCGGATCGCCGTTTCTGCGCCACGCGGTCGCGGCCTCGGATGCCGCTTCGGCCGCGAGCAGGGGCGCACCGAGATCGGCGAACACCGCCGCCGCCTCCTGCAGCGCCATCGCGTCGCCGTCGACGATGGCGGCGGCGTGCGCGGCCATGACCGGAGCGATGGGGCCTTCCACCCCGGCGGCGACGATGGCGAGGCGCTGCGCGATCTCGCGAGTCGCGGCGACGCGCGCGAGGTCGTGGAGCGCGATCACCTCCAGCGTCGTCTGGCCGGTCGACGCGGCCATGTCGGCCGCGGCCACCAACGCCTCGCGCGCCTCCGGGAGATGGCCGGCCGCGAGGAGCGCCCACGCGCGGCCGCGCTGCACGTCGGGTTCGGTGAACAACCACCGGCCCGGTGTGGCGTCGAGCGCGGCGAGCGCCTCGACGGCCTCGTCGCCGCGACCCATCTGCCCGAGCGCGAGCGCAACCCCACCGAGGCACCACCGCTCGCCCTGGTGGCGCAGCTCACGGAACAGCGCCGCCCCCTCGCGGCTGTAGCGCGCCGCGGTCGCGAGCCGGCCCTGCTGCAGGGTGACACCCGCGAGGATCATCGCGAACCACGCGTGGCGAGCGGGCCGTCGCGCACCGATGGCCGCCTCGTACCCGGCACGCGCGACGTTGCCGGCTTCGTGCAACCGGCCGGCGAGGCTGAGCGAGATCGCCTTGGAGATGATGTGCACGCCAGGGTGCGCGGCCATCAGGTCGTCGTCGAGCGCGGCGTGCACCGCGAACCCCCGGTCGGCGACGGCCCCGCCCGTGTCGGGCCTGCCGGTGTAGATGTACGCGGGCGCGGCGACGATGCACGACTCGACCAGCGCTCGCCCTTCGCTCGCCGTGAGGTTCGGTTCGACGGCTTCGAGGGCGACGAGCGGTCGCCCCAGGATCAGGTCGAACGACGCGCGTTGCGCCACGAGCTGCTCGCGGCAGACGCGGTCGGCGACCTTCGCCTCGCTCGCCCGCACGATGGCCAGCGCATCGTCTTCACGGCCGAGGTGCCAGAACAGGTTGTCGGAGCGCGAAACCGTGATCAGCGTGAGGTCGCCGTCGTTGCCCGCGGCCTCGGTTGCGGCCGCGAGCACCGACTCGGCCTCCTCGCGGAAGCCCTGCTCCGACAACGTGTCGCCGAGCACGTATCCGGCCTCGGCTCCGCCGCCCGCATCCAGCGCGGCGCGGGCAAGTCGGCTCGCGGCCGGGTAGTCCTCCGCGGCGCGCGCCTGGCGGGCCGCCGCGAGCAGCACCTGGGCGTGCCCGGCCGCTCCCGACTCGAGCCGCAGCGTGGCGAGACGCAGCACGTCCTCGCGTCGCTGGCTGCCCGTGGCGTCTGTCGCGTCGGCGAGCGTCTTGCGGATCATGCGTCCGCGGAGCATGGGCATGCCTGCGCGCACGACCTCGCCGTGCAGCGGATGGACGAGCCACACCTGCAGCCGCTTGCCGTCCTCGCGCACCTCGACGAGGCCGCGATCCTCCAGGCTGCTGACCGC
>DASVEG010000191.1:0-6300 GCA_036380695.1 Acidimicrobiales bacterium
GACGACGGGCGCCTCGCCCTGGTCGGTCATCTCCTCGACGACCGCCCGGACCTCCTCGCCGGCGTCGGTGAACCCGGGCGGGTCGTCCGTCGTGATGAACCCACGCGACTGCAGCGACGCGATGCCCTCGGCGATCGATGCGTCGTCCCACCCGCGGGTCCGGATGTAGCGGCCGAGCTTGCCGCCCCACCACGCCTCCGTCAGCAGCGTCACTTCCACCGACGACAGCCGCATCGCGGCCCACGCCAGCGTGTGCGAGTCGCCGCGGTGCTCGCGCAGCACGTCCGCGGCGCGCCACATATCGCCCAGCGGGTCGCCCGGGAGACCGAGCGAGTACAGCCCGGCGAACATCGGCCGCCCGGGGAAACCGGCCGGCGACGCCGCCGTTGCCTCGGCAGCGCGCCACATGATGGACGCGGCCCGGGACAGGTCGGCCTCACCAGGCTCACCGACCTCACCGATCAGCCGCCGGAGCCCGCGCCGGGCGCCGTCCAAGCGCGCCTCGATGATCTGCTCGGGCGTCGTGAGCGACCACCCCTTCTCGACCGCTGGCAGCACGATGGCGGGGTTGAAGACGGCGAACGCCGCGGCCACGACCGTGCCAGGCGCCCGCCCCATGCACGCCCCGCGGCTCGTGAAGTATCCCGACCCGTAGTCGTCGAGCCCGAGCGCCTGGTACCCCTCTTGGCACTCCGGCAGGAAGTACACGCTGGACGCGATCGGTTCGATGAGGTTCCACAGCCGGCGGCTCACGCGCCGGATGGTTGCGGGATCGGTGTCGGGCACGCCGCAACACTCTCATCACCGTCTTCACTACCGTCGCCTGCGGTGCCCGAGGGCGACACGATCCACCGGACGGCTTCGGTCATGCGGGCGTGGCTCGTCGGCCGCGAGGTCACCGCCGCCCGCACCACGACGGGGGCCGCGGTGGCTCGGCTCGTCGGCGAGACCGTCGAGGAAGTGCAGGCGCGCGGCAAGCACCTCCTCGTCCGCTTCACCGGCAACCTCACGCTGCACTCCCACATGCAGATGACCGGCTCGTGGCACGTGTACAGCACGGGCGATCGGTGGCGCCGCCCGGCGCACGAGGCGCGCATCGTGCTCGACGTCACCGGCGATCGTGTCGCCGTCTGCTTCAACGCACCGACCGTCGAGGTCATCGAACGGCGCGCGGAGCACCTCCACCCCGCGCTCGCTCGCCTCGGCCCCGACGTCCTCGACCCTCCGGTCGATCTCGACGAGGTGCGCCGCCGCGCGCAGACCCGCGCGGCCAACGTGGCCATCGCGGACCTGCTGCTCGACCAGGGCGTGGTCGCGGGCATCGGCAACATCTGGCGGGCCGAGTCGCTCTTCGCCGAGCGGACCCACCCTGCGACGCCGCACGGCGACCTGCCGCCCGACCGCCTCGACGCGATCGTCCTGACCGCGTCGCGCCTCATGGGCGCGCCGACCCGGCCGCGACCGTTCGTCTACGGGCGCACCGGCCGCCCGTGCCGCCGCTGCCGCGCGCCGGTCACGGCGGCGAGGTTCGCGAACGGGCGAGTCGTCTACTGGTGCCCTGGCTGCCAGCCCGCCGCGGCCGTCACGCGCTGACGGGCTCGCCTGATGACGCGGGCGACGCGGGCGACGAACCCGGCACCGCGTCCATGAGCTCGATGGTCTTCATCATCACGTTCATGAACAGGCCGAGCAGCTCGTCGGGGTTCCACTGCAACGACGCGATCTGCTGCGTCCAGTCGTAGATGTCGCGCGACAGGTCGTCCCTGGTCGCGTGGTAGCCGGCGAGAGCCTCCGCCATCGGCGCCTCGCCGCTCCATCCCGCGTGCAGCGCTCGCGAGAGAAGCTCGGCGTCGCGGAACGCATGGCCGATGCCGCGCCCGGTCACCGGGTCGATGTGGAACCCGGCGTCGCCGACGAGCGCCCACCCGTCGCCGTAGGGCTTGCGGAAGAACCCGGGCTCGGCGTCGTACTTGAAGAAGCGGCTCGTCCGGGTGCCGTTGCGGGTGCCCTCGCCGATGCGAGGGTTGACGTCTAGGAGCGTCTCGATCACCGCGGCGTCCGGGTCGCTCCGCATGTTCGGGAAGTCGTCGGCTTCGCGTGCCGCGAAGACGCACACCTCGCCGTCGTTCGTCGGGAAGATCCCGGCGAACCGGTTGAGGTCGAAGGCCAGCTCGACGTTCTCGAACGGCGTGCCCGAGTAGTACGCGTAGTAGCCGACGCCTTTCGCGAACCGTTCGTCGTATTTCTCGGCGTCGACCGCTCGCGCGACGAACGAGTTCGTCCCGTCCGCGCCGACGACGACGCGCGCCTGCGCCTCGAAGCCGTCGCCGTTCGCGTCGACCGCGGCGATGCCGGTGACGCGATCGCCGTCGCGCAGCAGCTCCTTGACCGACACGCCCTCGCGCACCTCGGCGCCCGCGGCCACCGCCTCGTCGACGAGCAGCTTGTCGAGCACCGTCCGGCGCGGCGCGCAGATCGCGCCGGGCGCGTCTGCGGGATACTCGACCTGGCCCGCGGTGAGGACGAACTTCGTCAGCGGCGGCGTGTTCGTGGCGAACACCTTCTCGGCGAGACCCCAGTCGTGGAGGAGTCGCATGCCGACGGGATCGATGCAGTGCGTCGAGACGGTGTCGCTCGGGAACGTCGCCCTGTCGACGACGAGCACGCGGTGACCGCGTTGCGCCAGTAACCGGGCCGTCGACGATCCCGCGCACCTCGCGCCAACGACGATCGCGTCGTACATGCCGCTCTCCCTTCCGCCTTGGGCCTTCGCGCGGTCAGTGTGGCAGGATCGCCCGCGGGAAGCTGAAAAAGGGGGGTTGGATGGCTGACGCGGCTGGTCCGAAGGTACGAACCGTCGGCGACGTGATGAGCAGCCCCGCAGTCACGGCGACGACGTCCGAGAGCCTCGCCGACGTGAGCGCTCGCATGCAGGAACACCTCGTTGGCTCGGTCGTGGTTGTCGACGGCAGTCGACCGGTCGGCATCCTCACCGAGCGCGACCTCGTGCGCTTCGCGGCGACGGGCGGCGACTCGTTGCGCGTCAAGGTGTCGGAGTGGATGACGGAGGGCCCGAGCACGATCGGCCCGAAGGTCGAAGTGCGCGAGGCGTGGAACCGCCTGTCGGAGAAGGGCTACCGGCACATCCCGGTCGTGGCCGACACCGGCGAGCTGCTCGGCATCGTGTCGATGCGCGACCTCATGCGCGTCGCGCAACTGCAACCGCTGCCCGGTTCGGCGATCGACGTGCCGCAAGGCCTCAAGGGCGTCGTCGTGACCGAGACGGAAGTCGGCGACGTCCGTGGCTACGAGGGCTTCTACCACTACCGCCAGTACTCGGCTATCGACCTCGCGGAGCAGCGGACGCTCGAATGCGTTTGGCACCTCCTGTTCGAAGGCGAGCTGCCCACCGCCGCGCAGCGCGACCGGTTCATCGAAGAGATCGCACCGCTGCGCCGCATCCCCGACGTCGCCCGTCCGGTCCTGCCCGCGATCGCGGAGGCGACGGAGCTCCCGCTCGACGGGCTTCGCACCGCGGTCTCGCTCATCGCCGCGGCCAGCGGCATGCGCCCCAACATCGACATCGACCGCACCACGCTTCGCGCCAACGCGATGCAGATCTCCGCGGTCGTGCCCACGCTGTTGACCGCGCTCCACCGCCTGCGTGAAGGGCAGGAGCCCATCGAGCCGCGCGACGACCTCGGGTACGCGGCCAACTACCTCTACATGCTCACCGGCGAGGAGCCAGAGCCCGACAAGGCGCGCGCGATCGAGCAGTACCTGATCTCGACGGTCGACCACGGCTTCAACGCGTCGACGTTCACCGCGCGGGTCGTGGCCTCGACCGGCGCCGACCTCGGCGCCTGCGTGACCGCAGCCATCGGCTCCCTCTCCGGCCCTTGGCACGGCGGCGCGCCGAGCCGTGCCCTCGACACGCTCGACGACATCGGCACGATCGACAACGTCGACGCGTGGATCCGGCCGCGCATCGAGGCGGGCGACAAGATCATGGGCTTCGGCCACCCCGTGTACCGCACCGACGACCCGCGCTCGACGATGTTGCGCGGCGTCGCCGAGCGGCTCGGCGGCGACAACGTCGAGTTCGCGAAGACGGTCGAGCGCCGGATCGTGGAGATCCTCAACGAGGTCAAGCCCGGCCGGCACATCTACACCAACGTCGAGTACTACGCCGGCGTGGTGATGGAGCTGTGCGGCCTGCCGCGGAACATGTTCACGCCGACGTTCGCGTCGAGCCGCGTGATCGGGTGGTGCGCCAACATCCTCGAGCAAGCCGCGCACAACAAGATCATCCGGCCCGCGGCTCGGTACGTCGGCCCGCCGCCGCCCGAGCCCGTCCCCGCGCTCGACGAGGCGTGACCGTCTCCGTCGACGAGGCGCACGAGGTCGACCTCGACCTCGTGTCGGCGTTCACGCGCCTCGTCCCCCAGCTGTCGTCCTCATCGCAGCCGCCGACGGCCGACGACCTCGCCGAGGTCATCGCCGACCCAGGCAACACCGTCTTCGTGGCGCGGGCCGACGACGGGCGGATCGTCGGCACGACCACGCTCGCCACGTTCCGCATCCCGACCGGCATGCGGGCGTGGATCGAAGACGTCGTCGTCGACGAAGCCGCTCGCGGCTTGGGCGCGGCCAAGGCGTTGACCGCTGCCGCGCTCGACAAGGCGCGTTCACTGGGTTGCCGGACCGTCGACCTCACCTCGCGCCCATCGCGTGAGGCCGCGAACCAGCTCTACAAGACGATGGGGTTCGAGCAGCGCGACACGAACGTGTACCGGTTCACGCTCGACGGCTGACCGGAATGCAGGCGTCGGTGGCCGCCCTGACCGAGCGCGATCGCGAGGTCGTCGGCATCTGCCTGCGCGCGGCAGCGAGCGATCGCATCTTCGACCACGACGTCGAGTACCCGACGATCTTCGGGCTCCTCCCGGAGGAGGTGGCGATCGTGGCGGCCGCCTGGCCGGAGCCACCGCAGCGCGACGGGCTCCGGAGGGGTCTCGACGCGGACCACGTGCAGCGGCTCGCGGTCAGCAACGCGCTCGCCAACCTCCTCGGCTACCCGCACGGCTACCACTCGGCGTTCGAGCGTTTCGTCGGTGTCGCCGAAGGCGAGGTGCGGGCCGTGTCCGACCGGTGGCGCTTGGCGACCGGCGCGGCGCCATCAGACCGGGACGACGACGAGCGCACTGACGAGCGCGAGGTCTGACTCGTGCCACCTTTCGGACGTGAGCGTGCCTACGTGACCAGTTCGGAGTCGTACTTCGCGTAGAGCCCGGCGATCACCGAGGGATCCGGGCGTGCCCCTCCGTGCTTCTCGATCTCGGCGGCCAACTCGTCGAAGTAGCGCTCGAACCGCGCGGGGGAGAACGTGCCCACCATGCGCATCTCGGTGTCACCCGGATTCGAGAAGGTGTGCTGCGCCCCCTTCGGGACGATCACGAGACTGCCTGAAGCGACCCGCTCGTCGCCGTCGGCCCCGTGCACGACGAGCTCGCCTGCGATCACGTAGAAGAGCTCGTCGTGGCCGTTGTGAACGTGGGGCGGCGGCCCCTGGCCACCGGCGGGCAGTCGGAACTCCCAGAACGACACCAGCTCGTTGGTGTCAGCGCCCGTAGCGAGAAACGACATCACGCTTCCGTCCAGGAACGGCACGGCGTGCGCATCGTCGCGTGCGACCACGCGCACCTTCGCGGTTGGCGTTGTCGGTCCCGTAGTCGTTGCGTCGGTCATGTCGGTCCCCCTCGGTGTCCTGTCGACAGTGTCCACGCCATCCGCGCCGGTGACGATCCCAAATTCCGAACTTGTCCGCGGCGCGGTCGACCGGAACACTGCGAACGTGAAGACGTACGGCCAGTACTGCCCGATTGCTCGGACGTCCGAGCTGCTCGCCGAGCGATGGACGCCGATCATCGTCCGCAACCTGCTCGCAGGATGCGCCACGTTCGGGGAACTACTCGACGGGGCACCCGGGATCAGCAAAGCGTTGCTCGCGCAGCGGCTGGAGAACCTCGAACGGCACGGGATCCTGCGCAAGGACACGACGGGCACCGGCCGCAAGCGATGCTCGTACGCGCTCACCGAAAAGGGACGCGAACTTCAGGCCGTCACCGACGCGATGGGGAAGTGGGGCGCCCGCTGGCTCGAACTCGAGCCGCACCATGTGGATGCCACCTATGTGTTGTGGGCGACGTCGAAGCTCGTCGACGTCGAGCTCGTGCCGGATGACGGCCTCGTCGTCCGCTTCGACCTCGACGACCAGCCCTCGCGGCCGGTGTGGCTGTT
>DASVEG010000192.1:0-10642 GCA_036380695.1 Acidimicrobiales bacterium
TCGATTACCGAACCTAAAGAGGGGTCAGCCCATGTGCGCGTCTTTCGCGCCACCCCCTCCCGACCACAGCGCAACGCCTCACCAGCGACAACGCGACCCACCGCGACACGAACCCATCCACACAAAGTTGAGGAGGGGAACGAGCGTTCGAAGCGCCGGACAAGTGCTCGGCTGTGTTTGAAAGACGGCGCTTTGGCACCCCCAACGGGATTCGAACCCGTGCCGCCACCTTGAAAGGGTGGTGTCCTAGGCCACTAGACGATGGGGGCAGGCGCGCGTGAGCGCAGCGCCGCCACTGTACCTGGGGCCATACGTCATCCCGACGGGTGAATCTCCCACTCGCTGCCCGTCGCGGTGTCCCTGACCTCGATGCCGAGGGCGGCGAGCAGATCCCGCACCGCGTCGGCGTCGGCGAACCGGCGGTCGGCCCGAGCGGATGCTCGCTGGCCGAGCAGCGCGTCGACGAACGGGGCGACGACCTCGCGCGGGTCGCGGACGCCGGACGTCGCCGCCGCGCCGAGGCGGACGATCATGCTGCGGAGGGCGGCCCTCGCCCGGTCCATCTCGTCCGACGAGAACGTCTCGTTTGCCCACGCATGCAGCTCGGCCTCGAGGTCGAGCACGACCTGCACCGCACCATCGGCGTCCCGCACGACCAGCGCGGCGTCGAACGCGGCCTCGGCGTCGCGCACCGACCGCAGCAGCGGCGACTCACCGTCGCCGGCACCGGAATCGAGACTTGCGCGTTCTGACCGCGGTACTCGCGGTTCCTGTCGCGCAGACGCGCGCGAACCCGAACCCGGACCTTCGCCGGTCGCCATGCGCGTGAGGTCGTCGATGGACACCTCCGCGCCCGACTCGACGACCTCGGCGCGCCCGCCGGGCCGGCGGACGGTCACGGTGCCGACGCCGACGACGGAGGCGCGGCCCTCGTCGAGATCGAGCACCAACCCGGTGTGCTCGTCGACGCCCAGCACGAACGACCCGTCGGGCAGCGTGCGCTCCATCGCGGAGAGGCGGTCTTCGCCGAGGTAGCAGAACCGCGTGTCGTGGGTGCCGCCCTCGGCGTTGTTGAAGTGGGGGATGACGGCGGCGCGCAAGCCGGTCCCCGCGCCCAACAGGTCGAGCCCCTCCTCCCAGTACGGGTCGGCCCCGACCTTGTAGATCTCGTACACGGGCACAGTCGCGATCCCGACGGTCAGGGCAGCCGCGCTCGCGAACGTCACGCACCCAGGAGCGCCGCCGCCGGGCGACACCTTCTCCGCCAGCAGGGCGGGCACCGACGACGCTCGCCACGTGCGGAGCGCGTACGTCGGGCTCCCTGGCCCCGCGAACACGTAGGACGCGCGGCGCAACGCCGCCAACGCGAGCTCGTAGCCCGCGGAACCGACCTCCGACGCGGACCGGAAGCTCGCGACCTCCAGCGTCACGCCGACGCTCTCGTCGAAGTACTGGCACGCCCGGCTCGCGAGGTCGTCGGCGTTCGACTGGAACCCGAACGGCGTGTCGAGCAGCACCGCGTCGCCGCTTGCGCCGCTCCGCACCCGCTGCAACAGCCCGCGGTGCGTCTTCACCATCGTCGGGCTGGTCTCCCCCGAGCCCATGAGGGTGAGGATCCTCGTCACTCGCCGAAGAACCCGGGCTCCGTCGCGGCCCGCACGAAGAGCTCGGCGACGTCGGCCGGCCGTTGCGCGTGGACGTCGTGATCGGCGTGGAACCACTGCGTGCGCGACACCGGCAGCAGCCGTTCGGCCTCGCCGATCGCGCCCCGCTTGTCGTCGACGTCGGGGTCGCCGGGCTCGCACGGAACGAGCAGCGCCGGCACGCGCACGCGGGGATACCTCTCGCCCGGCCGGTCCTCCCACAACGACCGCAGGATGCGCATGTGGTGTTCCCGCGACAGCCACGGCGAGATCGTCCCGTCCGCGCGCACCTCCATGTTGGCGAGCATCCCCTGCACGCCGGACTCCGGCCAGTCGGGGAACTGGCGGCGCACCCACGCCTCGGCCTCCGACACGGCCGTCCCGGCGAAGTCGGGCGGGGCGAGCTTGTCGGCGACGACCTCCCACGGCCCGATCTTCGACAGGTCGATCCACCCGCCGTCGACGCAGGCGACGATGCCGACCCGCTCCGGACGGCGCGCGGCGACGTCGAGCGCGACGTTGCCGCCCCACGACTGCCCGGCGAGGAAGGGCCGCTCCCACCCGAGCGCGTCGATCACCGCGACGACGTCGGACGAGATCGTCTCGAAGTCGTAGCCCACGTCGGGCTTGTCGGACTGCCCGTGCCCGCGCAGGTCGACCGCGGCGACGGCGCAGCCGCGCGCCGCCAGCTCGAGCCGCACGCCGTCCCACATGCGCGCGTTCGACGCGAGCCCGTGCACGAGGAGGAACCGCGGTCGAGCCGGTCCATCGTCGTCGGCCAGCACGTGCAGGCCGATCCCGTCGGGCGCCTGCACGCGCAAGGTACGCGTCACGTCACCCGCCCCCGGAGAGCGCGTCGATCACCTCGGCCTGCAACATCGAGAGGTAGCCGTACAGCGCGAGGGCCGGGGCACGCGGGTCGTCGTCCGCGATGTCGCTCTCGAACATCTCCTCGGTGACGTCGAGCCGGGTCCCGAGGACCAGGCGGAGGACGTTGAGCGCGCCCATCCACGCCGACAGTTGCTCCTCGTCGAGCCGCGTCGCCTTCGCCGTCTCCTCGAGGACCGCGAGCGCGGCGAGGTGGTGTTCGCGCAGGTCGTCGCGCATCAGCCTGCCGTACTCCGCGTTGCGGCTGGCGTCCTCCTCCTTGGAGTACGCGGGCGGGAAGAGGCGCCCGAGCGCGGGGTCGCCGTCGGCCGAGGGGTCGTTCAACAGCTCGCGAAGTTGCGGCGACAGCTGCTCGAGGAACTCCCGCTCCTGGGCGGGGAGCCGCACGCGGTACGACCCGTCGGACACCCGCCGGATGCGCCGCAGGAACGCGGCCACTCAGGTGTCCTGTTCCATCGTCGCCCAGAGGCCGTGCTCGTGGAGCCGGTAGACGTCGAACTCACACGACTCCCGCGATCCCGACGCGACCACCGCCTTGCCCTTGTGGTGCACGTCGAGCATCAGCTTCGTCGCCTTCTCCTTGCTGTAGCCGAACAGCTTCTGGAGCACGAAGGTCACATACGTCATCAAGTTGATCGGGTCGTTCCACACGATCACCTTCCATGGACGATCGACGTCGGTGACCTCGTCGGTGTCCGACTCGCGAACCTCGGCCGGCGCGGTGCTCATCGCTGCATTCTCATTCTCACGCCGCAACCATCAGCGAGGGCACGCTGACCCGCATGCCGAGCGCGAACCGCAACGCGGCGAGCCAGACGGCGACGGCGCCGGCGATGTGGATGCCGACGAGCAGCACGGGAACGCCCGTGACGTACTGCGCGTAGCCGACGACCGCCTGCGTCACGAGCGCGGCGAGCAGGACGATGCCGCGCCGGACGACGTCCGGAGGTGCGCCCGCCCGCCGCACGCTCTCGACGGTGAACACCGCGAGCGCCAGGAACAGCCACACGGAGCCTCCGTGGAGGCGGGCGACATCGCCGACCGCGAACGGGAGCCGCTCGATGATCTCCCCCTCGTGCGATCCGGAGTGCGGGCCCGACCCGGTGACGACGGTGCCGAGGAAGATCACGAGCGCAGCGGCCCAGAGCGTCAACCGCCCGAGCCTGGCGTGCTCCGGCCCGACCGCCAGCCGGTCTTCTCCGTCGTCGGGCTTCGTCGCGCGGTCGTGCAGCACGGTGGCATTCGCGAGGAGCACCATCGAGAGGACGAAGTGGCCCATCACGAGCGGCGGCCAGAGGTCGCTCATCACGACGAGGCCGCCGAGCACGACCTGCCCCGCCACGCCCGCGACCAGGCCCAGCGACAGCACCACCAGATCGCGCCTCCGTGGCACACGGAACAACGACCCGAGCACGGCGACGATCACGGCGAGCGACACGAGGCCGGTCACGGTCCGGTTCACGAACTCGACCATCGCGTGATACTCGAGGGGCGCGACGACCCGCCCCTCGGCGCACGTGGGCCAGTCGGGGCACCCGAGGCCGGATTCCGTCAGCCGGACGGCGCCGCCGGAGACGACGATCGCCGACAGCGAGACCAGTGCGGCGAGCGTCACCTGCGAGAAGGCGCGCGGCGTCAGGCTCGGGCGTTTCACCGCACGCTGATGGTACGGACGGAGGGGGTGGTCGGCCACTTGGCGGGAGTTCCGGGCATCGCCGTAGAGTCGTCCCCCGGGATGTCGGATCCGTCGCTCGTGGGGCCGCTGCGGCCCGGCCTCGCCGTGCGCGCCCGCCTGCGCGCCTACGTCGCGCTCACGAAGCCCCGGATCATCGAGCTCCTGCTCGTCACCACGGTGCCGACGATGGTCGTGGCGGAACGGGGCCTCCCGTCGCTCGCTCTCGTGCTGGCGACGCTGGTCGGCGGCACCCTCGCCGCAGGTGGGGCGAACGCCATCAACATGTACGTCGACCGCGACATCGACGCGGTCATGAAGCGCACGCAGGGGCGGCCGCTCGTTACCGGCGACGTCACGCCTCGCGCCGCCCTCGTGTTCGCGGTCGTGCTCGAGGTGATCGCTTTCGTCGAGTTGTGGTTGCTCGTGAACCCGCTCTCGGCCGTCCTCGCCATCAGCGCCACGCTCTTCTACGTCTTCGTGTACACGCTGTGGTTGAAGCGCACGTCACGGCACAACATCGTGATCGGCGGCGCGGCCGGCGCGGTGCCCGTCCTGGTCGGATGGGCCGCGGTGCAGAACTCGATAGGGCTGGCGCCTGTCGTCCTGTTCGCCCTGATCTTCGTGTGGACGCCACCGCACTTCTGGGCGCTCGCCGTCAAGTACAAGGACGACTACGCCGCGGCCGGCGTGCCGATGCTGCCCGCCGTCGTCAGCATCGCGAGGACGGCGCGCCAGATCGTGATCTACACCGTCGCTCTCTGGGTGTGTTCGCTCGTGTTCGCGCCGGTCGCGGGGATGGGCGCGCTGTACGTCGGCGCGGCGGTGCTGCTCGGTGCGGTCTTCCTCCTGTACGCGCTCCAACTGCAGCGCGACGCGACCGCGGCGAGGGCCATGCGGCTCTTCTCGTACTCCATCTCGTACGTGACCCTGCTGTTCGGGGCGATGGCGCTCGACGCGCTGCTGATCGGATGAACGGAACTACCTGCCGCCGCGCGCCCATGGGTAGGGTTTCGCCGCCCTCGCCCCCAAGGCGAGCCGAATCGAGGCAACGGATGCACCAGGAAGGCGCATGACCCTCACCGAGACTCGTCCATCCGAGACGACCGACGACGTCGTCGCGGTGCCCGTCGAGCGCGGCGCGGCCGCGTGGGCGGTCACCGGCGACCACAAGCGACTCGGGCTGATGTTCGCCGCGGGCGGCGTCGTCTCTTTGATCGCCGCGCTCGCCGCTGCCTTCCTCCTCAGGGTCGTGGGGGAGTCGCCCGTGTCGTTCACGCTCTCGGGCGACTCTCGCCTCGCCTCCCTAGCGACCGCAGGGGCGTTCGTGATCGGCATCCCCGCCCTGTGGATCGGGCTGGCCACCTACGTCATGCCGCTGCAGGTCGGCGCGCACCGCCTGGCCCTGCCCCGGCTGCACAACCTCGCGCTGTGGCTCTTCTTCGCCGGGGGCGCCCTCGTGGTGATCGGCCACCTCGCCGACCGTCCCGACCTCGAGAGCCTCGCGTCGTCGGCTCCGTCGGTCGCGATCGCGGGGGAGCGGGCGAACGACGCCGCGCTGCTGGCCGTCGCCGGGCTCGCGATCGTTGCGCTCGGCACGTTGTTCGCCGCCGCCGGGCTCTTCGTCACCGTCTTGACCCGTCGCGGCGAGGGCTTCCGGCTCGTGCACGCGCCGGCGTTCACGTGGAGCGTGCTGTCGACGAGCCTCGTGCTCGTGCTCTCGACGCCCGTGTTCGTCGCCGGCCTCGTCCTGCTCTACCTCGACCAGCGGTACGGCGGCACGTTGTTCGCGAGCGGCCGGGGCGGGCAGCGCATCTGGCAGCACGAGCTGTGGCTCCTCGGCCGGCCGGAGTCGCTCGTCTTCTTCGGCGCCTGCATCGGCATCTACTGCGACATCGTCGCGACGTCGCTGCGCCGACCGCTCGCCGCGTACCCGGTCGCCCGGTTCGCCGCCGCGGCCGCGCCGCTGTTCTCGCTGCTCGCGTGGATCGGCGCCACCAGCGTGCTCCGCAGCCCGTTCGCACCGTTCGCCACCGCCGCCGCCGTGCTCATCGGCGTGGCACCGGTTATCGCGGTGCTCACCTGGCTGTTGAGCGCTCGCGGCGGCCGCCCCCGTCTGTTGGCCGGCACCGTCCCGTTGCTCTTCCACTTCGTGCTCGACGGGTTGTTCCTCGCCATCGTGGTTGCCGGCGTGCTCGGCGACGTGGGTTCCGCACGCGAAGCGGAGGCGTTCCGCGACGGCAACGTCGCCCTCTTCCTGCTCGGTCAGCCGCTGCTCGGGTTCACGGCCGGGCTCCTCTACTGGGCTCCCAAGCTGCGGGGGCGCGTGCCCGGCCTCGCCAGCGGCGCGGGAGTTGGCGGCCTCGTGCTGCTCGGCGTCGCACTGCTTGCCGCTCCCGGCTACCTGGCCGGCCTCGACGCAGGGGAAGACATGGAGATCGTCGGCGCCATCGGGGCTGCCGTGGTCGTGCTCGCCCTGCTCGCGGTCCTCCCGACGATCGTCGGCCCCGCAGGCGACTCCCCCGGCGACCCCTACGAAGGCCACACGCTCGAGTGGGCCGCGGCGTCGCCCCCTGCACGCCACAACTTCGAGGAGGTGCCGGACATCCGCTCCGCCCACCCGCTCTACGACGCCAGGCACGCCGCCACCGAGGCAGGCGCGTGATGGCGACGCCCATGCTTGCCCTTCCTCGCGCCGGCACCGGCGGCGACGCCGAGGGCCGCCGCGGCATCCTCCCGCTCGGCGCGTCCGTCGCCGGCGCGGGCGTGCTCATGGTCATGGCCGGCCTCGTCGGCGCGTACGTCGCCCTCAAGTCGGCGACGGCCGCGTGGCCGCCGCAGGACACCGAGTTCGACAACTACACCGCGACGACGCTCACGCTCACGCTGCTGATGGCCATGACGAGCATCGAGTGGGCCGCGTACGGGATCCGCAAGGGCTTTCGCGGCCAGGCGCTGTTCGCGTTCGCGTTGGCGATCGGGTTGGCGCTCGCCCACCTGAACGGGCTCGCGTACCTCGTCAACGGGTTCGAGTT
This sequence comes from Acidimicrobiales bacterium, assembly GCA_036380695.1. Taxonomy (GTDB): domain Bacteria; phylum Actinomycetota; class Acidimicrobiia; order Acidimicrobiales; family CADCTF01; genus DASVEG01. The sequence continues at coordinate 7,239 of DASVEG010000192.1, forward strand.
CGCGATCGGCTCGTCGGCGTACGCCACCGTCGTCCACGCCCTGTGCATCGTGCCGTTCCTCGCCGGCCTCGTCGCGCTCGGCGGGGTCGTCCACGTGACGCTGCGAGCCATCGGTCACCAGCTCACGGTCGAGAACCTGTCGTTGCTCAGGGGCGCAGCAATCCTCTGGCACGTGGCGTCGATCGCCTGGTTCATCGCCTACTACACCGTCTACGTCACCAAGTAGGTCGTCGTGTTCAACGCAGCCTCCAAGACCGCTTACACCCTCGGCGTCGCGGCCATCGTCGCCGGCTTCGCCGCGGTGCTCGCGACCTCCGACCGGGTGGCGTTCGCGAGCCTCGTGTTCGCGGGCGTCCTCGCCGCCGCCATTGGCCTCGCCGTCTTCTGGTACGCACCTCGCGACCCGGTCGTTCCCGTCTCGGCCGAGGTCGAGGCCGCGACGTCGCGCCGCGTCGACGTCACCGACGTCGCCCGGCCGAGCCCGTGGCCGCTCGTCGCCGCCCTTGCGATCGCCCTGTTCGGCGTTGGTGCGGCGCTGGGCAAGGGCTTGATCGTCATCGGCATCGTCGTCTCGTTCGTCGCCGGCCTCGCGTGGCTCGCGCAGTCGTGGCGCGAGCACCCGTCGTGGACGACGGCGATGACGCAGCGCGTGAACGACCGCTACGTCGTCCCGCTCGGCCTGCCGGCCGTGGCCATCCTCTCGGTGGCGGTGGCGGCGGTCAGCCTCTCCCGCATCTTCCTCGCGGTGTCGAAGGAGGCCGCGCCGATCATTGGCTCGATCATCGCGTTCGCCCTGCTCGGCGCGTTCTACCTGTTGTCGAAGATGGAGCAGATCGGTCGCAGCGTGATCGCCACCCTCGCCGCGGTGTCGACGGCGCTCGTGATCGGCGCAGGCGTGGCGGGCGCGCTGAAGGGCGAGCGCGAGTTCCACAAGGCGGAGACCGACGGTGCCGTGGTGCTCAAGGCCGACGACCTCGCGTTCGACACCAACGACCTGCAGTTGCCGACGCAGGCGAAGCTCGCCATCCGGTTCGAGAACGAGGACTCGGAGCCCCACAACTTCTCCATCTACCGGGAAAAGGGCGGCGAGGCGCTCTTCGAGGGCGAGATCATCAAGGGCGGCGAGCACATCGACTACGAGCTCACGACGCCCGAGGCGGGGTCGTACTACTTCCAGTGCGACGTCCACCCGACGATGAACGGCGTCGTCGAGGTGTCCGAGGACGCCTCCCAGGGCGACGAACGGCACGAGCCGGGCGTCAACGCGACGACCACCTCGACGACGGAGCCGTAGCGAGGGTGGCCGCGGCCACGCCGCCGGCCACGCCGCCGGTCGCCGCGCCGCGAGAGCGCGGGGCGTGGCCCGTCCGGAGGCTCGTCGTCGCGGCTGCCGTAGTCGTTGCCACCGGGCTCGTGGCCGCCGGGCTGTTCGTCGGTGGCGACGACGCGGAGACGGCAGCGGGCGGCAACCGCGTCGCACCGGAGTTCGACCTGAAGGACGTGCGCGAGGGCCAGCCGGCGGTGACGCTGCCGACCGGCAAGCCCGTTGCCCTGTTCTTCTTCGCGTCGTGGTGCATCCCGTGCCGGGAGGAGATGCCCATCGTGCAGGACCTGTTCGAGAACCAGGACGAGGTGGCGATCGTGGGCGTCAACCACCTCGATCACGTGGCCGACGCGCGGGAGTTCATGTCGGAATACGGCGCCACGTTCCCGGCTGCCCACGACCCCGGCGGCGACGTCGCTCTGAAGTACCGATTGCGCACGGTTCCGGCGACCGTCTTCATCGGCGAGGACGGCCGGATCGACGAGGTCGCGTACGGCGGGCTCGACCGCAGCGAGTTCGACGAGCACGTCGACGGCCTGACTTTGCAAGGGAGCCGGGGATGAGAGAGTCTGACCCGTCCACCACCGCGTCCCGACTCCGAAGAGGTGGCGTGTGAGTCCCCGCAGCACGAGATCGAGGTCCCTGTTCGCGCTCCTTTGCGCGATGGCCCTGCTGTTCGCGGGTTGCGCGACCGGCGACCTCAAGCAGAACTCCCTCGACCCGCAAGGCCCCGTCGCCCGCCAGCTCGACCGCCTCTGGGATCCCGTGTTCGCGATAGCGGCGGTGATCTTCGTGCTGGTGCAGGGGCTGTGCATCTTCGTGGTCGTCAAGTACCGCGCGAAGTCCGAGGACGACGCGCCGAAGCAGGTGCACGGCAACGCCCGGCTCGAACTCATGTGGACGATCGCGCCCGCGGTCATCCTCGCTGCGGTCGGTGTCTTCACCGTCGCCACCATCTTCGACATCAACGAGCAGGCGGAGGGCGCCGAGGTCCTGCAGGTCAGGGTCATCGGCCACCAGTGGTGGTGGGAGTACGAGTACACCGACCTCGAGATCACGACGGCCAACGAGCTGCACATCCCTGCGGGCACGCGCGTGCAGATCCAGCTCGAAGCCGTCGACGTGATGCACAACTTCTGGCCACCGAAGCTCGCGGGCAAGGTGTACGCGATCCCCGGCCGGACGAACCACATGCAGGTGGAAGCCGACGAGCCCGGCACGTACTGGGGGCAGTGCGCCGAATACTGCGGGCTGTCCCACGGCTACATGCGCCTGAAGGTCGTCGCCCACGACGGGGCGAGCTGGGACGAGTGGGTCGCAGGCCAGCAGGAGGACGCTCCCGTGGCGAGCGGCGACCCCGAGACGGACGAGGTAGCAGCCGGGCAAGCGCTCATCGCGCAGAAGGGCTGCGGCGGTTGCCACACCATCGAAGGGCTCGAGGGCGCGGCCGGGGTCAAGGGGCCGAACCTCACCCACCTCTACAGCCGCGACACGTTCGCGGGCTCGTCCTTCGAGCTCAACGAGCGCAACCTCCGCCGGTGGCTGCGCGACCCGCCGGCGATGAAGCCGATGAACCCGGACAACGACCAGGGCATGCCCAACCTCGGCCTCACCGAGGACGAGATCACCCAACTCATCGCCTACCTGGAGACGCTCAAGTAATGGCTACCGTCCTCGAGCGACCGGACGTCTCCGCTCCCACCGTGGAGCGCCGCGCCGTCCCGCTGCTCCGCCGCCCCCGCAGCACCAAGGGGTTCTGGGGCTGGGTCACGACGATCGACCACAAGCGGATCGGCATCCTCTACGGCGTCACCGCGTTCGTGTTCTTCCTGGCGGGCGGCGTGGAGGCGTTGATCATCCGCCTGCAGCTGGCGCAGGCCGACGGCACCGTGGTGTCGGCGGGCACGTTCAACCAGCTCTTCACGATGCACGGCACGACGATGATCTTCCTGGTCGTCATGCCGATGTCGACCGCGTTCTTCAACTACTTCATCCCGATCATGATCGGGGCGCGCGACGTGGCTTTCCCGCGGCTGAACGCGTTCAGCTACTGGACGTTCGTCTTCGGCGGGCTGGTGCT
>DASVEG010000193.1:0-5519 GCA_036380695.1 Acidimicrobiales bacterium
AGATCATCACCGGCGAGCTCGCCGCCAACTCCGGCATCGAGGAGACCGAAGACTTCCCGCGGCGCTGGGAGAAGCTCGAGACGGGCAACGCCATCCTGGGCGACGCGACGGCAGCCGCCGACAAGGTGCTCGTCCCCGAAACTGAGGGCGAGGGCGGCCACGGCGCGAGTGGAGGCGGCACCGAGACCGCGACGCACTTCGAGCCGGTGTTCGAGGACGCGGACGACTACATCGTGGTCGGCGGCTACCGCACGGGCGGCGAGGACTACTGGCTGCCGGGCGGCTACCTCGAGCGTTCGGAGACGCCGTTCCGCGGCTGGCTCCACCAGCCCCATCTGGCGGTCGTCCAGGTGCAGCCGGTGATCGAGCAGCAGGAGGGCCTCGGTGGCGCGCCCGCGGAGCCCGTCGCCGACCCGACGCAACCGGTGACGAGCGTGGTGATGGAGCGCAACCTCGGCAACCTTCGCCAGCCGTCCGCGCTCTTCGGCCTCGCGAACACCATCGCGTTCGTCGTGTTGTGCATCGCGCTGCACCGCCGTGACAAGCAGATCATGGCCAACCGGGCCGCCGCGCCCGCCACCGCGTGAGCGGCGCGGGGTAGGAGCGCGTCCGGATGGGCCAGTACCTCCCGTTGCTGACGATGCTCGTGCTGGCGCTCGTGTTCGCCGCACTGTCGCTCGTCGTCTCCGGGCTGCTGGCGCCGCGCCGGCCGACGATCGCGAAGGCGTTGCCGTACGAGTCGGGGATCGTGCCGCGCCACGAACCCATGCAGCGCTTCCCGGTGCGCTTCTACGTCGTCGCGATGCTCTTCATCATCTTCGACATCGAGATCATCTTCTTGTACCCGTGGGCGGTCGCGTCAGGTGCGCTCGGCACGTTCGGCCTCGTGGCGATGATCGTGTTCGCGGCCGTGGTGTTCATCTCGCTGCTGTACGAGATCGCGATGGGCGGCCTCGAGTGGGGCCCCGTGAAGCGGTTGCGGCCGCCGTCGACGATCGAGATCCCGAGCGGCCGCACCACGTCCGGCACTATCCGCCGCGTGGCGAGTGCCGCCGTCAAACCCACGCCGTCCACGCCGGCCACGCCGTCGACCTCGAGCGAGCCGGTGGCGGCCGTCGCCGAGACGAGCGACCACTGATGCCGGGGCTCGAAGACCTCCGCCACAACTTCCTCTTCGGCAGCCTCGAAGAGCTCGTGAAGTGGGCGCGCCGCAACAGCGTGATGCCCGCGACGTTCGGCCTCGCCTGCTGCGCGATGGAGATGATGGCGACCGGTGCGGCGAACTACGACATCAGCCGGTTCGGCATGGAGACGTTCCGGGCGTCGCCCCGGCAAGCCGACCTGATGATCGTCGCGGGCCGCGTCAGCCAGAAGATGGGCCCGGTGCTCCGCCAGGTGTACGACCAGATGATGGAGCCCAAGTGGGTCATCTCGATGGGCGTGTGCGCGAGCTCGGGCGGGATGTTCAACAACTACGCGATCGTGCAGGGCGTCGACCAGATCGTGCCCGTCGACGTGTACGCCCCCGGGTGCCCCCCGAACCCCGAGACGCTGTTGCATGCCATCCTCACGCTCCACGAGAAGATCCGCACCGGGGAGATCACCAAGCGCCGGCAGGTGACCGGCGCCGGCGCCGCGCTCCACGTCGAGGCCGTCGCGCCTGCTCGCGAGGGCGGCGCAAGCCACGTCACGCTGACGTCGAAGGCGAGCTCCTGACCGTGTCCGACGTCGAGACCCCGGACGCCGCCGCGCCCGAGACGCCGCCGGAGCAGGCGACGGTCCACGGCGCCCCCTCGTGGGAGCGCGCGGGCCAGACCGTCGTGTTCTGCGCGCGCGAGCAGTACGTCGACGTGCTGCAGGCGCTCGCAGGCGAGGGCTTCACCATGTGCATCGACGTCTGCGGCGTCGACTACCTCCACTGCGCCGAGCGCGAGCTGCCCGCGGGCGTCGCCGCCGAGCGCTTCGAGGTCGTCGTGAACTTGCTTTCCATGGAACAGCGCAGGCGCGTACGGATCCGCGTGCAGGTGCCCGAAAACGATCCGACCGTGCCGTCGCTGTTCGGGCTGTGGCCGGGGACGGAGGCCATGGAGCGCGAGGCCTGGGACATGTACGGCATCGCGTTCGACGGCCATCCCGACCTGACGCGCATCCTGATGCCGGAGGACTGGGAGGGTCACCCGCTCCGCAAGGACTACGCGATCGGCCGCGTTCCCGTGCAGTTCAAAGCGCCGAACCAGGCACGGCGGTGACGCGATGACGACGGCCGAGACGAGCGAGGGCGCGCAGGAGCTGCAGCCGCGCAGCCAGACCGACCCGATGGAGCTGCTGCGCGAGGAGGGCGCGATCCTCCGCCTTCCCGAAGGGCCCGCGCTGGCGCCGGACGACATCGCCGTCGAGACCGTCGACGACGAGACGATGATCATCAACATGGGGCCGCAGCACCCCAGCACCCACGGGGTGCTGCGCGTCATGTTGGAACTCGAGGGCGAGACCGTGCTGCGGTCGAAGCCGGTGATCGGCTACCTCCACACCGGCATGGAGAAGACGGGCGAAGACCTGACGTACCTCCAGGGCCCGACGAACGTCACGCGCATGGACTACCTGTCGCCGCTCTTCACCGAGTGCGTGTTCTCGATGGCGGTGGAGTCGTTGCTCGGCCTCGAGGTGCCCGCTCGGGCGACGTGGATCCGCATGTTGATGTGCGAGCTCAACCGCATGTCGTCGCACCTGCTCTTCATGGCGACGAACGGCATGGACCTCGGCGCGGTGTCGATGATGATCTACGGCTGGCGCGAGCGCGAGCTGGTGCTGTCGTTCTTCGAGAAGGTCACCGGGTTGCGGATGAACCACAACTACATCCGCCCCGGCGGCGTCGCCGCGGACCTGCCCGCCGGGTGGCGCGATGACGCGCTCGCGGTGTGCGACCTGATCGAGCCGAGGCTCGACGAGTACGACGAGCTGATCACCGGCCAGCCGATCTTCCGCCAGCGCACCGAGGCCGTCGGCGTGCTCACGCCGGAGCAGGCGATCGCGCTGTCGGCGACCGGGCCCATCCTGCGCTCGACCGGCGTGCCGTGGGACCTGCGCAAGGACATGCCGTACCAGTTCTACGAGCAGGTCGAGTTCGACGTGATCGTCGGCCAGTACGGCGACGCGTTCGACCGGTACGCGATCCGCATGAACGAGATCCGCGAATCGATCCGCCTCGTTCGCCAGATCGTCGAGCTGATGCCGCCGGGCGACTACAAGGTGCAGGACAAGAAGGTGACGCCGCCGCCTCGCGCCCGCATCGACGAGTCGATGGAGGCGTTGATCCACCACTTCAAGATCTTCACCGAGGGCTACAAGGTGCCGGAGGGCGAGGTGTACGTCGCGGTCGAGTCGCCGCGCGGCGAGCTCGGGTGCTACCTCGTCTCCGACGGCAGCGCCAAGCCGTACCGCCTGCACATCCGCGGCCCGTCGTTCGTGAACCTCCAGACGCTCCCCGTCATGTTGCGCGGCGGGCTCGTCGCAGACGCCGTCGCCGTCATCTCGTCGGTCGACCCCGTCATGGGCGAGGTGGATCGGTAGCGATGGCTCGCCTCACCAAGGAGAACGTCGACCGCGCCAGGGCGACGATCGCGCTGTATCCGCAGATGCGCTCCGCGATGATCCCGCTGCTTCACCTCGTGCAGGAGCAGGACGGCTACGTCACCCGCGACGGGATGGAGCACGTCGCTGAACTGCTCGAGCTCACGCCTGCCGAGGTGTACGGCACCGCGTCGTTCTACGAGATGTTCAAGATGCACCCGACGGGCCGGTACCTCGTCAACGTGTGTACGAACATCTCGTGCATGCTCGTCGGCGGGTACGAACTGCTCGCGCACCTCGAGGAACGTCTGGGTGTGAGCGCGGGGGCCACCACGGCCGACGGCATGTTCACCCTCGAAGAGGTCGAGTGCATCGCGGCGTGCACCGACGCGCCCTGCCTGCTCGTGAACTACCGCACCTTCGGCCCGCTCACGAACCGCGATGCCGACACGCTCATCGACGACCTCGCCGCTGGCCGCCTCGCGGAGACGGTGCCCGTCCACGGCGTCACGAACCGCGTGAAGACGCGCCGGTTCTCCGCGACGCCGGGCGCCGCGCCCGCGGCGGCCGGCACGGCGGCGCTCGACGCGGAGGGCGCGGCGTCGCCGCCGGGGCCTGGCGCGACCGAGCCGCAGAGCAAGGACGAAACGTCGCCGACACGCAAGCCGGAGCCGGGGCGCTGATGCCGTCGCACCCCCTCGTCGTCACCTCGCGGTTCGACCGCTCCGACAGCCATACCCTCATGGGCTACGAGGCGACTGGCGGCTACCAGGGCCTGCGCCGCGCGCTCGAGATGGCGCCAGACGCGATCGCGCAGGAGGTCCGCACCGCCGGGCTCACGGGCCGCAGTGGCGGGGCGGCGTTCCTGACCGCGCAGAAGTGGTCGCTTCTCGTCGACTCCGAGCCGCGTTATCTCGTCATCAATGGCGACGAGAGCGAGCCCGGCTTCTGCAAGGACCGCGCGCTCATGGAGCGCGATCCGCACCAGTTGATCGAGGGGTCGCTGATCTGCGCCCGCGCGATCGGTGCGTCGCAGATCTTCCTGTACGTCCGCGGCGAGATGGCGCTGGCCCAGGAGCGGATCGCGAGCGCGCTCGTCGAGGCGTACGACGCGGGGTACGTCGGCGCCGACGTACTCGGCACCGGGTGGTCGATCGACATCGTCCTGCACTGGGGCGCAGGCGCGTACATCGTCGGCGAGGAGACGGGCCTCATCGAGAGCCTCGAAGGCAAGCGCGCCTTCCCGCGGACGAAGCCGCCGTACTACCCGACGACGTACGGCCTGTACATGCAGCCGACGGTCGTCAACAACGTCGAGACCATGTCGGTGCTGCCATGGATCGTGCTCAACGGCGGCGCCGCATTCGCCGCGCTCGGCGAGAACCGGTCGCTCGGGACGCGCATGTTCTCGTTGTCCGGCCACGTGAACAGGCCGGGCAACTACGAGGTCGAGCTGGCCAAGCTCAGCTTCCGCGAGCTCTTCGAATCGCCCGATTACGGCGGCGGCATCCGCAACGGCAACGCGCTCAAGGCGTTCATCATCGGCGCGTCGTTCCCCTGGCTCGGGCCGGAGCACCTCGACCTCAAGATGGACATCGACGCGACGCCGCCCGCAGGCGCGCCGCTCGGGTCGGGCATCGTCGTGATGGACGAGACGACGTGCTCGGTGCGCGCCGCATGGCGCCTGGTGAAGTTCTACGCGCACGAATCGTGCGGGCAGTGCACGCCGTGCCGCGAGGGCGGCAGCTGGCTCGAGAAGATCATGTACCGCATCGAGTCCGGGGCCGGCCGCATGGAAGACCTCGACCTGCTCATGGACGTGTGCGACACGATCTCGCCCGCGGTGCAGTGGCCGTTCAAGTGGCCGCCGTCGATGACGACGATCTGCGCGCTCGGCCCGTCGATCCCGCCGTCGATCGTCTCCGCGCTCGGCATGTTCCGCGACGAGT
>DASVEG010000194.1:0-2872 GCA_036380695.1 Acidimicrobiales bacterium
GCGCGCCGGAGCCCGGTGCGGTTGGACGTCTTCACCGGACGGGTACATGCCCCGCATGCGCGCCGGACTACCCGATGCGATCCGATCACGGCTCGACCCCGAACGCCGGTACGAACTTCGAGCCCTGCTGTTCGCGATCGCCATCGTCCTCGTCGCCGTTCCCTTCAGCACGCTGCTGTTCAACGTGCTCGGCGAAGGGCCACTAACCCGCGCGGACGGAGACGTCGCCAACCGGCTGAACGACCTCGTGCACGAGTCGCCGGTCGCGGTGCGACTGCTGGAGGTGATCAGCTGGCTCGGCAAGCCGGTGTGGTTCTACATCGTCATCGGCGCGACCGTGTTCTGGCTCTGGCGTCGGTCGCAGCACCGGCTGATCGTCTTCCTCGTCGTGACGTCGGTGGGCGGCGGGCTCGTCGACACCGCGGTGAAGATCCTCGTCAACCGCCCGCGGCCGGTCGTCGACCATCCCGTGCACGTGGCCTTCGGCAAGAGCTTCCCGTCCGGGCACGCCATGTCGTCACTCGTCTGTTACGGCGCGCTCCTACTGGTCTTCCTCCCCGTGCTCCGGTCGCAGACGGCCCGTCGCATCGCGGTCGCTGGTACCGCGCTGCTCATCCTCGCCATCGGTACGTCACGGCTCTTCCTCGGCGTGCACTTCGTCACCGACGTGATCGGCGGCTACGTGCTCGGCGCGGCGTGGCTGATCGGCGCGGTCGCCGTGTTCGAGATCTGGCGAGCCGAGGAAGGCAAGCGCGAGACCGCCCCCTTGTCCGAGGGCGTCGAACCCGAGTCCGCCCCGGCGTTGCGCTCGTAGCGGCGCCGTAGGCTCCCGCGCATGGCGATCACGGGGGCCCACGTCCTGCTCAACACACCGGAACCGGAGGCGCTTCGCGCGGTGCTGCGCGACGTCTTCGGCTGGAACTTCGTCGACGACGGCCACGGCTGGTTGATCTTCGCCCTGCCTCCCGCTGAGCTCGGCGTGCACCCGAGCGACGGCGCGACCACGCACGAGCTGTCGTTCATGTGCGACGACATCGTGGCGACGAAGGCCGAGCTCGAGGCGAAGGGCATCACGTTCAAGGGCGAGCCGACCGATCAGGGCTTCGGGATCGTCGTGACCGCGGTGCTCCCCGGCGGCGTCGAGGTGCTCGTGTACGAACCACGACACGCGTCGCCGCTCGCGTAGCGAACACTCGGCCGGACGGACCCCCTTCCGTCGTCACAATTGAGGATGACCGGCGTCGCGGGCCGCCCGTACGCTCGCTCGATGGGGACAATCGCAATGGCCGGCCGCACCGTCGACCGCGCGCGCCGTGAGGCATGGGCGCTCGCCGGCTTCGGCACGTGGATGATCGTCGGGCTCTTCCTCGACGGTTGGGCGCACCGCGAGAGCAAGCCGGAGTCGTTCTTCTCGCCGTGGCACGGCGTGCTGTACTCCGGCTTCGCCGCGGCCGTGCTCTGGTTCGCCGTGCAGGCGCGCCGGGCCGGCGAACGATCAGCGGTCGAAGACCGCGCTGGCACGCTGGGCATGGCCTTGTTCGCGGGCGGCGCGATCGGCGACTTCGTCTGGCACCAGGTGTTCGGCATCGAGGCCGACCTGGAGACCCTCCTCAGCCCGACCCACCTGTTGCTCATGACGGGAGGCCTCCTCATGCTCACCGCGCCGATCCGGTGGGCGTGGACGAGCGACGACGTCGGCGACCGCCCGACGATGGGCACGTTCGCGCCGGTGCTCGTCGGGACGACGCTCACCGTCTCCGTCGTGACGTTCTTCTTCATGTACATGTCGGCGGCGTGGCCCGTTGCGTGGGACGGCAGCAACCAGGGGCAGCGTTCGGCATCGCGAGCGTGCTGGCGCGCAACCTGATGCTCGTCGCGCCGCTGCTGTTCCTGCTGCGGCGGTGGACGCCGCCGATGGGAACGGCCACGGTCCTCTTCGGCGCCAACGCCGTCCTCATGGCAGCCCTCGACGCGTTCGAGCTGTGGCAGATCGTCCTGCCTTTCGTTGCCGCTGGCGTCGCCGCCGACCTCCTCGTCCGCTACCTCGACCCCGAGCCCGGCGACGGAAGGGCGGCGCGCATCGTCGGCGCTGCGGTGCCGCTCGTCTTGTGGACGACGTTCTTCGCCGCCAACGCGATCGCGTTCCCGTTCCGCTGGCCCGCGGAGCTCTGGACCGGCGCGACGTTCCTCGCCGCGCTGTCTGGCTACGGCCTCGCGGTCCTCATGCACCCCCGAACCGCCTTCGTGCACCGATGACCCGGTATTCCAGGTCATCGGTGCACAAAACGATCTAGGACGGCTCGGACGGCCTGCGGCGGCGGGTGCGCGGGCGGGGCGCCTCGCCGTTCGTCGCCGTCGCAGACGCGGCCTCGGCGGGCGTGGCGCCCCTCGCACCGGAGCGGTTGATCGCCGCCTCGTTGGTGCCGAGGTACGACTCGATCACGCGCGGGTGGTTGAGCACCTCTTCCGGCGTGCCGCTGGCGATGATGCCGCCGAGCTCGAGGGCGATCATCTCGTCGCAGATCGACGACAGCAGCGGCATGTCGTGCTCGATCACGAGGATCGAGCAGCCGGTGAACTGCTGGACGCGCTGCAGCAGCGGGCCGAGCGCCTCGGTCTCGCGCTGGGCGACGCCGCCGGACGGCTCGTCGAGCAGGAGCACCGTCGGGTCCTGGGCCAGGATGCAGGCCAGCTCGACGATGCGGCGGCTGCCGGTCGACAGCTCGCCGACCAGCTTCTCGCGGAAGGCCTCGAGCCCCATGAGCTCGATGAGGAAGTCCACCTTCTCGGCGACGTCGGCCTCGCTCTGCTGGGACACGGGCTGGCCCAGCGCAGCGGCGACGAGGCTGCGGCTGAGGAGATGCCGTTCGCG
>DASVEG010000195.1:0-3888 GCA_036380695.1 Acidimicrobiales bacterium
ATCGCGATGATGGGCCTCGGCTGCGCGCGGCGGGCGCTGGTCGAGGCGATGTCGTACGCACGGGCACGCGAGGCGTTCGGGCGGTCGCTCGCCGAGCAGCCGCTGATGCAGCGGAAGCTCGCCGAGCTCATCGTCGAGGTCGAAGCCGCGCAGGCCCTCGTCTTCGACGGCACCGTCGGGGCGGGTGGCACGGCCCGGCTGCGCATCGGCGCGCCGCTGATCAAGCTGCGGGCCGCGCGTCTCGGCATCACCGCGGCCAGCGCCGCCATCGAGGTCCACGGTGGCAACGGCTACATCGAGCAGTGGCCCGTCGCCCGCCTGCTTCGCGACGCGCAGGTGAACACGATCTGGGAAGGCGCGGACAACATCCTCTGCCTCGACGTGCGCCGCGGCATCGAGCGCGAGCAGGCTCACGTCGCGTTCCTCGAGCGCGTGCGGGCCGCGGTCGACGCCGCGCCGCCCGACGACGCGGAGACCGTCGCGCTCGTGCGCCACCGGGTCGACGACCTGGAGCGCGCCGTCGAGGTGTGGAGCGGTCTCGACCGCACCGTCGCCGAAGCGCGCCTGTACCCGCTCGCGCAGTACATGGTCGACGTCTACGCGGGCGCGTTGCTGCTGGAGCACGCGGGATGGGAGGCGTCCGAGCTCGGCAGCGACCGCAAGTCGCTCGTGGCCCGTCTCTACGCGCGCAACCACCTGGCCGACGCGGGGCCGCTCCGGGGCATCGACGACCCCGCGGAAGACCTCGAGCGGTTCAAGGAGTTGTGGGACGGCGCGCTCGTCGACGACCGGGCGGCTGCGCTGTAGCGCCTTCGAGGTGGTGCGCCGAGCCGATCGGATGGCGTTCTTCGTCGAGCACGAAGATCGTCTGCGTCGACCGCACCTCTGGCATCCCCTGTAGGCGGTAGAGGACGACGTCGCGCAACGCGGCGATGTCGGGCGCGCGCACGAGGAGCAGGAAGTCGAAGCCTCCGCTCGTGAGCGCGACGTACTCCACGCCGGGCAGGCGGCTGACCTTCTCGCGCGTCGCCGGCCACGCGCCCTGCTCGATGTTGACGAGGATCATTGCGGCGACGTCGAGGCCGAGCGCGCCGGGCTCGACGTCGGCGCGGAAGCGCGACACCACGCCGTCGTCGACCAGCCGGTCGAAGCGGGCGTAGGCCGTCGCACGCGACACGTTCGCCTTCGCCGCCAGCTCGTTCACGGAGATGCGCCCCGACTCCACGAGGATCGCCAGCATGCGGCGGTCGACGTCGTCGAGGGCACGCGCACTTCGTCCAGCCATCGTCCTCCGATCCGGTGATGTGCCGGACGAGTGTGGCATAGCAGACGTGAATCGTGGACGTTCGTCCGGCCAAAGGGCGGCGAGGTTGCACGAACGTCCCAGGGCGACGATCCTGGATGCCATGGCGACGCCCTTCACTGCCACCCGGTTCGAGCTGCCCGACGACCACCCGGGGTTCAGCGACCCCGAGTACCGCGAACGCCGCGCCCGCATCGCCGAGGTCGGCGCCGCGTACCGACCCGGCGACCCGATCCCCGACGTCACGTACAGCGCCGAGGAGGACGCGGTGTGGGCGACGGTGTCACGCGAGCTGGCCGAGAAACACCGGCGGCTCGCATGCCGCGAGTACCTCGCCGGCGCGGCGCGGGTGGTGCTTCCTGCCGACCGCGTGCCGCAGCTGCGCGAGGTCGACGAGCGGGTGCACGGGCTGACGGGCTTCCACATCCGCCCCGTCCCCGGTCTCGTGCCGACGAGGACGTTCTACGGCGCGCTGGCCGAGCGGGCGTTCCTGTCGACGCAGTACATCCGCCACCACTCGGTGCCCTTCTACACACCCGAGCCCGACATCGTTCACGAGATCATCGGCCACGCCAACATGCTCGGCAGCGACGCCTTCGCCGACCTGTACGAGGTTGCGGGCAAGGCGTCGGTGCGGGCGGAGACGGACGCGGCGCTCGACTTCTTCAGCCGCGTGTTCTGGTTCACGCTCGAGTTCGGGGTCGTGCACGAGGACGGCGAGCTGAAGGCGTACGGCGCCGGTCTGCTGTCGTCGTACGGCGAGATCGAGGTGTTCAAGGACGCGGAGATCCGGCCGTGGGACCTCGTGGCGATGGGCACGCAGGAGTACGACATCACGCACTACCAGCCGGTGCTGTTCGCGGCCGCATCCTTCGACCAGATGCTCGACGACCTGCACGCGTTCTTCTCGACCTACGACGACGACGCCCACGCGCGCATCGTCGGGTCGCGGTCGGCATGACCGCGCCCGACGGCTGGGAGGTGGTGGACGGCAAGCTCCATCGCGAGCTCGAGTTCCCCGACTTCCGGCGAGCGTTCGCGTTCATGACCGCGGTCGCGCTCGAGGCCGAGCGCATGAACCACCACCCCGACTGGTCGAACTCGTGGAACAAGGTCGTCATCGACGTCGTCGACCACTCCGCCGGCGGCGTCACCGACAAGTGCACGGAGCTCGCGACCCGCATCAACGCCCACGTCTGAGTCGTTTTGTGCACCGATGGCGCATCCTGTTGCGCCATTCGCACACAAAAGAGGTCGTAGGTTCGGGGACCGATGACGGGGATCTCGATCGCGGCGGTGTTGCTGCGGGTGACGTTGGGCGTGACGATGCTCGCCCACGGGTGGAACCACGTGTGGGGCGGGGGGAAGCTGCCGGGGACGGCGAGGTGGTTCGCGTCGATCGGGATGCGCGCCAGCCGGTTCCAGGCGACGGTCGCGTCGGTGACCGAGCTCGTCGCCGGTGCGCTGTTGCTGCTCGGGCTGCTGACGCCGTTCGCCTGCGCTGCGGTGGTCGGGACGATGGTGGTCGCCCTCGTCGCCAACCACATCAGGAACGGGTTCTTCATCTTCCGGCCGGGTGAGGGCTACGAGTACGTCCTCATGATCACGATCGTCGCGGTGGCGCTGGCCGCGCTCGGCGGGGGCGAGGTGTCGGTCGACGAGGCGATCGGCTTCGGCGCCGACGGATGGGCCGGCGTCGCCATCGCGCTCGCGCTGGGCGGCGGCATGGGCGCCTCGGTGCTCGCCGCGTTCTGGCGCCCGCCGGCGCGCTCGCGAGACGGCGCGTGACGGTGAACGCCGCGCTTCGGGTTTTTGGCCGCGCATTCAGCCGTATATGGCACGGTGCGCGCCCAAAAACGGCTGATGACGGATGGGTGCGCGGGTGAGCGCGCCGGCGACGCCGACGCAGCCGGCTCGCGTCGAGCGGCGGCCGCTGGCTGGCGCGCTGGCGGTGCTCGTCGCGGTCGCGGTGTGGGGCGGCGTGGCGGTCGTCGCCAAGCTCGTCGACGAGATCGACGGCGTCGTCCTCGGATTCCACCGGCTGTGGATCGGCGCGGTGGTGACGGTGGTGGTCTTCAGGGCGCGGGGCGGTCGGCTCACGCTCAGGCTGCTGCGGCAATGCCTGCCCGGCGGCATCGCGTTCGCGGTCGACATCGTCCTGTTCTTCTCGGCGCTCAAGCACACGACGGTGGCGAACGCGACGGTGATCGGCGCCCTGCAGCCCGCGCTCGTGCTGCTCGTGGTCGGGCGACTGTTCGGGGAAAAGGTGGGCGCGAACGCCGTCGCGTGGACGGTCACCGCGATCGGCGGCGTCGCCCTCGTGGTCTACGGCTCGTCGGCGACTCCCGTCTGGAGCCCGACGGGCGACCTGCTCGCCGCCGGCGCGCTCTTCGCGTGGACGTGGTACTTCGTCGCGTCGAAGCAGGTGCGGCGCGAGCTGTCGCCGTTCGAGTTCCTCGCCGGGATGATGATCGTCGCGTCTGTCGCGGTCGCGCCGCTGGCGCTGCTGTCGGGCGGCCGCCTCGATCCGGGCTCTATCGGCAACTGGGGGTGGATCGCGTTGCTCGCCGTCGGCTCCGGCGGGT
>DASVEG010000196.1:0-7993 GCA_036380695.1 Acidimicrobiales bacterium
TGCTCGCACCAGTCGCGCGACGCAGGCGGTCGGCTTCTCGCGAGGAGCGCGCGCCGTCGTCGGCGCGCTCGTCCGCGACCCCGGGCTCTTCGAGCGCGTCGTCCTGGTCTGGCCGCCGATGGGATGGGCCGCGGGCGACTACGCGTCGTGGGTCGGACACGAGAAGCTCGCACCCGAGCGCGAGGTCGATCCTGGCGCCGAGGTCTTGGTGATCGCACAGCACATCGACCGCGACCACCCGCTCAAGATGGCCGAGCAGTGGGCAAGGGCCCTCGGCGCCCGGTTGGAGGTCTTCCCTCGGGACGGTCTGCTCTGGGACGCGCACCGCGAACGCTTTGGTGCGGTGCTGTCCGGGTTCCTCAGCGGCACCACCTGAGGGGCGTGCGCGCGGCGCAGGATCCTGCATCCGAACTCGCCTGCTGGTGGCTCCCCTTCTGACTCGCTACACGACGACGTCGTCGTCAGCGTCGTCGGAGTCGTCGTCGAGTTCCCACCGGAGCTGGAACTCGACCTCCTCGGCATTGCCCTCGCGTTCGTGCTCGACGCTGAATTCCGCTCGTGCCGGCACGTGGATCCGTTCGCCGGCGACCTGGATGCGGAAGGGCTTGCCTGACTCGAGCGCATCGGCAAGGCGCCGCAGCTTCGCGACGACCTCGGGAGTGGAGTACATGCGCTCGACGTCTCGCGGTTGTTTCGACATCGAATGGCTCCTCGTCTCTTCGGTGTTGCGGTCAGTCGAGCAGCTTTTCCAGCGCGCCACGGTCGAGCCAGCCACGGCACCCCGGGCAGTAGTCGATCTCCACGCCTTGGCACTCCGAGATGAGGAGCGTGGCAGTGCCGACGGGGCACTTCACTCCTTCCTCCGGTTGTTGGTCCCCAGACGCACCTCGGTGGCCCGCTCGATCCAGCAGAGCGATTGCTGGCGCGAGACCCGATGCTGCGCCGGCGTTTCCGACGACGGCGTGGACGCGCGAGCGACGGTCCAGCAGCTCGAAGCATCCCTGCGGAGGAACGCCCTGCCGCGGTCGACACTGCGACGACCAGCGTGTCAAGGCATCGTTGACACGGCCGTAGATGAGTGGCGACATCCGCCGATTGCCCGACGCTGAAGTTCTGGAGTCATTGCTGGCGCAGGCCCTCGACACGGACCGGCCGGCGCTAGAGACACTCTTTGCTGGCGCGACGCTTTACGCGGACGTCCACATCTTGCTGGGAAGTCTCGCGGATGAAGCCAGGAGAGCGGGGCACACGTGGGCTGATCTCGGCGACGTACTGGGCGTAACCCGCCAGGCTGCGCAACAGCGCTTTGCAGGCGCGTCTGGGCATGGTTCTATGACCGCAGCTCCGGTGGCGGACAACTTCGCAAGGCGACCCCGGCCGAAATAGCCAGGGCAAGCTAGATGTCGGAGACTGACTGACGATCGCAGCGTTCTGTGGACCTGTGCGACCGAGAGTAGGCCGCCGCCGCGGGGTCGCATTGGCGCGCGGGTCGTCGCGAACACTCCCAGGACGCGTTGCGATTGGGCGTTGGCGCACGAGCGAATCCTGTGGCAGTCATATGGCGACGCCGTGTGGACGCTACGAGTGGAAGTCGATAAGGAAGGCGGTGGTGTCGTCGCTCAAGACACCGTGGTGGTCCAAGACCGTATGTGACAGTTGACGGACGGTCTCCGCTGCGTCGAGACCGTCACGGGACCGAGCACCGAGGAGTTCGACGAGGCGTTCCTCCCCGAAGTCCTCACCGCCGGGCCGATGGGAGTCCACCACGCCGTCAGTGATGAAGAAGACGCGGTCACCTGGCTCGAGAACGGCATGGGCGATCTCGACCACGCCGTCGCCGATGACGCGGTCGCCGGCGACGCCATGACCGAGTCCGGCCGGCAGGGTCGGCTCGCACGACATGCGGCCCACGACGTCACCGTCGCGGACCAGCAGAGGCAACGGGTGACCGACGTTGATCCACGTCAAGCGCCCCCCGATCAGGTCGAGCCGTCCGAGGATGCAGGTGACGTACTCCTCGCCGCGCCCCCTCCCCGCGATGGCGGTGTCCATGGCCAGGTAGGTGGCTTCGAGGTCGAGGCCCGAACGTCGGCTGTGGCGATAGCTGCTCACCGCCAGGTGGGCGAGTTGGCTCGACTCCAGCCCGTGGCCCATCGCATCGAACACGGCGAAGTCCAACATGTCGCCGTTCACCGCGTAGTCGAACGAGTCGCCACCGACCTCGTATGCAGGCTGAATGAGTCCCGCGACCGACACCCGCCCGCTGTCCAAGCTCAACGGCGGCAACAGGTCCCACTGCATCTCGGCCGCCAGGCTGAACTTCTCGCTGCGTCGCAGGGACGTGTAGGCGTCGGTGCACTGGCCTCGTGTAACCAGCAATGCGGCAACCACGCCAGCGAGGCTGTCGGCCAGAGCGCGACCCTCGTCATCGACCGTCGAGACGGTGACGCACATCACGCCGAGGCGGGCTGCACCGTCGACCACCACGCTCCACAGCCTCACGCCGTCGTCGACTGGTTCCTCGACCTGTTTGGTCGTGGTGAACGAGCGGCCGCCGGTCGAGGTGTCCATGTCCATCGACGCGGTCGCAGCCGACCCGACGATGGGCACGAGGCGCCGCTGCTCGAAGTCGGTCACGTACACCGAAAGGTCGTGCATCCCGAACACCGCGACGCGCCGCCCAAGGAACGCGCCGAGATGATCGGGAGCTTCTCGTCGGGACTCGTGTAGCAACGAAGCGACCTGTGCGTACGCGCCCAACGACAGCCGGCCACTCGGATCGCCAGGCGTGAGCGCGTCTTCGCCAACGTCCGCCATCGCCGGATGCTCGGCCGGAGACTCGTTCTGCATCTCGATCGCTTTCCCACGAGGGGCCAACGACGCGCTACCGGGGTCTGGGGCACGTGCCGGGAAAGGCCACCACGCACACGCGTGCGCGACGACAGCGTACCTCCGTCGTCATCGCACACGGTCTGGGGGCTCCACGTCGTCAGTGCCGCCGCCCTCGGGCGTCATCACGGCATCCGACCGATGTCCGGGTCGCGCATTTGTTGTTCAGCGCTTCCTGCGCGGGAAGCTCGAGTCGCTGGGCCACCTCGGGCCTTCCGGAACGGCGCTGCTGGAGGAGCCTCCTCACCGGCGGTCCCACGCAGCGGTCCGCCATCGACCAACGAAGGTACTAACTACGCGCCCTCGGCTGACCTCGGCGGGGGACCATCGTCACCGCTCGGGAGAGAACCGCACGCGACGGGCGACAACGTCGGCGGCGACCGCTTCCAGGGCACGTTGGTGCGCATCCGCGGCCGCCATCAACCGCATGGCTGCCGCTTCGAGCGAATCTCCGATCTGCACCGCCATCATCCCGACGGCTTGATGCACCTGTGCGTCAAGACCGAGCAGTCGAGCGAAGTCAACGGAGTCGACCGTCACGGCACCTCCAGGTCACGTAGGTGATCGCCGGGGACGACGTCGTCGTCCGCGGCTTCGGTGTCGTCTTCGAGTTCCCACCGGAGCTGGAACTCGACCTCCTCGACATTGTCTTCGTGCTCGGCGCTGAACGCTGCCCGTGCGGGCACGTTGATCCGCGCGCCCGCGACTTGGATGCGGAAGGGCTTGCCTGACTCGAGCGCATCCGCGAGGCGTCGCAGCTTGGCGACGACCTCGGGAGTGGAGCCGATGCGCTCGACGTCTCGCGGGTGTTTCGACATCAGAGCTCCTCGTCTGGCGAGTGTCGGTCAGTCGAACTCGAACATCTCGCTCATCCAGCCCTTCTTCTGCTTCTTTCGTCCGGGATACTCGTCGTGTCGATCGGGCTCGCGACGGCCCTGCTGCGGTCGGCGTCCGCGGTCGTCATCGGCCCAGTCGTCGTCGGCTCTGACGAGGAGCTTGTCCAGCTCGCCGCGGTCGAGCCACACGCCACGGCACTCGGGGCAGTAGTCGATCTCCACGCCTTGGCGCTCCGAGATGACGAGCGTGGCACTGTCAACGGGGCATTTCATTGCTGTCGTCCAGTTGGTTGGTCCAGCGCGGGTCGAAGCGTTGGGCGCTTGTCACGCTGCGAGTCCGGCTCGGTCGGGACTGGTCGGTCTCGGAACGGGTCGACACCGCCAGGCTCATCGATGGCTGTCCGCGTCGTTGGCTCCGGACGGAACGGCTCCGTTCCGATGGTCGCGGGCGTCGGCGCGCAGCGATGCCACGACGGCGCCGGTGATGACGACGGCGATGAACCCGAGTGAGACGAAGGTCGGCAAGTGAACCTCGAAAGGCTTGCCGATCAGCAGCATCTTGATGCCCACGAAGGCGAGGATCACTCCTAGGCCGACGTTGAGGTATCGGAACTTGCCTTGCATGCCGCCGAGCAGGAAGTACAGCGAACGCAAGCCGAGGATGGCGAACGCGTTGGCGGCGAAGACGATGAACGGCTCACGGCTGACGGCGAGGATGGCGGGAACGGAGTCGACGGCGAAGACGACGTCGGTTGCCTCGATGAGCACCAGCACCGCGAACAGCGGTGTGGCCAGCCGCTTGCCGTTGGTCCTCGTGAACAGCTTCTGCCCGTCGTAGGTGGTGGTGGTCGGCACGACGCGCCGCACGAGGCGCATGGCGATGTTGGCGTTGTAGTCGACCTGTTCGGACTCGTCGTGGTGGGCGATCTTCCAGGCGGTGTAGAGCAGGAACGCTCCGAAGATGTAGAGGATCCACTCGAAGCGTTCGATGAGCTCGACGCCGGCGAAGATGAAGATGCCGCGCAGGACGAGCGCGCCGAAGATGCCCCAGAACAGGACCCGGAACTGGTACTCGCGGGGCACCCGGAAGAACGAGAAGATGACGGCCCACACGAAGACGTTGTCGATGGACAGGCTCTTCTCGATGAGGAAGCCGGCGTAGTACTCCCCGCCCGCCTGCCCTCCCTGCCACACCAACAGGACGACGCCGAACGCGAGCCCGAGCGAGATCCACACCGCCGACTCGATCGCCGCTTCCCGGACGGTGATCACGTGGGCGGTGCGGTGCACCAGCAGCAGGTCGACGATCAACATCGCGACGATCGCGCCAACCAGCCCGAGCCACAGCCAGGCGGGAACGTCGAAGCTTGCGAACTCGCGGGCGGCGTCGCCCGCGGCGGCCAGCGTCATGTGGGCCCGATCAGTACCGGGACCGACTTCGCCTGGCCCCCTGGCCGCGTCCGAAGGTGCGCCTTCGCTGCCAGCCGGCTGCCGGCGACGATCAGCTCGTAGCCGTTCTCCAGCGCGTAGTGCTGCAGCGCGTGGGCGGGCTCGCCGAAGAGGATGACGGTCGCCACGGGGACGGCAGTCCTGCCCGACACGTCCCCGGCGAGCACGTCGAGGCGCTCCTGTGCCTCGCGTTGGGTGTCCTCGCCCCGCACCGTCGAAGACGCCTCGATGTCGACGACCGCGGCGAGGGTCACCGAGGTCATCTGCGGGCCGAGCATGCCCAGCGCGGCATCGAGCGCAGCCTGGGAGTCAGCCGTCCCGTCGTGGGCGACGAGCAGGTCCAGCCCGCCGGGCGGCAGCGGTCGCGGCGGCTCGACGGGCCGGTGACGGTCAGCCGTGATCGCCAGAGGCACGGCGAGCGGCCCGAGGAACAGGAACGGCACGGCCCAGGCAAAGGTGTCGTGTCCCCGCCGGCGCATCACCGCGACGGCGACGACACCGATGGCGAGCCAGCCACCAAGGATCGCAACCGCGAGCCCGCTCACGATTGTCTCCAAACACGGAACCCCGCCGACGGGGTCGGGTCCGCTGCCGGCGCGCGCCGGCCGCGGGACAACTGAACGCGTTCCAACATCTCTTCTCCTCAATGAAGTCCTGCGACTAGGGATGGGCCAGCGCGCCAAGGCGCGCCGAAGTCAGCAGGTGAGGAGAGGTGGACCTCGTCTCGGCGCGCAGCTGATCGGGACGATCAGTGTCGGGCGCCACTGCAGTCGCGTACGCGTCCAGCGACTCAGCCGTCGCCGCGGTCGGGAAGAAGACGGTGCGACGTCTCGCTGCCGGCGTGTCCCGGTACGCCGGCTGTCCGTCGTCTCCTCCGCTCCTGTCTCCTCCGCCGCCTCAGGAGCGTGGGCGGACGAGACGGCAGCGGCGGTCGCGCCAAAGCCGATCCCGACGACCGACAACACAACCGCGAGGAGCGCTGTCAGAAGGCTTGCCGCGGCACGGCGACCGACCTCAGGGAACCAGGGCGCGCGCCAGCCCGCCGAGGTCTCTTCGGTGGGCAGCAACGTCGGGGGCACGGGCACTCCGGTCAACTCGAGGCAATCAACCGAAGGTCTCTCCCGCCTCGGAAGGCCACGACCTACGGACCCGAAGGCCGAGATGACGTAGGAAGTGAGTTGGGATACTCCCCTTCGCAGCCCACAGTAGCCCGTCGGATGGGCCGGCGGCGGCGCCCGGTGATGCTCGTGGTCAGAGACTTCTAGGGGTCTGCTGCACGTTCGGTTGACACTGGTTGTGACTGATC
Source organism: Acidimicrobiales bacterium (assembly GCA_036380695.1). Taxonomy (GTDB): domain Bacteria; phylum Actinomycetota; class Acidimicrobiia; order Acidimicrobiales; family CADCTF01; genus DASVEG01. The sequence continues at coordinate 6,481 of DASVEG010000196.1, forward strand.
ATGCTGCCTGGTCGTCGGCTTCGACACGCAGCGGAGTGAATGCGAGCTCGAACTCGACCGGGGTGAGCTTGCCGAGGGCGCGCTGGCGGCGGCGCCGGTTGTAGGTGTGCTCGATCCAGACGACGATCTCATAGGCGAGTTCGCTGCGGGTCCGCCAGCGCCGCCGGCGGTTGAGCACGTTCTTCTGCAACAGCGCGTAGAAGGACTCCATCGCCGCGTTGTCGCCGGCGGCTGCGACCCGGCCCATCGAGCCCGTCAGCCCGTTCGCCTTGAGCGTCGCCCGGAAGGCCCTCGCGCGGAACTGACCGCCCTGGTCGGAGTGAACCACGACGGTGCCGCTCGGCTGGCGGCGTGCGATCGCCGAGCGCAACGCCGACACCGCGAGCCCGGCCGTCATGCGGTCGCCGAGGGCGTAGCCGACGATCCGGTTCGAGAACACGTCCTTGATCGAGCAGCAGTAGAGCTTGCCCTCGATCGTCGGGTGCTCGGTGATGTCGGTGAGCCACACGAGATCCGGCGCCGGCGCCGAGAACACCCGCTGGACGAGGTCGTCGTGCACCGCCGGGCCGGGAGTCTTGGCGCTGGACTTGCGGCCCTTCTTCGTCGTCGTCGACCAGATCCGCTGCTGGGAGCAGAGCCGCCACACCCGCCGCTCGCAGGTCGCGAGGCCGAGCTGTTCGAGCTCGTCGGCGATGAAGCGGTAGCCGAACTCGGGATCATCCGCGTGGACGTCGACGATCGCGTTGGTCGCGTGCGCGTCGGCCCAGTCGCGATCCGAGCACGGCCTGGAGCGCCACTTGTAGAAGGCCTGCGGGGAGAAGCCCAGTGCCCCGCACGTCTGCTTGACCGGCACGCCTTCGGCGGCGAGATCGGCGACGAGGCGGGAACATCATTTTGGGAGGGCGTCCTTGGCGAAGTACGCGGCGGCGCGGCGGAGGATCTCGTTCTCCATCTCCAGCCGGCGGTTCTCACGCCGCAGACGGACGACCTCCTCGTGCTCCGCTGTCGTCTGGCCGTTCGTGATGCCGTCGTCGATGTCGGCCTGGCGCATCCAACGGCGGACGGACTCAGGCGAGACGTCGAAGTCGGCGGCGACCTCCGCGATGGTCAGATCACCGCGGCGGGCGACGTTGGCGACGTCACGCTTGAACTCGGGTGGGAACCTCTTGGGCACGAAGACATCCTTCCTGCGAGCCGCAGCTCACATATGGGATGTCAACCAATCGTGCAGCAGTCCCGACTGCGTCCTTGAGGACAGCAAGCCAGCGGTCCTCGCCCGTGCCGAGAAGCTCTTCACCCAAGCAGGCGCCGCATCGTCGGCCCCGAAGCCGGCATCGCAAGCTCGGCGTAGCGGCAGGCCGGGCATGGACTCGGGTCTCGTCGCTACGATCCGCACGTGTTGAGCTGCTGCGGTGCAGACCGCGAGCCCGGCGCGAGTCGATTCGCGGAGACAGGGACTAGATCGTGCGTAATCGACTGACCCTGTCCTGGGCCGGACTCGCCGCAGTCGGCT
>DASVEG010000197.1:0-10463 GCA_036380695.1 Acidimicrobiales bacterium
GTTGCATCAAGTGGTTCTGCACCATGTCGACCAGCGCGCCTGCGTCGTCGTAGTAACGAGCGCGCCCTTCGAGCGCGAGCGTCTCGTCGAACACGATCTCCACCCGTTCGACGTGCTGGTTGCTCCACAACGGTTCGAAGACGCGATTCGCGAAACGCAGCCCCAGCACGTTCTGGATCGTCTGCTTGGCGAGGAAGTGGTCGACCCGGAACACGGCCCGTTCGTCGAAGTGCTCGCGAACGAGCTCGTTGAGGGCCCTGGCCGACTCGAGCCCCTCGCCGAACGGCTTCTCGACGACGATGCGGCTGCCCTTCGGGAGGCCGGCCTCGGCCAGCGCGCCGAGCGCGTCGGCGTAGGTACCAGGCGGCAGCGCGAGGTACGCGACGACGGGGCCGTCCCCGGGCGTCGACTCGATCGCGTCCTTCACCGCCGCCGCGTCGGTGACGTCGGCCGCCGCGTAGCGCACGTGCGCGACGAGCCGCTCCCGCACGTCGTCCGGCGTCTCCGCCTCGCGCAGGGCTTCGTCGACCGACGCGGTGAACTCGTCGTCGGGACGGTCCTTGCTCCCGACGCCGGTGACGTGGAACTCGTCGGGGAGCAGGCCGTTCTCCGCCAGCGCCGCGAGCGCGGGGAACAGGTACCTGGCCGCGAGGTCGCCCGTGGCCCCGAACAACACGAGGCGGGTCGGCGTCGGCGAGGAGCTCGAGTTCGGGGGCACGCCCCCCTCCTTCCGCGTTCTGGGTGCAGAAACTCGCGCTATGCGCGAGTTTCTGCACCCAGAACGACTGGCGGGAGCCCGCGCTGGCGGCCGACTTGAGGTTTTGGGTGACCAAAACGTAGATTCCCGAGCCGCAAATGCTGCAAGCGACCTTCTCGAAGTCGGAGCGCGAGACGCTCAAGGCGATCTACCGCCTGACCGCGCCCAGCAAGGGGCTCGGGGCGGAAGCGCACACCGGCGACCTCGCCGACGCGCTCGGCGTCAGCCCAGGCACCGCGACCGCGACGATCAAGCGCCTCGCCGACCGAGGGTTCGCCGACCACAAGCCCTACCGCGGCGTCGTGCTGACGCCGCAAGGCCGCCAGGCGGCGGTCAGCGCCATTCGCAGGCACCGCATCGTCGAGCGCTTCCTCTCCGACATGCTCGGCTACGCCTGGAACGAGGCCGACCGCCTCGCCGGCGCGTTCGAGCACGAGCTGCCGCAGGAGGTGGAGGACCGGCTGTTCGTCGCCCTCCACCGCCCGTCGACGTGCCCGCACGGGTTCCCCATCCCGGAGCCCGAGGAGGCGGACATCCCCGAGCTGCCACCGCTGTACGCGCTCGAGCCTGGCGACGTCGCCGAGGTCGCGGTCCCCGGTTCGACCGACCCTGCCGTCGTCGAGTTCCTCGCCACGCTGGGCTTGCGGCCCGGTGTGCTCGTCGAGGTCCGCGAGAAGCACCCGTTCGACGGCCCGCTCGTGCTGCTCGTCGACGGGAGCGCGCGCACCGTCGGCGAGCGCATTGCCAGACAGATCTACGTACGGAAGCAAGAGAACAGAAAGGAATCGGCATGAGCTCACTCCTGCTCGCGGCCGAAGGGGGGTGGCAGACCTTCGACCTGAAGGGCGGCGAGTTCGCCGTCCTCGCCCTCTCCGGCGGCGCCGCGCTCCTCGCGATCGCCGTCGGCTTCGCGCTCATGCGGGGCGTGCTGGCTGCCGACCAGGGCACGCCGAAGATGATCGAGATCGCGACGGCGATCCAGGAGGGCGCCTGGGCCTACCTGAAGCGCCAGTTCCGCACGATCGCCGTCATCCTCGTACCGCTCGCGATCGTCGTGTTCGTCACCTCGACGGAGGTGACGAAGCCGAACGGCGACGTGGCGTTGTCGTTCGCGATCTCCGGGATCGCGCGCACGCTCGCGTTCGTGGCCGGCTGCTTCATGTCGGGCCTCACCGGCTACATCGGCATGACGCTGGCGACGCGCGGCAACGTGCGCACGGCGGCCGCCGCGAAGAGCGGGTCGCTCCCCGCCGCGCTCCAGGTGGCGTTCCGCACCGGCGGCATCGCCGGCATGTTCACCGTCGGCCTCGGCCTCCTCGGCGCCACGGTGATCATCTGGGCGTTCCAGAACACGTCGTCGGCCATCCTCGTCGGGTTCGGCTTCGGTGGTTCGCTGCTCGCGCTCTTCCTTCGCGTGGGCGGCGGCATCTTCACCAAGGCGGCCGACGTCGGCGCCGACCTCGTCGGCAAGGTCGAGGCCGGCATCCCCGAGGACGACCCCCGCAACCCCGCCACGATCGCCGACAACGTCGGCGACAACGTCGGCGACTGCGCGGGCATGGCGGCCGACCTCTTCGAGTCGTACGAGGTCACGCTCGTCGCCTCCATCATCCTCGGGGTCGCCGCATTCGACGCCGTCGGCGCCAACCCCGCGCTCGGTCTCGTGTTCCCGCTCGCCGCCCGCGCCATCGGCGTGGTCGCGTCGATCGTCGGCGTGTACGCGGTGCGTGCGAAGGAGGGCGAGACGAACGCCCTCAAGCCGATCAACCGCGGCTTCCTGACCGCCGGCATCCTGACGGTCATCGGCACCGCGGCCGTCGCCCTCGGCTACGTCGGGAACGACGCGTCGCGCATGTCGAACGTCGGCTGGCGCTGCCTCGGCGCCGTCGTCGTCGGCCTCGTGCTCGCGCAGCTCGTCAGCCGCCTGACCGAGTACTTCACGGGCACCGAGTACGGCCCCGTGCGCGAGATCGCCGAGGCGGCACGAACGGGCCCCGCGACGACCGTGCTGTCGGGCACGTCGTCGGGCCTGGAGTCGTCGGTATACGCCATCATCGCCATCGCCGTGGCCATCGGCGCCGCGCTCGGGCTCGGCGGCGGCAACCTGCAGTTCTCGCTCTATCTCGTAGCGCTGTGCGGCATGGGCATGCTCGCCACCACCGGTGTCGTCGTCTCCGAGGACACGTTCGGCCCCGTCGCCGACAACGCCGCGGGCATCGCCGAGATGTCGGGCGAGTTCGAGGGCGAGGCCGAGCGGATCATGGTGAGCCTCGACGCCGTCGGCAACACGACGAAGGCGGTGACGAAGGGCTTCGCCATCGGCTCCGCGGTCATCGCCGCGGTCGCCTTGTTCGCTTCGTTCATCGAGACGGCCGCGGACGAGATCCTCGACGTCGAGGTGGTCGAGGCGGCCAACCGCACGGCGCGCGGCGTCTTCGACCTCATCCCGATCAACGTCGCCGACCCCAAGGTCTTCATCGGCCTGCTGATCGGCGGCTCGGTGCCGTTCCTGTTCTCGGCCCTCGCCATCCGCGCCGTCGGCCGCTCGGCCGCCGTCGTGGTGCAGGAGGTGCGCAGGCAGTTCGCCGACGGCGCCATCATGCGCGGCGAGCGCCGTCCCGACTACGGGCCCGTCATCGACATCTGCACCGCCGCTTCGCTGCGCGAGCTCGCCACGCCCGCGCTCCTCGCGGTGCTCACGCCCGTCATCATCGGCTTCGGTATCGGGTACCTCGCCCTCGGCGCGTTCCTCGCTGCGGTGATCCTCACGGGTCAGCTGATGGCGAACTACCTGTCGAACGCCGGTGGCGCGTGGGACAACGCCAAGAAGTACATCGAGGACGGCCACGAGGGCGGCAAGGGCTCGGAGGCCCACAAGGCCGCCGTCATCGGCGACACCGTCGGCGACCCGTTCAAGGACACCGCAGGGCCGGCGCTGAACCCGCTGATCAAGGTGATGAACCTCGTCTCCCTGCTCATCCTGCCTGCCGTCATCTCGATGTCGAACATCGACCCCGAGAACGTGCTGGTGTCGACGCCGGAGCCCGCGGGCTACGTCATCGCCGCCGTCGCCCTCGTCGTCCTGATCGGCGCGGTCATGTTCTCGAAGCGCAAGCAGGCGGGCATGGGCGACACCGACAGCGTGGCTGCCCGCTCGGCTGCCGGGCTCGAGGCCGAGGACGGCGTTCACGACGGCGAGGAGCCGATGTCGCTCGCCCTCAAGGCCCTCGACCGCTGGATCATGGACTTGGGCGACGACGACGCCGCCCTCCGCCGCCAGCTCCGCTCCGCCAAGGACGACCTGCACGCCAGGGGCTGACCCCCAAACCTCCACAACCTCGTTTCCGGAGGCAATAGAGGCGGTCGTACCGCCCCTATTGCCTCCGGAACGCGTCCAGGGCGGTTCAGGGCGACGGCGTGCGGGCGTCGCGGGCGTTGTCGCGGCGGGCGCGCAGGACCTCGTACGCGATCGGGAGGACCGACAGCGCGATGACGCCGAGGATCGCGATCTCGAAGTTCTTCTCGACCCAGTCGATCTCCCCGAGCGCGTAACCGAGCAGCGTCACGCCCACCGCCCAGAGCAGGCCGCCGAGCACGTTGAACGTGACGAACAGCCGGTAGTTCATTTTCCCGACGCCCGCGACGATCGGCGCGAACGTCCGGACGATAGGGACGAACCTGGCCAGCACGATCGTCTTCGACCCGTGCTTGTCGAAGTACTCCTGCGCCTTCTCGACGTGCTCGCGCTTGAACAGCCGCGACTCGGGGCGGTTGAACAGCGCGGGGCCGACCCGCCGCCCGAACGCGTACCCGACCTGGTCGCCGGAGACGGCGGCGACGAAGCATCCGACGAGGATGACGGGAAGGTTCAGCCGGCCCTGGTTGGCGAGCAGCCCGGCGGTGAACAGCAGTGAGTCGCCCGGGAGGAAGAACCCGAACAGCAGGCCCGACTCGGCGAAGACGATGGCGAACAGCCCGAGCGTCCCGAAGGTCGTGAGCAGGCTCTCGGGGTCAAGGAGGTCGACGGCCAGGAGGGGCACGGGGCCAACCTACCGACCAACCACCGTTTGACAGGGCACCGGGTGTCTGCCCAGGGTGGAAAGAGGTATGCCGAAACCGTTGGTCATCGTCGAGTCACCCGCCAAGGCCCGCACCATCGCGGGGTACCTCGGCCAGGAGTACGTGGTCGAGTCGTCGATCGGCCACGTCCGCGACCTCCCCGCCAGCCCCGCCGAGGTCCCGGAGGAGTACCGCAGCGGGGAGATGGCGCGCCTCGCGGGCGTCGACCCGGAGAACGACTTCAAGACGATCTACATCAGCCGCGGTCGGGCGAAGGACCAGATCAAGAAGCTCCGCCTCCTCCTCAAGGACGCGAGCGAGCTCTATCTCGCCACCGACGAAGATCGCGAAGGCGAATCGATCGCGTGGCACCTCCACGAGGTGCTCAAGCCGCGCGTGCCGGTGCGGCGCATGGTCTTCCACGAGATCACGCCGCAGGCGATCCAGCGAGCGGTCGACGAGTCGCGGGACATCGACCTGCCGCTCGTCGACGCGCAGGAGACGCGCCGCATCGTCGACCGGCTGTACGGCTGGGAGCTGTCGCCCGTCCTCTGGCGCCGCGTGCGCCAGGGCCTGTCGGCCGGGCGCGTGCAGAGCGTCGCCACCCGCCTCGTGGTCGAGCGCGAGCGCGAGCGGATGGCGTTCCGTCCCGCCGGCTGGAGCGATCTCGAGGGCGACTTCGTCCCCGCCGCGAGCGACGACGACGACCGCGTTGCCTTCACCGCCGGCCTGCACGCCGTCGACGACCGCCGGGTCGCGGACCGCAACAGCTTCGACCAACAGGGCAACCTCAAGAAGCCGGACGTCGTGGTGCTCGACGAAGCCGGCGCGACCGGGCTCGCGGCCCGCCTCGACGGCAAGCCGTTCACGGTCACGTCGGTCGAGCAGCGGCCGTGGACGGAGCGGCCGAAGCCGCCGTTCATGACCTCGACGCTGCAACAGGCGGCGTCGAGCAAGTTGCGATGGGGCGCCGCCCGCACGATGCAGGTGGCGCAGCGCCTGTACGAGAACGGCTACATCACGTACATGCGCACCGACAGCACGACGCTGTCGGAGACCGCGATCAACGCGGCGCGAGCTGCGATCGCCAGCCGGTACGGCCAGGAGTTCCTCGCCGACGGCCCGCGCCAGTACGCCCGCAAGGTGAAGAACGCGCAGGAGGCGCACGAGGCGATCCGTCCCGCGGGCGACGAGTTCCGCTCGCCGGAGGAGGTCTCGGCCGCGGTCGACGTCGACGAGGCGCGCCTCTACGACCTCATCTGGCGGCGCACCGTCGCGAGCCAGATGCGCGACGCGCTCGGCCAGCGCACGTCGGTCGTCCTCGCGGCCACGTCGTCCACCGGCGAGCGCGTCGACTTCCAGACGTCGGGCACCGTCATCACGTTTGCCGGCCACCGCAGGGCGTACGGCGAGGGCGACGACGTCGACGAGGGCGCGAGCGACGAACAGGACCGCCGCCTGCCGCCCCTCGTCGAGGGCGACGTGCTCGACGCCAACGAGTTGCGCGTCCGCAGCCACACCACCAGCCCGCCCAACCGCTACACCGAAGCGTCGCTCGTCAAGGCGCTCGAAGAGCTCGGCATCGGTCGCCCGTCGACGTACGCGGCGATCCTGTCGACGATCCAAGACCGCGGCTACGTCTTCAAGCGGGGCAGTTCGCTGATCCCGACGTGGCTCGCGTTTGCGGTGATCGGGTTGCTCGAGACGCACTTCCCGCGGCTCGTCGACTACCGCTTCACGGCCGAGCTCGAGGACGACCTCGACGCCATCGCCCGTCGCGAGAAGGAGCGCGTGCCGTGGTTGCGCGACTTCTACTTCGGCGACGCACCCGCCACCGACGGCAAGGCGGGCCTCCGCGCGCTGGTGACGGTGAAGCTCGACGAGATCGACGCGCGGGAGGTCAACTCGTTCCCTATCGGGACGACCGAAGACGGCGACGACGTCGTGGTGCGCGTCGGCCGCTACGGCCCGTACCTGCAGAAGGGCGAAGAGCGGGCCTCGATTCCGGAAGACCTGCCGCCGGACGAGCTGACGGTCGCGAGAGCGCTCGAGCTCCTCGCGGAGCCGAGCGGCGACCGGGCCCTGGGCGAGGATCCGGACACCGGCCTGCAGGTGTTCGCGAAGGCCGGGCGCTTCGGTCCCTACGTGCAGCTGGGCGAGCAGGAAGAGGGCTCGAAGGTCCGGCCCAAGACGGCGTCGTTGTTCAAGTCGATGACGCTCGACAGCGTGACGCTGGAGGACGCGCTGCGACTGCTGCAGTTGCCGCGCACCGTCGGTGCCGACGAGGACGGCAACGAAATCACCGCGCTCAACGGCCGCTACGGCCCGTACATCAAGCGCAAGGAGGACACGCGCAGCCTCGACAGCGAGGACGAGCTGTTCACCGTGTCGCTCGAACACGCGCTGGCGATGTTCGCGGCGCCGAAGCTGCGCCGGGGCCAGCAGCGGGTTGCCGCGCCGCCGCTGAAGGAGCTGGGCGAGGATCCGGTTTCCGGCAAGCCCGTCGTCGTCAAGGAGGGTCGCTTCGGCCCGTACGTCACCGACGGCGAGACGAATGCTTCCCTCCGAGCCGGAGACTCCGTCGAGGAGATCACGATGGAGCGGGCGGCGGAGCTGCTCGCGGACCGGCGGGCGAAAGGCCCGACGAAGAAGGCGGCCCGCAAGAAGGCGGCGGCCTCGAAGAAGGCGACGAAGAAGGCGACGGCGGCGAAGCAGGCGGCCAAGAAGAAGAAGCCCGAATGATCGCGGCGTGTTCCGTGGCTGGAGCCACCGCTGACTGACAGCGTGGTCATTCCGGCCGGTTCGCGGCCTCTACCCTGACGCGGTGGCCGAGGCCGTCTTGCCGGACGACGATCGCGACCTCAACCCCACGGCGCCGTTCGACGACGTCGTCCCCGAACCGCCGCCCGCGGGTTTCTCGACGGTGCGGCTCTTCGGGTCGCCGTCGTTCTTCCGCCTGTGGCTCGCGCAGGTCATGTCGTCGCTCGGCGACTGGATCGGCTTCGTCGCCATCACCGCCCTCGCGGCTCGCATCGCGGGCGGCGGGTCGCCAGAGGCCGCGGTCGGGCTCGTGTTGTCCGCACGCCTCGTGCCGGGGTTCTTCCTCGCGCCGGTCGCGGGCGTGCTCGTCGACCGGTGGAACCGGCGGCGGGTCATGGTCGTGTGCGACGTCGGTCGCGGGCTCGTGCTCGCGACGCTGCCGTGGGTCAGGACGATCCCGGGGCTCGTCGTCGTGTCGCTGTTGCTCGAGGTCTTCACCCTGTTGTGGTCGCCCGCGAAGGAAGCGTCCGTTCCACGACTCGTGCCCGAGCGGTACCTGCCGACCGCCAACTCGCTGTCGCTCGTCGCCGCGTACGGCACCTTCCCCATCGGGTCCGCGCTGTTCGCCGCGCTCGCGGGCGTGGCCAAGTTCCTCGCAAGGTACGACGCGCTCGAAGGCCTCGAGGTCGACCAGGAGTTCGTGGCGATCTACTTCGACGTCGGCACGTTCCTGCTGTCCGCGCTGATCATCTCGACCCTCGCGTTGCCCCGTGGCCGGCCGTCGCGCTCCGCCGGGCCCGCGGGCTCGGCCGCCGCCGCGGTCGCGGCCAGGTCGCCGGCGCGCCGTGGGCTCGACTTCGGGCAAGCGTGGCGCGACCTGCGCGAGGGCTTCTCGTTCATCGGCCACAACCCCATCGTGCGCGCCGTGATGTTGAGCATCGCGACGGGTCTGGTCGGTGGCGGCATGCTCGTCCCGCTCGGTCCTGCGTTCGCACGCGAAACCCTCGGCGGCGGCTCGGCGTCGTTCGGCCTCCTCCTCACCGCAATGGGGCTCGGCGTGGCCACCGGCATCGTCGGGCTGTCGGTCGTGCAGCGCCACCTGCCGCACGAGCGGGTGTTCCTCTTCGCCGTGTTCGGCTGCGGTGCGTCGATCCTCGTCGGCGCGTCGCTCGGCGACATCCGCGGCGTGCTCGCGTTCGTCGCGCTGCTCGGCGTGTGCGCCGGCGCGGTCTACGTGCTCGGGTTCACGATCCTGCAGACCAACGTGGAGGACGCGCTCCGCGGCAGGATCTTCGCGACCCTGAACAGCGTCGTCCGCTTCTGCCTGCTGTCGGCGTTCGCTATCGCGCCGTTGCTCGCGTCGCTGCTGGGGCGCGCCGCCGACGCGTGGTTCGACGGAGAAGTCGGCATCGGTTCCGCCAACGTCGCGGTCACCGGCGCGCGCCTGACGCTGTGGCTCGGCGGCCTGATCATCCTCGCCGCGGGTGGCGTCGCGCTGCTCGCGCTTCGCGAGCGACGCCCCGGCCGGACGCCTTGACCGCGCGCTGGGTCGCGTTCGAGGGCGGCGAGGGCAGCGGCAAGTCGACCCAGGCACGGCTATTCGCCGAACGGGTCGGCGCGGTGCTCTCACGCGAACCCGGGGGCACCGCGATAGGCGAACGCATCCGCGCCGTCCTGCTCGACCCGTCGACCGTCGGTCTGTCGGCGAGGGCCGAGACGCTGCTCATGGCGGCGGATCGCGCACAACACGTCGACGAGGTGGTCCGCCCCGCGCTCGCGTCCGGTCGGACGGTCGTCAGCGACCGGTCGGCGTACTCGTCGCTCGCGTACCAAGGTTTCGGGCGTGGGCTCGGCGTGGACGACGTGCGGCAGGTGAGCTCGTGGGCCTCCGGCGACGTGTGGCCGGACGTCGTCGTGCTGCTCGACGTCGACGACGCCGTGCGGGCGTCGCGCATGAATCGCGCGCACGACCGGATGGAGTCCGCCGGTGCCGACTTCCACGCGCGCGTCCACGCCGGATTCCGCGAGCTCGCGGCAGCCGACCCTGACCGGGGGTTGGTCGTCGACGGCGCCGGTCCGGTCGAATCGGTGGAGGCCGCGGTACGGGCCGCCTTCGAGGCGTGGGAGGCCGGCGGTGGCTGACCTGTACGACGCCGTCGTCGGGCAGGAGCGCGCCGTCCGCCACCTCAAGGCGGCGGCCCGGTCGCCGGTGCACGCCTACCTGTTCGTGGGAGCGACCGGCACCGGCATTCGCGAAGCGGCTTCCGCGTTCGCCGCCGACCTGTTGTGCGAAGACGGTGGGTGCACCACGTGCTCCGTGTGCACGCGGGTGATGGCGGGGCGCCACCCCGATGTGGTCGTCGTCGAGCGGACGGGCGCGTCGATCCTCGTCGAGGAGATCGACGAGGTGCTCCGCGTCGCCGTCCGGCCGCCGGCCGAGGGGAAGCGGAAGGTGATCGTCCTCGTCGACGTCCACCTCATCGACCAGCAGTACCCCCGCCTGTTGAAGACGCTCGAAGAGCCACCCGCGAGCACCGTGTTCGTGGTGCTCGCCGAAGACCTGCCGGTCGAGCTGGCCACGATCGCGAGCAGGTGCGTGCGGGTCGACTTCGCCGCATTGTCGGAGGAGGCGATCGTCGAGGGGCTCGTGCGCGAAGGGGAAGACCGCGATCGCGCGGAAGAGATCGCCCGTGCCTCCGCGGGCCGCATGGACCGCGCCCGGCTCCTCGCAGGTGACGCGGGGTTCGCGGCGCGGCAGGCGCTGTGGAAGGGCGTTCCGTCGCGCCTCGACGGGATGGGCGCGACCGTCGCCACGCTCACCGACGAACTGATCGCGAGCGTGGAGACGGTGCTCGACCCGCTGCGGGAGCGCCAAGCGGCGGAGGCC
>DASVEG010000198.1:0-4086 GCA_036380695.1 Acidimicrobiales bacterium
TCGAGCTGTGCCACTCGCGCAACGTCCTCGTCGCCAACATGTGCGGCAAGGTCAGCCACGCCGTCTCGGCGGTCGGCGCCGGGTGCGACATCGTCGTCGCCCAGGGCACCGAGGCAGGCGGGCACACCGGCAAGATCGCGACGATGCCGCTCGTACCGCAGATCGTCGACGCGGTCGGCGACCGCGTACCCGTCGTCGCCGCCGGCGGGATCTTCGACGGCCGCGGTCTCGCTGCCGCGCTCGCACTCGGCGCGGACGGTGTCTGGGTCGGCACCCGGTTCATCGCCACGCCCGAAGCCCGTGCGGTCCCCGGCTACAAGGAGACGCTCGTCCGCATCCACGAGGACGAGACCGTGATCTCACGCGCGTACACGGGCAAGACGTGCCGCGTCGTGCGCACGAGCTACACCCAGTACTTCGACGAGCACCCCGACGAGCTGCAGCCGTTCCCCATGCAGGCGGCGCGTGCGATGCAGGACGGCGCCTTCCACCTCGGCGGCGACGAGAACAGCGATGTCGACCCCGAGCGCGAGTTCATGCCAGCGGGGCAGGGGGCCGGCGCGATCGACGAGCTCGTCCCCGCAGGCGACCTCGTCCGCCAGTTCGTCGCCGACGCCGAGCGCGCGCTCGAGCGCATGTCGGGTTACGTCAAGGCGTAGCTGTAGGCGAGGCCGAGGCCGCGTCGACGACTCGCTGCACGAGCGCGGCGAACGCCCCCGGGTGGCTGCGGTGGGCGCCGTGGCCGGCGCCGTCGACGACGTGCAGGTCGGCTGCTGACCCCGCGTTCGCGCAGAGCCAGTCGGCCCCGAGGCGATGGTGCGCGGCGCCCGCGCTGCCGCGGCCGGCCACGACGGGGACGGTGAGATCCGCGGGGTCGTACGGCGCGGCGTTGCGGATCGACAGCAGGTCGGCCGCGAGGGCGTCGCCCTCTGCCACGCGCAGCGCACGCGTGCGTTCGGGGAGCGACTCCCACGTGTCGTCGCCGACGAGCGACCGGAGGAACGCCTCGCTGGCTGCCGCGGCGCCTCCGCGCGCATGCGCGGCGATCGCGACGCCTCCCGAGGTGTCCGGCGGCCACGACGGCAACCACGACACCGGCGCCTCGTAGACGCCGACGGCACGAACGAGGTCGGGGCGGACAATGGCCGCGAGGATCGCGAGGTGGCCGCCGAAGCTGTGGCCCACGGCGACGACGGGATCGCGGTCGCGTTCCGACTCGATGCGGCGGACGAGGTCGGCAGCGGCGTCGTGCACGTCGGTGAACGGCCTCTCGTCGACCGCCGACGCGTAGCCCGCGCGGTCGTACGTCAGGACGCGGTGCCCCGCTTCCCGCAGGATGCGTGCCACGGTCGCGAACGACGCGGCCCGGTCCATCGACCCGTGGACGAGCGCAATCAGCACCCGCCGGACGCTACCGGGATCGTTTTGTGTGCCGATGGCGCAGGATGATGCGCCATTCGTTCACAAAACGGATCAGTGCTCAGGACTTGGCGGGGCCGTGCGGTTCGGAGGCCTGCTCGTAGCAGTCCTCGTGGTAGTGCTCCACCCGCTTCCACACGCCGTCTTCGTAGACGTTCGCGATCACCTGCTTGAGCTGCGCCCGCGCCACGAACTTCACCTGAGCACCGCAGTGCGCGCACATGGCGGAGTTCCCAGCTTCGATGGTCCTCACCACGGCGCGGCTCTGCGTCATCGTCGCCTTTGCCACGTATTGTTCATCGGCAGGATCGCGGCGGACTCAAGGGTTCTCTCCGCGACCGTGTCGACCAGGTGAACACTGGTTGACAACGGGTGTAGCGTGCGAGTGGCGCCGGGTGCGCCGGGTGTGTCCGCCGTGCGCCCGGCCCCGGCGCCACCCATCTCTGCGGCGCTCATCGCGACACTCGCCCGAGCCGCACCGCATTGGCGACGACATCCCGCACGTCGCGCTCGTCGGCGCCGCCCGCCACGAGCCTGGCCACGCCGTCCTCGATGGCCGCTCCGAGCTCGTCGACGTCCGCACCGCCCGCGCCCGTCGCCTGCGACCCAGGCACCGTCACCGCCGTGGCGACGATCGAGCACAACACCGCGGCCGCGGTCACCAAGCCGAACGTCATCGCCGCGCCGTTCGAGCCCGCGATCGAGCTCACGATCATCCCGGCGATCCCCGCCGCGCACACGACGAGCACGACCGAACGGACGGCGGCGACGGTCACGTGGTCCGCACCAGTGGCTTGTACTTGATCCGGTGGGGCTGGTCGGCCGCCGCGCCGAGGCGCTTCTTCCGGTCGGCTTCGTAGTCGGAGAAGTTGCCTTCGTACCAGCGGACCTCCGACTCGCCCTCGAACGCGAGGACGTGCGTGGCGACGCGGTCGAGGAACCAGCGGTCGTGGCTGATCACCAGGACGCAGCCGGGCCACGTCAGCAGCGCGTCCTCGAGGGCGCGCAGGGTGTCGACGTCGAGGTCGTTCGTCGGCTCGTCGAGCAGGAGGACGTTGCCGCCGGCGACGAGCGTCTTGGCCAGGTGCAGGCGGTTCCGTTCACCGCCCGACAGCTCGCCGACCAGCTTCTGCTGGTCGGAGCCCTTGAAGTTGAAGCTGGACACGTAGGCACGCGCGTGGATCTCGCGGCCGCCCACCTCCAGCACGTCGTTCTGAGTCGTGCCGGTGATCTCTTCGTAGACCGTCTTGCCGGCGTTGAGGCTGTCGCGGCTCTGGTCGACGTACGCGAGCGACACCGTCTGGCCGACGGTGAGGCGGCCCGCCTCCGGCTGCTCCTGGCCCGTGATCATCCGGAACAGCGTCGTCTTGCCCGCTCCGTTGGGGCCGATGATGCCGACGATCGCCGCGGGCGGCACCGAGAACGTCAGCCCGTCGATGAGCAGGCGGTCGCCGAACCCCTTGGTCAACCCCTCGGCCTCGATCACGACGTCGCCGAGCCGCGGGCCCGGCGGGATCACGATCTCGAGCTTCTCGATGCGCCCGTCGCTCGCCGCCGACTCCGACAGGAGCTGCTCGTAGTTGTTGATGCGGGCCTTGCCCTTCGCCTGCCGGGCGCGCGGCGACATCTGGATCCACTCGAGCTCGCGCTGCAGCGTGTCCTGGCGCTTCTTGTCCGACCGCTCCTCCTGCGCGAGCCGCTGCTGTTTCTGGTCGAGCCAGCCCGAGTAGTTGCCCTTGTAGGGGATGCCGGCGCCGCGGTCGAGCTCGAGGATCCACTCGGCCACGTTGTCGAGGAAGTAACGGTCGTGGGTGATGGCCACGACGGTGCCGGTGTAGTTCTGCAGGAACTGCTCGAGCCATGCCACCGACTCCGCGTCGAGGTGGTTCGTCGGCTCGTCGAGCATGAGCAGGTCGGGGTGCTGCAGCAGGAGCCGGCAGAGGGCGACGCGCCGGCGCTCGCCACCGGACAGCTGACCGACGACGGCGTCCGCGGGAGGCACCCGCAGCGCGTCCATGGCGATCTCCAACGTGCGGTCGAGCTCCCATGCGTTCGCGGCCTCGATCTTGTCCTGCAGGTCGGACTGCTCGGCGAGGAGCTTGTCGAAGTCGGCGTCGGGGTCGGCCATCGCCTCGCACACGGCGTTGAACCGATCGAGCAGCGCCTTCGTCTCGGCCACGCCCTCCTCGACCGAGGCGAGCACGGTCTTCGAATCGTCGAGCCTCGGCTCCTGGGCGAGGAAGCCACGCGTGAACCCGGGCGACAGGCGGATGTCGCCGCTGAAGCCGTCGTCCTCGCCGGCCATGATGCGCAGCAGCGACGACTTGCCGGATCCGTTGGCGCCGATCACGCCGATCTTTGCCCCGGGGAACATCGAGATGTTGATGCCCTTGAGGACTTCGCGATCCGGGGGATAGAAGCGGCGCAGATCGCGCATGGTGATGATGAACTGCGCGGTCATAGGCCGTTGAGGCTAGGCGCGCCGCGGAGACCTCACGGAGGCGGGCGCGCGGGCTTCCAGGTTCACGGAGAGCGCTGGGTAGGCTCGGGGGTGTCATGACGGAGGAAACGCCGCCCACCTTCGGCCCGAACGCGTGGCTGGTCGACGAGATGTACGACCAGTACAAGCGGGACCCTGGCTCGGTCTCCGAGTCGTGGCGGGAGTTC
>DASVEG010000199.1:0-2249 GCA_036380695.1 Acidimicrobiales bacterium
GCGCCCTCGACCGGGCCGCCGAGCGCAACGGCGAGGAGGCGGTCGCACTCGTCCTCACCGAGCGGTTCGATCTCCACCCGCTCCGCGTGACCGTCCTTCCAGAGCGCGATCACCGGGTCGGGCACGGGCTCGCCGTTGCGCACGGTCGCGACGACGAACAGGTTCGCGTCCGTCGCGAGCTGGTGGACGAGCATCGCCGAGGCCTCGTCGAGCAGGTGGGCGTCGTCGACGAACAGCAGCATCGGCCTGCCCGCGGCGCGGTCGAGGAGCGCGTCGCGGGCGCGGGCGAGCAAGTCGATGCCGGTGGCGTCGAGCGACGGCAGCAGCGGTGCCAGGGCCCCAAGGGGAACCGACGCCGCGGCGCGAGTCGCGGAGACACGCGCCGTCGCGAAGCCCACCTCCGCGGCCAGGTGCAGGCACTCCTCGCCCAGCCGCGTCTTCCGACGCCGGACGTGCCGGCGAGCACGATCCCGCGCACGTCGGGCTTGCCGAGCAACTCGCCGATCCGGGCGAGCTCCTCCCGACGCCCGACGAGCGGCCACTCGATCAATCGCAAGCCACCAGGATCGCGCGCTCGGTCGATGGCCTCCCGTGGCTGCGCCGATCGCGGAGATCGCGCCGTTCGCGCCGTTCTGCGCCCGGGACGGATCGGCGAGACCGGCTCGCTCGGCGAGACGTGCGCGTCTCAGCCGCGGTACTCGCGGCTCATGTCGCGCAGAATCGACCTCCGGCGGCGCTTCCGCCCGCGCCGTTCTGCGCCGGTCTGCGCCTAGGAGGTCATGCCCTGCAGACCGACGAGCGCGCGGGCGTGCTCGATCTCGCCCATGTGGCGCAGCCCGTGCTGGTAGATCCAGCACTCGATGGCGTCGAGGCGCGTGATGCCGCCTTCGCCCGCGACACGAGCGCTGAACGTCGAAGCGATCTGGGGCGGGAACGGCCGCGCCACGACGACATCCGCGAGCGACGACGGGTCGAGGCCGGCGAGCCACGCTTCGGTCTTCGCGAACACCGCGTCCATGTAGGCGCGGAACGCCTCGTAATCGCCGATGCGTTGGGCGAGCATCTCCTCGACCGTCCGATGCTTGCCGTGGTCGGCGATGGCGATGCCGATCCGTTCGCCCCACGAGTCGTCGTAGACGATGGCGCCCGCGCCGAGCCCCGACGCCGACACGTCCTCCAACTGCACGAAGTGGAACAACGAGAACGCGATCGGGAGCACCGCTTCGCGTTCGACGTGGTTCACGTGGTCGATGTCCATCGTCGCGACGGCGTCCTCCCACAGGGAGTGCAGCGCGCGGAGCCGCCGTCGCAACGAGTCGAGCACCACGCCGTCTACGACGTCGGCAGTCATGCCGTGACCCTAAGTATTGACACCTCTTCTGTCAATAGTTACGGTCGCCACATGGCGCCGCAACGAGGAAGCGTTCGGCGCCACGTACGCATCGCGTGCGATCCCGACGACGTCTGGCAGGTCGTCGGCGATCCGGCCCGCATCGCCGAGTGGTTCCCCGGGATCGTGTCGGCCACGGTCGACGGCGACACGCGAGTCGTCGTCACCGGCAGCGGCATCCCGATGCCGGAGGAGATCCTCACCAACGACCCGCTGCAGCGCCGCTTCCAGTACCGGATCACCGCGCCGATGTTCCGCGAGCACCTCTCGACGCTCGACGTGATCGATCTCGAAGACGGCACGTGCCTGGTCTCCTACAGCGCAGACGCAAGCCCGGCGACGATGGCGCTCGTGATCGCGGGAGCCGCCGGCAACGCGCTGGAGTACCTGCGCACGATGTTGGAAGGGAGACCCTGAGTTGCGGCGGAAGATCCTGTTCGTCACGACCGACCAGCAGCGGTACGACACGCTCGGGTGCAACGGCGGCGGCATCGCGCGTACGCCCGTGGTCGACGCGCTCGCGGCCGAGGGGATCCGGTACGAGCGCGCCATCCCGCAGTCGGTCGTGTGCATGCCGTCGAGGTCGACCATCCTCACCGGCCAGCACCCGACGACACACGGCGTATGGATGAACGGGGTGCCGCTCCCGCCCGACGCGCCATCCGTCGCCGAGGTGCTCAGGGACGCGGGGTACCGCACCGCGCTCGTCGGCAAGGCGCACTTCGAGCCCTACTTCGACCCCTTCCTGCGATTCGAGGAGAACGCACTGGCACAGTCGGGCACCACGCCGTCCGGCGGCGTGCACCGCGGGTTCGAGCACCTCGAGTTCGCGACGCACGGGCCCATGGGCCCGTTGCAC
>DASVEG010000200.1:0-13107 GCA_036380695.1 Acidimicrobiales bacterium
GCTCGAGATCACGTGCGGCGCTGCGCCCGACGTCGAGGCCATCAAGCGGCTCGCCGACCTCGGGGTGTCGCGCGTCGTCGTCCCCGGGTTCGGCACCAGCGCCGAGATGTACAAGCAGATGCTCGGCGCCTACGCCGACAACATCATGTCCAAGTTCTGACCCACCGTCAGGTGGTGGCGATGGCGGCGAGGACGTCGAGGCGCGCGGCCCGGTAGGCGGGCAGCAGCGACGCGAGCACGCCGCACACCGTGGCGATGACGGCGACGACGACGAGCAGGCCGCCTGGCACCTTGAACGCCTCGAAGCCCTCGTCGGCCAGCGAGGTGACCATCGCCCACGCGAACGCGATGCCGATCGCGAGGCCCATGGTCGTGCCGAAGACGGCGATGATCATCGACTCCCATCGCACGCTCGACCGCAGCTGCGGTCTGGTCATCCCAACCGCCCGCAGCAGGCCGAGCTCGCGAGTCCGCTCGTGGATCGACAGCGCGAGCGTGTTCGCGATGCCGAGGACGGCGATCACCACCGCGAGCAAGAGCAACACGTAGACGAGCGCGAGCAGCGGGTTCACGCTGCTCGCCTGCGCCTCCGCGTACCCCGCGCGGTCGACGAGATCGGCGTTGCTCTGGTCGGTCAACGTCGCCTCGATCGCGGAACGCGCGCGGTCGGCCGACACGCCGTCCGCGGTGATCACGTAGATCTCCGAGTCGAACGAGTCGGGGTAGTTGGCGTCATGCGCCGCCGTCGTGATGAGGTGCCCTGGCGCGATCTCCTGGGCCTCGTACACGGCGCGGAGCACGAGCTGCGTCTCGCCGGTCTCGGGGAAGGTGGCGGGCACCGCGTCGCCCACCTTCCAGTCGCGCTTGCCGATGGCGTCCTTGCTCATTGCGATCCCGTCGACGCCGAGGTCGGCCATCGAGCCGGAGAGCACCTCGAGTTCGACGATCTCCGCGTAGGCGACCGGCTCGACGGCGGCCACGAACTCGCCGTCGCCGCCGATGCGGGCAGGCCCGAACCGGATACCGGTGGCCGCGCCGACCTCGGGGAGGCCCGAGATCTTGGTCGCGATGCCGGGCTCGAGCCCGCCGAAGCCGAACGTGCCGGACTGCACGACGAAGTCGGCCGTGAAGTCCTCGCCCACGATGTCCTCGATGGCGGCTTTCACCGACGACGCGAAGACCGCGATGAACGAGATCAGGGCGACGCCGATCATCAGCGCGGCGGCAGTCGCTGACGTTCGCCTCGGATTCCGCAACGCGTTTTCCCGCGCGAGGGTGCCGGACACGCCGCGCACGGTGGGCAGCGGCAGCCCGATGAGGCCGGCGACCGGCCGCGCGATCGCGGGGCCGAGGATCGCGACGCCGATGAACATGATCGCCCCGCCGATTCCCACGAACGCCGTGGGGTTGTCGGGCGAGCCGAACAAGCCGTACGAGCCGAGGGCGGTGCCGAGTGCGGCGACGACCGCGCCGATCACCACGCGGCGTCCGGTGTGATCCGCGATCTCCGCCCCTACGTCGTGCAGGGCGGCCACGGGTGCGATGCGCGCGGCGCGACGCGCGGGCAGCAACGCGGCGAGCATCGTGACGCTGACGCCCACGATCAGCGAGACGATCACCGTCCGCGGCGTGAGCACGGTGCCACCGGCAGGGATGTCGAAGCCGGTCACGGCGAGAAGCGCCTTCAGCAACCCCGACACGCCGATGCCGACGACGATGCCGATCGAGCTCGCGATCAAGCCGACGACCAACGCCTCGACGAGCATCGCTCCGACGACTTGCCTGCGGCTGGCGCCTACGGCCCGCAACAGCGCCAGCTCGCGCGCCCGCTGCGCGACGAGGATCGAGAACGTGTTGTAGATGATGAACGAGCCGACGAACAGGGCGACGAGGGCGAAGGACAGCATGAAGGTCGAGAAGAACCCGAGTCCTTCGCCGATCGCGTTCTGGTCTTCCTCGGTGATCTCGGCGCCCGTCCTCGCCTCTAGCCCGTCGGGGAGCGCGTCGAGTATCCGGTCGCGGAGCGCGTCGTCGGTCGGCACGCCGTCCGACTGCACAACGATGGCGTCGACCTTGCCGGGCTCGCCGATGTAGGCCTGGGCATCGGCGTGCGTGTAGCCGACCACCGACGCGCCACCTGGGCTGTCTGCCGCGCCGAAGCGCACGATGCCGACGAGTTTCATCGGCGGGATCGGCTTCGCGGTGTCGAGCGCGATGGTGTCGCCTACGGCGAGATCGCCCTTCTTCGCGCTGCCGCGGTCGACGACGACCTCGCCGGGTCGCTGCGGGGCTCGTCCTTCCACCACCTCGAACGGGTTCAGGTCGGGATCGTCGACCCACGTCATGCCGAACGTCGGCGCGCCCCGGCCGGGGTTGCCGAGCGCCTCGCCGTCCTTCCCGGTGATCTGGGTGTAGCCCTGCACCAAGCCGACGGCGGTGGCGACGCCGTCGACCGCGGCAACCTGCGCGACCACGCTCTCGTCGAGTCGCCCGCGTGCCTCGAACCCGTCGACCTCGACGTTCGACGCTTGGCGCACCTGCACGTCGACGCCGGCGTTCACGCCTGCGAACAGGTCGTCGAAGGTCCGCTGGATCGTGTCGGTCAGCACGAACGTGCCGGCCATGAAGGCGACGCCGATGAGCACGGCGAGGCCGGTCGTCAGCAGGCGGAGCTTGCGCGCCCTGAGGTTCTTGAAGGTGATGGCGAGCACGACGGCCTCAGTCCCCGAAGCGCTTCATGCGGTCGAGCACGCGCTCGGCGGTGGGGTCGGGCATCTCGTCGACGATGCGGCCGTCGGCGAGGAAGACGACGCGGGACGCGTAACCAGCCGACACCGGATCGTGCGTCACCATCACGATGGTCTGGCCGAACTCGTCGACCGCGCGCCGGAGGAACGCGAGCACCTCCGCGCTCGCTCGCGAGTCGAGGTTGCCGGTGGGCTCGTCGGCGAAGATCACCTCTGGACGGTTGGCGAGCGCGCGGGCGACCGCGACGCGTTGCTGCTGTCCGCCGGACAACTCGCTGGGCCGGTGGCCGAGACGGTCGCCGAGGCTGACGGCGCCGACGACCGTGTCGACCCACGCTTGCTCGGGCTGGCGCCCGGCGAGGTCGATCGGCAGCGTGATGTTCTCCGCCGCGGTGAGCGTCGGCACGAGGTTGAACGCCTGGAAGACGAAGCCAATCCGGTCGCGACGGACGAGCGTGAGCTCCTTGTCGCTCAGCCTGCTCAGGTTGCGGTCGCCGAGCCAGACCTCACCGCTCGTCAACGTGTCGAGCCCCGCGAGGGCGTGCATGAGGGTCGACTTGCCGGAGCCGGACGGGCCCATGATCGCGGTGAACGCGCCGCGTTCGAAGTCGATGGTGACGTCGTCGAGCGCGGTCACGGCGGTGGCGCCCTTGCCGTAGACCTTGGTGGCGCGAACGGCGCGGACGGCGACGCCTCGCGGCATGGCCGCGTCGGTGACGCCGCTGGGGGAAGCGGTGGTGCTCATGGGAGGCGACCGTAGGTGACGCCGGCGACGGCGTCGTCCCCAATGCCGCCGATCCCGCGTCCTCCTGAGGGACGACCGGCGGCGGGCTTTTGTGTGCGAATGGCGCACGATGATGCGTCATTCGCACACAGAAGCAGTTGTAGGCCGAAGGTCCCACGCGATCGGGTCTCTTGCCGGGCCGAAACCGGCCCGTGAGCGACGACCCTTGATGCATGCAGAAGACCGACACTCAGCGGGCCGCGGACATCGGCGTCCTCGGTGCGATTCTCGCCATCGTCGCCCTCGTCGTCGCCGTGATCGCCGTCGGCTTCTCCGTGACGAACGACGACGGCGACGGTGGGGGCGGGGCGGTAGCGGCCGGCGGGTCCGGCGCGACGACGACGACGACGAAGGTCGTGCTGGGCGACCTCTTCATCGAGCCGGCGTCGATCACCGCGCCTGCGGGCGCCACGCTCGAGGTGACGAACACGGGCAAGACGCCGCACAACCTCCGCGTCGTCGAAGCCGGGATCGCTTCGCCGATGCTCGCCGCGGGCGAGTCCGGCCAACTCGTCCTCGGCGACCTCGCGCCAGGGACGTACGCGCTGCACTGCGACGTCCCTGGTCACGCCGAGGCGGGCATGACCGGCGAGCTGACGGTCACCGCGGCAGGCGCGGGCGACGCCGGCACTGGCGACGACGACCATGCCGGCGGTCATGGCGACATGTCGTGGCAAGAGATGGACGCGGCGATGCTCGAGCGCAACTCGTCGTTCCCCGCGAAGACGGACGGCGAGGGCGCGGTCGAGTTGGCGCCGGCCGTCGTCGGTGGCGTGAAGCAGTGGGACCTCACGGCCAAGGTCGTCGAGTGGGAGACCGAGCCGGGCAAGAAGGTCGAGGCGTGGACGTACAACGGCATCGTCCCTGGCCCCACCCTCAGGGCGGACGTCGGCGACCGCGTGCGCATCGTGCTGAAGAACGACCTCCGCGAGTCGACCGGCCTGCACGTCCACGGCGTGTCGAAGCTCCCGAACTCGA
This sequence comes from Acidimicrobiales bacterium, assembly GCA_036380695.1. Lineage (GTDB taxonomy): Bacteria > Actinomycetota > Acidimicrobiia > Acidimicrobiales > CADCTF01 > DASVEG01. Next base: position 4,510 of record DASVEG010000200.1, read on the forward strand.
TGGACGGGGTGCCCGACATCACGCAGAAGCCGATCAAGCCGGGCGACTCGTTCACGTACGAGTTCACCGTGACCGAGCCGGCCGTGGCGATGTACCACTCGCACCACAACGCTACGAAGCAGGTGGGCAACGGGATGCTCGGCGCGATCCTCGTGGGTCAGGTCGGCCTGCCTGCCGGCACCGGCACGGTCACCCAGGAGATCCCGCTCATCCTGAACGACACCGGCACCATCGGGTTCTCCCTGAACGGCAAGTCGTTCCCCGCGACGAAGCCGTACACCGCGAAGATCGGCGACCGCCTGCTCGTGCACTACATGAACGAGGGGGTCGCCGGGCACCCGATGCACCTGCACGGCATGCCGGGCACGCTCGTCGCCCGTGACGGGTTCCCGTCACCCCCGCAGCAGCTAGACACGGTGCAGGTGAACCCCGGCGAGCGCGTCTCGGTGCTCTACGAGATCACCGAGCCAGGCGTCTGGGCCTGGCACTGCCACATCCTCCCGCACGCCGAGCGCGAGGACGGCATGTTCGGCATGGTCACCGCCCTCATCGTCGAGTAACGGCGGCGTCAGGCCACGTTCTGGGTGCAGAAACTTGCGCCCCGCACAAGTTTCTGCACCCAGAAGCAGGACGTGGGCGCTACGCGGGCTCCAGTTCCGCAGTAACGGAGGGGTCTGGTGACTCCTCGTACGTGAGCTCGCCGACGACGCCGGCCTCGCGGAGGTCGGACTCGGCCGAGCGGATCGCCGCGATCCGTTCGGCCGTCTCGCGCACGACGGCGCGGACGACCGGCGTCTTCATCGATCGCTTGGCCTCGGTCTTGGCCCGGCGCAACTCGCCGAGGGCCCACGCCACCGCCGCGAGCGTCTCGTCGGCATCGCCGTCACCGCCGGCCGCGAGCTCGTCGCGCGACGGCCACGGCGCGCGATGGACGGAGCCGTCCTGCCACCACGACCACACCTCCTCGGTGCAGTACGGCAGGAACGGGGCGAACAACCGCAGGATCGTCGACAGCGTCGTCCGAAGGGTCGCGAGCGCGGATGCGTCACCGCTGTAGGCACGCTGCTTGACGAGCTCGACGTAGTCGTCGCAGAACGACCAGAAGAACGGCTCGATGCGCTCGAGCGCCTTCGTGTAGTCGTAGTCGTCGAACGCGGCCGTGGCTTCCGCGACCGTCGTGCGCAACGCGGCCAGCAGCGCGAGGTCGAGCGGCGCGGCCGGGACGGCGTCCTCGGGCGGCTCGCCGAACTGCAACGCGAAGCGCGACGCGTTGAGGATCTTGATCGCGAGGCGGCGCCCGATCTTGAACTGGTTGCGGTCGAGCGCGGTGTCCTGCCCGGGCCTCCCTCCCGCGGCCCAGTACCTGACCGCGTCGGCGCCGTACTCGGCGAGCAGGTTGGTCGGGTTCTCGGGCGCGTTGCCGGCCGACTTGGAGATCTTCTTGCGGTCGGGGTCGTACACGAACCCCGATATGGCGGCGTCCGACCACGGCAGCGACTCGAACTCGAAGTGCGAACGGAGCACCGTGTAGAAGAGCCACGTCCGGATGATCTCGTGCGCCTGTGGCCGCAAGTCGTACGGGAAGACCTTCTCGAACAGCTCGGGGTCGTCGACCCAACCCCCGACGATCTGCGGCGACAGCGACGACGTGGCCCACGTGTCCATGACGTTCGGGTCGCCGACGAATCCGCCGGGGCGGTCGCGCTGGTCGGCGGTGTACCCGGGCGGCACGTGCGTCGACGGGTCGACCGGCAACGCTTCCGGCTCGGGCCTGATCGGCGAGTCCCAGTCGACCTCGCCGTTCTCGTCGACGGGGTACCAGAGCGGGATGGGAACGCCGAACGGGAGCTGGCGCGAGATGTTCCAGTCGCCGGTGAGGCCGTTGACCCAGTTCTCGTAGCGGACGCGCATGAAGTCCGGGTGCCAGCGGAGCTCTTTGCCGTACCGCAGCATCGCTTCCCGCAGGTCGTCGTCGCGGCCGCCGTTGCGGATGAACCACTGCCGGTTCGTGATGATCTCGAGCGGCCTCGTGCCGTTCTCCCAGAACTTCACCGGGTGCCGGATCGGCTTCGGGTCGCCGCGCAGGTCGCCCGACTCGCGCAGCAGCTCGACCATGCGCTTCTGCGCCTGCTTGACGTGCTTGCCCGCGACCTCGTCGTAGGCCGCCTGCGCCGCGCCGGCGTCGGCGGACTCCCACCCGGGTGCACCCCACGTGACGGGCAGGAGGCGCCCGTCCGGGGCCATGACGGAGCGGACGGGTAGGTCGAGCTCGCGCCACCATGTCACGTCGGTCATGTCGCCGAACGTGCACACCATGACGAGACCGGTGCCCTTCTCCGGGTCCGCGAGCGGGTGGGCGCGCAACGGCACCGACGCGCGGAACAGCGGCGTCGTCACCGTCTCGCCGAAGCGCGACTTGTAGCGCGCGTCGCCGGGATGGGCGACGAGCGCCACGCACGCGGGGATGAGCTCGGGCCGCGTCGTGTCGATCAGCAGGTCGTCACCCGCCGCGCCGGTGAACGCGACGCGGTGGTACGCGCCGTCGAGCTCGCGGTCTTCGAGCTCGGCCTGCGCGACCGCGGTCTTGTACTCGACGTCCCAGACGGTCGGCGCGTCCTGGGTGTACGCGATCCCGCGGTCGAGCAGGCGCAGGAACGCGTGCTGGCTGACCCGCTGCGCGCGACCGCCGATCGTCGTGTAGGTCTGGTCCCAGTCGACCGACAGACCCATCGTCGTCCAGAGGTCGAAGTACTTCTGCTCGAGCTCGGTCGTGAGCTGCTCGCACAGCGCGACGAAGTTGGGCCTGCTGACCGGCACCTTTTGCTTGGTGTTCGGACCGGGCGGTTCGAGCCCAGCGTCGAAGGGCAGGTGCGGGTCGCACGTGACGCCGTAGTTGACCGACACGCGCCGGACGACGTTCAGGCTGTTGTCGTCCCACCCCATCGGATAGAAGACCTCTTTGCCGCGCATCCGCCAGTACCGCGCCGTGATGTCGGTGTGGGTGTACGAGCAGCAGTGGCCGATGTGCAGCTCGCCCGACACCGTCGGCGGTGGCGTGTCGATCGAGTACACGTCGGCGCGCGCCTTCGACCGGTCGAAGACGAAGGTCCCGTCGCGCCGCCAGCGCGCCGACCACTTCTCCTCGAGGCCTTCGAGCGACGGCTTCTCAGGGACGGATGCAGGCATGTTGCCGGCATAACGTACCGGTGCTCCGGAACCGGAGCGACGGCGTTAGATGCCGAGCGTCTGCTTGCGCTCGCCCAACGGCCCGGAGCCGTCGGTCGTGAGCGTCACCGCGGCGGCGCCACCGTCGCCGTCGCCGGCGGGCGGCGCGCAGCCGACCGTGGTCGTGCCGACCGTCAGCCCTGCGCACTCGTCGCCGAGCACGATGCCCGCAACCAGGTCGCCGGCCACGACGGACACGCCAACCTCGACCACGCCTTCGTCGGTCGGCGGGGGAGGCGGCGGCGGAGGGGGAGGAGGCGGAGGCGGGGGCTCCACCGTGTCGTCACCGAGCGACGGCGGCCTGTCGGCCGGCTCGTTCGCGTTGGTGCCGGTCGGTGGGACGCTGTCGAAGACGGGCCCCGTCGCGGCCGCGTCGTCGGTCGCCAGCTGCTCGGGCCGGAGGCCGTCGGGGAAGACCCGCCGCGGCGAGGAGACGAGCTGGATCGTCGTCGACTCGGGGACGACCTGCGGGTTCGGCACGGTCGTCGCGACGACCGGGGAACGCCGCCCGTTCGCCAGGCTGTTGCCGGCGCCGGGGGAGCCAAGCACGTTGGGCGCCGCGACGATGACGCCGACCGCGAACACGCCGGTCGTGATCGCTGCGAGCGGCTTGTGGGCCCGAACTGCGGCTTCGGCGAGCCAGCGGCTGCCGGTCGACGCGACGGAGGGTGCGGCCTCGACGGCGGCCGTCGCGGTCGTCGCAGCGGTCGTCGTCGCAGCGGTCGTCGTCGCGGTGCTCGCCGCGCTCGCGGCGCTCGCGAGCTTGAACTTGGTGAGCGTCGCCGACCCCAGCAGGAGGGGGAGCGGGAGCACGATGCGACGGAGCACGCCGCCGACGTCCTCGAGCTCGTCGTGGCGCGTGCGGCAGCTGTCGCAACCGGCGAGGTGCTGGTCGACCTTGGCGAGGTCGCGCGGCGCGAGGCGCCCCGTGACGTACGCGCCGAGGCGCTCGACGCAGAAGCGGCACTCGTCCGGCACCGCCGACGTCAGGTGGGCCTGCACGAACCGCTCGCGGAGGCCGGCGCGGGCCCGCACGGCGAGTTGCGCGGCGTTGTTGGCGGTGACGCCGAGGAGCGACGCGGCCTCCTTGGGCGAGATTCCCTCGACCTCGGTGAGCCACAGCACCGACCGCCACCGCTCGGGGAGCGAGCGGAACGCACGGGCGACGAGATCGACGTCCTCCCTGTCGGTGACGTGCTCCGTTGGCGAAGAAACCGCGGTGCCGTCGTCGAGGATGTCGAGCTTGTCGGTCGCGTGGGTGCGACCACCGCGGCGGGACACGTCGATCGCCGCGTTGCGCGTGGCCGCGAGCAGGTAGGGCCGGAAGAGCGTGGCGTCGGTCAGGCGACCCGCAGGAAGCGCCTGAAGCACGCGCGTGAACGCGTCGGACACCGCATCGGACGCGTCGTCGGGGTTGCCGGTGACGGCGTAGGCGACGCGCCAGGCGGCGTCGGCGTGGCGGCGGTACAAGGTCTCGAACGCGGCGGTGCTGCCGTCGGAGGCCTCGACCGCGAGCTCGGCATCGCTTCGTACGTCGACCGTTGCGGCGAGCCTTGCCCCACGTACGCCCATGCCTCTCCCTCCGTGACCTTCCCCTCGCAGTACGTGTTCGGCGAACGGGGGTCATGTTCCTGCTCGGCTCCTGTACTTGGGTGTGCGCGTTGGCTCGGCGCGTGATCGCTCGGATTTGACGGCGTGGAGCCCCCACTCCTGCACTTGTCGCCATGCGCACGCGGACGCCGGCGGGGTTCGCCACGATCTGGACCGCGGTGGCGCTCGACCTCGTCGGATTCGGGATCGTGTTGCCGATCCTGCCGCTCTACGCCGAGCGTTTCGACGCGTCGCCACTGCAGATCGGCTTGCTCGTCGCGTCCTTCTCGTTCGCGCAGTTCGTCTGCTCACCCTTCCTCGGGCGGTTGTCCGATCGAGTTGGCCGCAAGCCCGTCCTCGTCTTCTCGCTGGTCGGCACCGCGGTCGGCAGCCTGCTCACCGGCATCGCCCCGAGCCTCGTGGTGCTGTTCGCCGGCCGGATCGTCGACGGCGTCTCCGGCGCGAGCGTCTCGGTCGCGCAAGCCGCCGTCACCGACCTCGCGCCCGCCGACCAGCGGGCGCGGCTGCTGGGCTTGTTGGGTGCCGCGTTCGGCCTCGGGTTCGTCGCCGGCCCCGCCATCGGCGGGCTGGCCGCGCTCGGCGGCCCCGAGCTGCCGTTCTTCCTCGCCGCCGCCATCGCCGGCGTCAACGCCGTCGTCGCCCTCTTCCGCCTCCCCGAGACCCACCCGAGGGAGTCCCGCGGCACGCCGGAGGACGTTCTGGGTGGATCAGTCCGGACAGACGCCGGACTCATCCACCCAGAACGAGTGGGGCGGGGGGACCTGAGGGCGCTGGTGCTGGTGGCGTTCACGAGTCTGGTGGCGTTCAGCGCCTTCGAGGCGACGTTCGCGTTGTTCGGGGAGCGTCGGCTAGGCCTCGGGCTGGCGTCCGCGGGCCTCGTGTTCGCGGCGATCGGCGTCGTCCTCACGGCGGTGAACGCATCGGCGGTCGGTCCCGCCGTCCGCCGGTTCGGCGAGGTCGGGACCCTTCGCATCGGCCTCGCGGCAAACGTCGGCGGGCTCCTGCTCCTCCCCAGCGTCCGGTCGTGGCTCGCGCTCGTGCCCGCGGTCGCGCTCCTCACGGTCGGGCAAGGTCTCGTCGCGCCGAGCCTCGCCGCCGCGGTCGCCGCTCGTGGCGGCGAGCACCGCCGCGGGGCGTCCCTCGGGCTGCAGCAGTCGGCCGGAGGGCTCGCCCGCGTCGTCGGCCCGGCGGCGGGCGGCGCGGCCTTCGGGCACCTCGGCGCCGGCGTGCCCTACGTCGCCGGCGCCGTCCTCGTCGCGATCGCGCTCGCGCTGACCGCGGGGATCAGCGAGGCTCGAGAGCCCCTCGCTGCTCGAGCCACGCCCGAGCCTGCTCGACGCTGACCTCGTACACCGCGGACGCGATCCACGGCTTGTAGCCCATGAGGTGGTTGATGCCGAGCATCGCGTCGTTGGAGTCCGCGTTGCCCGTGCGCACCTCGGTGACGTCGGGCTTCTCGTCGAGGACCCGCAGCATGATCTGCGCCTTCAGCCACTTGCCGATGGCGTGGCCGCGGTGCGCGGGCAGCACACCGGTCGCGCCGACGTTCATGAAGTTGGGCTCGAACGGATACCAGCTCATGTCGTGGAAGCCGGCCCACGCGTCGTCTTCCACGCGGCGGACGACGACCGTCCAGTGCTCGGCGCCGATGGCCGCCATCTGCTTCTCGCCCTCGCGAACCTGCTCGGGCGTGAGCTTGAAGTCGTTCATCTCGATGTCGTCGCGCGGGGCGTCGTTCATCACGTGGACGAGCTCGACGTACTTCTCGAGGTACTCCTCGGGCACCGGGCCGTCCCACCCGAAGAGCTCGTAGCCCTCGGCGCGCTTCGGCCCGTCGTCGACCCACTGCTGGAGCATGGCGCGGTCGACGTCGGCGACCATGAGCCGGTTCATGTGCATGCGGCTCTTGACCTCGGCGCCGATCGCCTCCGCGAACGCAGCGCCGGCCGGGAGCCGGTCGTTGGTGCCACCGAGGAGGCGCGTGCGGCCCTCGGACTCGGCGAGCTTCACGATCTCGGCGAGCAGGCGGGTGCCGAGCCCGCGGCGCCGGTGCTCGGGCAGCAGGTTCGCGCCGGTCCAGAACATGTCGGGGTTTTCGTCGTGCTCCGGGTCGATCCCCGTGCCCATCATGCCGGCGAGCTGGCCCTTGGCGTCGCGGGCGCGGAACGACCAGCGGCGGAGCCGCTCCGGCGACGAGCGCAGCGCGGCAATCGCCTCCTCGACCGGCGTCGGCGGGTCGTCGGGCGTCACCTCCGCCGAGATGATGTTGGAGAACGCCACGCGCTCGGCGATCTCCTCGTCGGTGTCGTTCTTCGGGTCGTGCAGCGTGATCGTGTAGTCGAGGGTCGCCCCGCCTGGTTGTGCCATGCCGGAGAGTGTGCCTTCCGGTGGCGCGCCGAGGCGAGCCGATTCCGACATCTCGGACACGCGCCCAGTGGCGAGGCGGGGTGGTCGCTTGTTACCGTCCGGTAACTCTTCTTCTCTCTCGCTCTGACGGAGGTGGCGGCATGGGCGATTTCTCGCTCGAGCTCAACGAGGACACGCTGCAGATCCAGAAGTGGATCCACGACTTCGCGGAAGGCGTGATCCGGCCGGCCGCCCACGAGTGGGACGAGCGCGAGGAGACGCCGTGGCCGATCATCGAGCAGGCGGCGGAGATCGGGTTGTACTCGCTCGACTTCTTCATGAACGCGTTCATGGCCGACCCGTCCGGCCTGCAGCTCGCGGTCGCCCTCGAGGAGCTCGCCTGGGGTGACGCCGGCATCTGCCTCGCCATCGTCGGCACGACGCTCGGGGTGATCGGCATCACCGCCAACGGCACGCCCGACCAGGTCATGGAGTGGGTGCCGCAGTGCTTTCGCAAGGAGGACGACAAGGTCGCGCTCGCCGCGTTCTGCGTGTCCGAGCCGGACGCGGGGTCGGACGTGTCGTCGCTGCGCACCCGTGCGGTCTACGACGAGGCCAAGGACGAGTGGGTGCTCAACGGCACGAAGACGTGGATCACCAACGGCGGCATCGCCGACATCCACGTGGTCGTCGCGTCGATCGACCCCGCGCTCGCCGGCCGCGGCCAGGCGTCGTTCGTCATCCCGCCCGGGACGAAGGGCCTCAGCCAGGGCCAGAAGTTCAAGAAGATGGGCATCCGCGCGTCGCACACCGCGGAGGTCGTGCTCGACGACGTCCGCGTGCCGGGCCGCTGCCTGCTCGGCGGCAAGGAGAAGCTCGACGAGCGCCTCGCTCGCGCCCGCGCCGGCCAGTCGTCGCGCGTGCAGGCGGCCATGGCGACGTTCGAGGCGTCCCGTCCCGCGGTCGGCGCGCAGGCGATCGGCATCGCCCGCGCGGCGTACGAGTACGCGCTCGAGTACGCCGGCAACCGCGTCCAGTTCGGCAGGCCGATCATCGAGAACCAGGCGATCGCCTTCGCGCTGGCGGACATGAAGATGGAGATCGACGCGGCGCGGCTGCTCGTCTGGCGCGCCTCGTGGATGGGCCGCACGGGCCAGCGCTTCACGGCGGCCGAGGGCTCGATGTCGAAGCTGAAGGCGGGGGAGGTCGCTGTCTGGGCGACGGAGCGCGCGATCCAGATCCTCGGCGGCAACGGCTACACGCGCGAGTTCCCCGTCGAGCGGATGCACCGCGACGCCAAGATCTACACGCTCTTCGAGGGCACGTCGGAGATCCAGCGGCTCGTGATCGCGCGCGCCATCTCCGGGATGCAGATCCAATGACGGCGAGCGCGACCCGCAGCCGGCGCGCGTCGTT
>DASVEG010000201.1:0-2178 GCA_036380695.1 Acidimicrobiales bacterium
TGCGGGTTCGAGTCCCGTCGGGCGCACCAAGAACATCGATCTGCCGCCCGCGTGCCTGGGGTTCTTCCGGGCGGCAGCGTTTCGCCGTCTCGCGCGCCGCGCGAATCCCGACGGCAGGATGGGGGTGAGTACATGAAGTCACGAGTGCTTGGTTTCCTTGCCGTCGTGTTCGTCTCGTTGGCCGGCCTCTCCGCCGGCTCGATGGCGAGCGCGGCCGAGGTCAGCATCTGCGGGGGCACATTCCAGCCCCCGTGCCCACCGAGTGAGGTCTGCGTCTACGTAGGCACATTCCCGGAGTGCGTGGACCTCAGGTTCTCCGCATCCTGACCCGCCTCCGAGCTGGGGCGTCCGGCTTCCGCCTTCGGCAGCGGGGGTGACGGACCACTGACGAGGCGCCACGTGGCGACGGTCCTTTCGGCAGGCCTGAGCGCACGTTCGGCTGGCGTACGTCACTCAAGACCTTTGAAGCAACCAAGGCACCGGCTCGGAGGCCACGAGCGCGCGGCGTCGTGATGGCACGACGAACGCCCGCCGCTCTGGCCCCGAGCCGGCAGCCCAGGCGTGAAAGCAAGGGAGACATGGAGATCGATCAGCCGAACCGGTACCGGTCGGCGTTCCGCTCGTGGGACACGACGTCGTGGGTGAGGGCGAAGCCCCACCGCACCGCGCCCTTCGACGCGAGCTTGTGTTTCTTCACCCCGGACGCGGTGCCGCTCCTCGCGCTCCCCGAGGCCAGGTGGCTCCGCCCCGAAGCGAGAGAAGAGCTGTCGATCCGGCACCTGCAGTGGTACCTCGCGATGACGGTGCCGCTCGAGCTCGGTCCCGTGAACGACGCGTGCACGGTGATCCGCGACTCCGCCCACTCGGTCGCGTTTCCGCGTGGCCTCCGGCACGACGCCCTGCGTCTCTACGCCGACGAGGGCGGCCACGCCGAGATGATGAGCGGCATGTGCGACGACGTGGAGGTCGCGACCGGGATCGCGCCGCCGGCGTCGCCGCCCCAGTTCGTGCGCCGGATCAGCGAGCTCGTTCGTGACGCCGACCCCGCGCACCGCGACCTCGTCCGGTTCGCCGGCGGCCTGGTGTCGGAGACGTTGATCAGCATCACGCTCGCGCGGGTGCCCCTCGACGATCGGGTGCAGCTCGCCGTGCGCCAACTCCTCGCGGACCACGCGGACGACGAGCGACGCCACGGCGCGTTCTTCCGCGATGCCGTGTCGCGTCTCTGGCCGCTCGTGGACGCCGACGCGCGCCGCGCGGTTGGTGTTCTCATCCCCGCCATGTTGCGGGCGTTCCTCGAGCCGGATCGCGACGAGCTCGTCGCGACCGCGGCGTTGTATCCCGAGGCGTTCCCCGACGCAGCAGCCGCGGCCGAAGGCGCAGTGCAAGCCATCACCGGCTCGCCCGGATTCGTCGACAGCGCGTCGCCGACGCTGCGAGCGCTGCGCGAGGCAGGCGTGTTCGCGGACGCGGAGGTGGCCGAAGCCTTTCGCGCCGAGGGGTTCTTACCTGGCCCCACCCACGCGCTCGTCACCGCCTGATCGTCTCTGGCCCTGGAGGCACGGCGGCAGCTCGCGCGCCGACGAGGGGAGGTCGACGCCGAGGGCCCACAATCCGTTGCGGACAGCGATGCCGAGCGCGGCCGCGAAGCGCGGCGTCAGCGCCCCCGCCCGGCTGGCGAGCGCGGCCTTGCGCGAGAGGTCGTCGAGATACCCGACGAGCTCGGACGAGTCGCGACGCTGCAACCCCCGTTCGAACGCGCGCGGCAAACCGTTGATCGCGAGCGCCAGCTCGCGCGCGGCGCGCTGCGCCTTGGCGCCGGTGTTCGGCGGGCGCGCGGGTCGACCGTCGTCGGAACGCCACGTCGCGTCCTCGACGAGCGCCCGGGCGGCGAGGAGTCGCGACAGCCGCGGAAGCGTCTCCTGCCACGCGGCGTCCGGGTCGAACACGATCGTGTCCTCGCGGCGCTTGGCGAGGACGAACAACTTCAGCGCAGCCACGGCGAGTCGCTCGCAGGTCTCGCGGTGGTACGGGGCGAGACCGTCGGGTCGTGCCGCGAGCCAGTCCTTCGCGAACAGCTCGCGATAGCGGTCGAGGAGGTCGTCGGCCGCGGCGTCGTGCCCGCTGCGCGACCCGAGCTTGCCCTCCGGCGTGCGGATCATCCCGTAGTAGACGCCC
>DASVEG010000202.1:0-58342 GCA_036380695.1 Acidimicrobiales bacterium
TGGAGCCCAAGTAGAGAACGTCCCAATAACCCACCCGGCCGCTCCGGCGGACGGGCCGGGCTACCGGATGGCACCAACGGGCTCCAGGTCCCCAACCACTTCTTCGCATGCCGTGACTGCGCGCGCCCGGGGCGGGGGTAACGTGCCCGCCGTCACACCGGGACCGGCGAAGGGGTGAGGTGAGCGAAGCGACGGAGGCGATCATCTCGCTGCGAGGGGTCACCAAGTCGTTCGGTTCCCACACCGTCCTGAAGGACATCACCTTCGACGTCCCCAAGGGCAAGATCACCGCGATCCTCGGCCCGTCCGGCACCGGCAAGTCGGTGCTGTTGAAGAACATCATCGGCCTGCTGCGCCCCGACGCCGGCGAGATCTGGGTCGACGGCGAGCAGATCGTGGGGATGCGGGAGAAGGACCTGTACCGCGTCCGCCGCAAGTTCGGCGTGCTCTTCCAGGACGGCGCCCTCTTCGGCTCGATGAACCTGTACGACAACATCGCCTTCCCCCTCCGCGAGCACACGAAGAAGCGCGACAAGGAGATCCGCGAGATCGTCGTCGAGAAGGCCGGCCTCGTCGGCCTGCTCGACCACCTCAAGAAGACTCCCGGCGAGGTGTCGGGCGGTATGAAGAAGCGCGCTGGCCTGGCCAGGGCGCTGGTGATGGATCCCGAGATCGTGCTGTTCGACGAGCCGGACTCCGGCCTCGACCCGGTGAGGGTCGCGTACCTCGACGAGCTCGTGGTGAACGTGCAGCGCGAGACCGGCGCGACGTTCTTCATCATCACCCACAACATCCCGTCGGTGATGCGGACCGCGGACTACATGGGCGTGCTGTTCCGGTCGGGGCTCGTGAAGTTCGACGCCAAGCAGGCGATGCGGGACACCGACAACGCGATCATCCGCCAATTCCTCCGCGGCAAGGCCAAGGGCCCCATCGGGATGGACGAGATGTCGGACACGGGCAGCGAGATCGAGGACCTCCTCGAGGAGCAGGAGGCCGAACGCCTCGAGTCCGGCGAGACCGACGAGGTCCTCACCGTCTGATGGCGACCTGATGGCCGCGTCCGCCTTTCTCGCCAAGCCCCAGGTCGCCATCCGCCAGACCGGCAACATGTTCGCGATCTGCCTCGAAGGCGTGCGTGCGAGCTGGCGGATCAAGGACTGGTTCGGCGAGTTCCTAACGCAGTGCTGGTTCATCGCCAAGGTGACGATCCTGCCGGTGATCCTCATCTCGATCCCGTTCGGGATGGTGATCGCGCTGCACGTCGGGTCGTTCAATCGCCAGCTCGGCGCCGAGGCCGCGACCGGCGCCGCGATGGTGCTGGCGATCGTGCGTGAGGCGGCGCCCGTCGCCACCGCGCTGCTCATCGCCGGCGCGGGTGGCAGCGCCATGACCGCCGACCTCGGGAGCCGCAAGATCCGCGACGAGATCTCGGCGATGGAGGTCATGGCGGTCAACCCGATCCACCGCCTCGTGACGCCGCGGCTGTGGGCTGCGTCGTTCGTCGCCGTCGCCCTCGTGAGCCTCGTGAGCGTCGCCGGCTTGGCCGGCGGCTTCGTCTTCAACGTGATGGTGCAAGGCACCACCGCCGGTGCGTACTTCTCCGGCTTCACGGCGCTGGTGCAGCTCGCCGACCTGTGGTCCGCGCTGGTGAAGGCGTTCGTGTTCGGGTTCCTCGCCGCGATGGTCGCCTGCTACAAGGGCCTCTACGCCAAGGGCGGGCCGAAGGGCGTCGGCGACGCCGTCAACCAAGCCGTCGTCGTCACGTTCATCCTCATCTTCTTCGCCAACTTCATCCTCACGACCCTGTACTTCGCGCTCATCCCCCAGAAGTTCTAGTGACCCAAGCCCGAGTATCGCTGCCGCTTCGACGGCCCTGGACGGCTCCCGCGGCGTTCTCGTCCCTCGACGTAGTGCACGACTACGACTTCGGTCCTGCGGCCTTGCGGGAGACGTCCAGGACTCGCCGACGTCGGCCAGCGCCCTCAGACTCGGGCCACTAGTGGCCATCCCCGCCCGCCTGCGCGCCGCCAACCGGCCCTTCCGCTACGCCGCGGACGGCATGGAGGAGGTCGGGCGCCAGCTCAGCTTCTACGCCCGCGTCATGTGGGACGTCGTCACCTTCAAGGCCATCCGGCGCGGCTACGGCCCGATGCTGCTCGCGCTGATCTCCGACATCGCCATCGGCGCGGGCGCGCTCATCGTCGGCGGCGGGATGGTGTTCGTGATCTTCTCCATGTCCTTCTTCACCGGCACCGAGGTCGGGATGCAGGGCTTCAAGGGGCTGGAGCAGATCGGGGCCGAGGCCTTCACGGGCCTCGTCGGCAGCTTCGCCAACACACGCGAGGTGACGCCCCTCATCGCTGGCGTGGCGTTCGCCGCGCAGGTCGGGGCCGGGTTCACCGCCGAGCTCGGCGCCATGCGGATCAGCGACGAGATCGACGCGCTCGAGGTGATGAGCGTGCCGACGTTCGTGTACCTCGTGTGCACCCGCGTGATGGCCGCGCTGATCTGCATCATCCCGCTGTACCTCTTCAGCCTCTACGCCAGCTTCCTCGCCACCGAGCTGGTGACGACCCGGTTCTTCGGCCTCTCGTCGGGCGTCTACGAGCACTACTTCCGGCTGTACCTGCCGCCCATCGACGTCGCCTACAGCCTGGCCAAGGCGTGCGTGTTCGCCGTCGCCGTGACGCTCATCCACTGCTACTACGGGTTCTACGCGAAGGGCGGGCCGGAAGGCGTCGGCGTCGCGGTCGGTCGGGCGATCCGCTTGTCGATCGTCACCGTCGTGATCCTCAACCTCGTGCTGTCGCTCGTCTTCTGGGGCGGCGGCAACACCGTGAAGGTGTCCGGTTGACGAGCCTCCTCGTGGGTCGCCTGTCGCCCCGCATGCGCGACGTGCTCGCCGGCGCGATCACCGTCACCCTGCTCGTGTCGGGGACGTTCCTCGGCATCACCGCGGCGACCGGCAGGTTCACGCCGCGGTACCGCCTGCTGGCGTCGTTCGACGCCGCGGGCCAAGGCCTGATCCGCGACTCGGACGTCAAGATCCACGGCGTCAACATCGGGCAGGTCGCGTCGGTGAAGCTCGTCGCCGGCCGCGCCCTGGTGACGATGGACATCGACAGCGAGGAGCGCGTGCCTCGCGTCGCCACCGCGACGATCCGGCCGAAGACGCTGTTCGGGGAGAAGTTCGTCGACATCGACCCGGGCGACGACGAGACGACCGGCCCGTTCCTCCGCGACGGCGAGCGCATCGAGAAGACGACCGGCGGCTTCGAGCTCGAGAAGATCCTCGCCGACCTCTACCCGGTGCTCCAGAGCGTCGACGGCGACCAGCTCGCGACGATCGTCACCGAGCTCTCCGCATCCGGCCGCGACCTCGGGGCCACGGTCAACCGCGCCATCGCCAACTTCTCGAAGGTCGCGGACGTGCAGGCGCGGCACGCGACCGAGACACAGCAGTTCCTCTCCGACCTGGCGCTGCTGTCGGAAGAGCTCGACAGGCGCGCCGGCGACCTCGTGGCCGGCGCGACCGATCTCAACGCCGCGCTGCCGCCGCTCAACGCGCGCAGCGACGAGCTGGCGACGATCCTCGATCAAGCAGCCCGGCTGTCGACCGACCTCGCCGACATCCTCGAGGCCAACCGCCCGTTCATCGACAAGAACATCCTCTACGGCGGCAAGACGCTGCAGCTGCTCTACGACCGCCGCGATCAGCTCCCGGGGCTCGTGCGCGGGCTGCGCTACTTCCTCCAGGTGCTCGGCGAGGTCGGCCGCATCGAGCTCGGCGACGGCACGCGGCTCGCCGCCGTCAAAGGCATCCTCGGCGGCGGGTCGGAGTGCGGCAGGACGACGGTGGGCTGCCCGACGTACGAAGGCGATCCCGCCGGTCGCGCCGCGAGCGAGCGGGCCGCGGCGGCAGGGTCCGCCCAAGGAGGCGACGGCGAGCAGGACGGCGGTCACGGCGACGCACCCGTCGCGCCCCCGCCACTGCCAGCGCCGACCACCGGACCGGAGGCGCTGGTCACCCTCGTCCAAGGGTTGTTGCCGTGAAGGGGACGATCGCGAAGCTCGTCGCGTTCGTGGTCGTGTGCGGGTTCTTCACGGGTTACCTCGCCTTCACGATCGGCAACATCCAGCTCTTCCGCCACGACTACTCGCTGACCGCGCGGTTCGACGACGTCACCGGCCTTCTCGTCGACGACAACGTGAAGGTCGCCGGGGTGGTGGTCGGCAAGGTGACCGGCATCCGCGTCGACAAGGGCGAGGCGGTCGTCCGCTTCACCGTGAAGGACGACGTGAAGCTGCCGTCGGACACCGAGGTCGCCGTCCGATGGAGGAACCTCCTCGGGCAGCGGTACGTGTACCTGTACCCGGGCCAGGCGTCGACGGTCCTGCGCAACGGCGGCGTCGTCGAGAAGACACGGGAGGTCGTCGACCTCGGCGAGCTGTTCAACCGGCTCGGGCCCATCGTCAAGGCCATCGACCCCGCGCAGGTGAACACGTTCCTCGACGCGGTGGTCAAGGGCCTCGACGGCAACGAGGAGTCGTTGCGCCGCGCGATCGACGACCTGGCCAAGCTCACGGGGTCGCTGGCCCAACGCGACGAAGCGATCGGCCGGTTGATCGAGAACCTCAACACCGTCGCGGGCACGGTGACGAGCCGCGACCAGCAGATACGGCAGGTGCTCGACAACCTGCTCACGCTGGCGACGACCTTCCGCGAGAACACCGACGTGCTCGACAACGCGATCACCGACCTGGGCGACGTGAGCGACGACCTCGGCCGCCTGCTGGCCACCAACCGGGGCGAGATCGATCGCATCGTCGCCAACCTCACGACGCTCGTGCAGCTCGTCGGGACGAAGGTCCCCGTGCTCGACGAGACGGTGGCGCGCCTCGACGAGGCGTCCGCCGCGCTGTTCCGGACCGCGAGCTACGGCGAGTTCCTTAACCAGGAGATCCTCTGCATCCGGGTCGGGTACCCGGTGGCGGAGTCGGTCGCCACGGAGTGTGACCCCGACAGCGCGAAGCCCGGCAACCCGCTCGGGGGCGCGCTGCCGGCGACCGCGACCCATGGGCCGCCCGCGCTGGTCGAGCTGGTCACAGGGGTGGGGCGTTGAGGTCGTTCCGCGATCGCAACCCGTACCTCGTCGGCCTCACGTCGATCGGCGTCATCGGCGCGCTCGTGGCGTTCGCGTTCGCCGTCGGGTTGTTGCGGCTCTTCGAGAAGACGTACGAGGTGCGCGCCGTGTTCGCCGACGCGAGCGGCATCCGCGGTGGCGACGACGTTCGGGTGGCCGGCGTCAAGGTCGGTCGGGTGACGAAGGTGCGGGCCGACCGCGGCGCGGGCAACGTCGTCGTCGACTTCGTCGTCGACGACGGCGTCCAGCTCGGGCCGGAGACCACGGCCGAGGTGGCCCTGCAGACGCTCCTCGGCACCAAGTTCCTCCGCCTCGACGGCACGGTCGAGCAGCCCTACCTGGCGGACGTGCCGGAGCGCGAGCGGGTCATCCCTATCGAGCGAACGAAGACGCCGTTCGACGTGTTCGAGCTCACCCGGGTCGGGACCGAGAGCATCCAGGCGACGGACACCGAGAAGCTCAACACGCTCATCGGCCAGCTCGCGAACGTGAGCGAGGGGAAGCACGACCAGATCGCGACGCTGGCGCTCGGCATCACGGAGGTGTCGGAGGCCATCACGACCCGGGACGCGCAGCTCACCGAGCTGTTGGAACGGGCCGACCGCCTGTCGGCCACGCTGGCGGAGAAGGACGAGACCCTGGTCGCGCTCGTCGACCAGAGCCAGGCCGTCCTCGACCTCGTGGCGAGACGGCGTGACGACATCGGCACCGCGCTCGACGACGGCGTGACGACGGTCGAGCAGCTCGCCGAGATCCTGCGGGCGCACAAGACGCAGCTCGACATCGTGCTCGACACGCTGCATCCGACGATCGACATCCTCGACAGGCGCCAAGCCGACATCGACCGCTCGCTGGCGTGGGTGGGGACGGGTGCGCTCGGACTCGCGAAGGCGTCCGCGAAGGGCCCGTGGCAGGACATCTACATCCGCTCGCTCGGCCCCGACGTCATCACCCTGCTCGAGGGCCTGCCGGACGCGGGGGTCGTCCCGTGAGGCGCTCGCACGGGATTTGGGCGCGCTCATACCGGAATACCGGCATGAGCGCGCCCAAAACCGCGTTGGCGGCATTGATCGCGGTCGTCGTCGCCGTACTTCCGGCGTGCTCGCGCTCGGGCGACGACGGCTACCGCATGACCGCGTACTTCGAGAAGGGCATCTCGCTGTACACGGGCGGCGACGTCCGGGTGCTCGGCTTGCCGGCCGGGGAGATCGTCGAGGTCGAGGCCGAGGCGGCGCGGGTTCGTGTGATCATGCGTGTGCGCGGCGACGTGCCCGTGCCGGCCGACGTGAAGGCGACCATCGTGCCCCTGTCGCTCATTGGCGAGCGCTACGTCCAGTTGTTCCCGGCGTGGACGACCGGCGCGACGCGCGCCAAGGACGGTGCGGTCATCCCCCTCGACCGCACGACGGTGCCGGTCGAGCCGGACGAAGCGCTCGCCGCGCTCAAGGAGTTCCTCGACACCCTCGACCCCAACGCGACGGGCCGCCTCGTGCGCAACCTCGCGGCCGACCTCGAGGGGAACGGCCAAGCGATCAGCGGCGCCCTCCGCGGCATCAGCGATCTCACGGTGCAGCTCGCGGAGAAGGACGACGAGCTGGCGTCGATCGTCGACAACTTCGACGAGTTCACGGCCACGCTCGTGACCCGCGAGCGCCAGCTCGGGCAGGTAATGGAGGGGTTCGCCACCACCGCCGAGGTGCTCGCAGCCGAGCGCCGCAACATCGAGCGCCTCGTCGACGGCCTCGCCCGCGTGTCGGTGGACGGCCTCGACCTCGTGAGTGAGCATCGCTTCCGCCTCCAACACGACCTCGACGTGCTGGCCAGGACACTCGACTCGGTGAGGGCCAACATCGGCACGGTCCGCGACCTGCTGTCGGCCGGCCCGATCCTCGTCGCCGGCGAAGACCTCGACGGCAAGAACGAGGGTCTCAACGCGTCGTACGACCCGCAGTTCCACCGCATCGACCTGCGGAACTCGTTGAGCCCGGCGGTGAGCGACCTGCTGCGCGTGCTCGGCATCGGCAGCGGCACCGTGTGCATCCCTGCCGACGTGGAATGCCCACCGGGGTCGTCGCCCCTGCCGACCGTCCCGGCGCCCGTGCCGCCGCTGTTCGGCGCGAGCGCGTCGGTCGCCTCCGGCGCGCCCGCTGCCGGCGCGTCAGCCGGTGACGCGCCGTCGTCGACAACCGATCCGGTCGACGCCATCGTCAGCTTCCTCGGGAGCCCGACGTCCGAGAAGTCCACCACGGCAGCCGAGCTCGCAGCGGCGAGCGCGCTGACCGATCGCGACCGCGAACGGGCGTGGGACGCGCCCGCGCCAGTCCGCTGGATCGCGTCCGCGGGCCGGTTCCTCGCCGGGGTGCTGGCGTGACGCGGCGCCTCCTCGCGGTCGCGCTGGTCGTCGCCGCTGTGGCCGGCGCGCTCGGCGGGTGCAGCCGAGACCGCGTCGTCGTGAAGGCGACGTTCGCCGACGTCGGCGACCTCGTGCCCCGGCACAGCGTTCAGCTCGCCGACGTGCGGATCGGCTCGGTGTCGTCGATCCGGCTCGACGACGAGTTCCACGCCGAGGTCACGCTCGCCATCGACCCCGACGTACGGGTGCCCAAGGACTCCGTCGCGTTGATCCGCACGACGTCGTTGCTCGGCGAGAAGTTCGTCGAGCTGCGCCCCAAAGGAGATCCGTCCAAGGGGCCGTTCCTCGCGGACGGCGACGTGATCGCCGAGACCGGGCAGGCACCCGAGCTCGAGTTCGTCGCCCAGGAGGCGATCGGCGTGCTGGGGTCGGTCGTGGCCACCGACGTGGCGACGCTGATCGAGTCGGGTGCCGAGGCCTTCGGCGGCAGGGGCGAAGACCTGCAGTCGCTCCTGCAGGACCTGAGCACCATCTCCGCCACGTTCGCGAGCCGCACCGCCGAGATCACGCGGATCATCGACGGCCTCGATCGCACGACCGCGACGCTCGCCGCCGGATCGGGCGAGCTCCAGTCGCTGTTCACGAACCTGGCCGAGACCACGCAAGTGCTGGTGGAGAACCGTGAGCGTGCCCTCGGCGCGCTGGAGCGCCTCAGCCGGCTGGCCAGGGTGCAGGACGACGTGCTCCAGACCTACCGGACGCAGATCGACTTGCAGATCGACCAGGTCGACGCCGTGCTCGCGGTCGCCGCGGGGCAGACGACCGAGCTCTCGCTGCTCGTCGACTGGCTTAACCGGTTCGTCGTCGGGTTGCCGGCGAACGTGCCCGGGGACTTCACGCAGGTCTACGGGTGGTTCATCCCGCAGAGCCAGGATCCCCGTCCCGAAGGCCCAGCGGGGGACAACCGACCGTGAGGCTGAACCGGCGCGTCCTCCTCAACGTCGCCGTCTTCACGGCCGCGTTCGTGGTCATGGTGGGTTGGGCCGTGAACCAGGTCGTGAGCGTCGACCAGCTCGACCGGCCGTACGAGGTCGCGGCCGAGTTCACCAACGCGTTCGGCATCGTGCCGAACGCCGAGGTGACCTACCTCGGCGTCGGGTACGGCGCGGTGACGTCCATCGACCGCATCCCGGGCGGGGTGCGCGTGAACATGCAGATCGAGCGCGGCCGGCAGCTACCGGCCGAGGCGAGGGCGATGGTGGCGAGGAAGTCCGCCATCGGCGAGCCGTACGTCGACTTCGCGCCGCCGGAGGGCTACGGCGGCGATGGCCCCTTCCTGCAAGCCGGCGCCGTCGTGCCGCGCGAGCGGACGAGCGTGCCGCTGGAATTCTCGGAACTGCTCCGGTCTGCCAGCGCGTTGGTCGCGTCGGTCCCGCCCGAAGACCTGGAGACGCTGATCCGCGAGGCGTCGATCGCGCTCGACGGCAACAGCCAGTCGCTTCGGGAGCTGGCCGAGGCCGGCGACGAACTTGCCGCGACGTTCGCGTCGCGTACCGAAGCGCTCGACCGCCTGGCGACGAACAACACGCGGCTCACCCGGGTGGTCACCGAGCACCGGAACGCGCTCGGGTCGTCGGTCACCGACCTGCGGGCGGTCGCGGCCACGTTGCGCGCCGCGAACGAAGACACGACCGTGCTGCTCGACCGCGGGTCGCAGTTGCTGGGGCAGACCGCGGACCTCGTCGCGGCGAAGAAGGGCACCATCGACTGCGTCCTGAAGGGCCTCGAGCTGGTGATCGACGAGACGACGACGCCCCGCCGGCAGGCCGAGCTCGACGCGCTGCTTCGCATCGGGCCGAAGGCGTTCGAAGGCGTGTGGCAGAGCCGCGACGTCGAGCCGGACGGGTCGTGGATCCGCGTCGGCAACATCGCGAACACCGAGCGCCAACCCGCCGCGTACGTGCCGCCGCGGGAGCTTCCCGAGCCCCCGTCGATTCCCGCGTGCCGGTCGTCGCTCGTCGCCGCGAGGAGCGCGGACTACCGGCCGGGCAGCACGCTCGTGGGTTCGGCGGGCGCTGCAGGTGGGTCGCTGCCCGCGACGGGGGCGGCAGGATTCGCCACCGGCGGCGGCGCGTTGCTGCTCGGGGCCGTCGTTGCCCGCCGTCTACGCTCCGCCGCGTGACGGACCCCGACGCGCCGGACGCCGACGCGCCGCCCGATCCCGACGCGCCAACGGCGGGTGCAGGGGGGCGGTCGGCAGCCGTGCGCTGGGTCGCGGCCGGCGTCGCCTTCTTCCTCGCCGTCGCTGCCGTCGCGTTCGCGCTGTCGAGCCGGCAGCAACTGGCCGACGAGCGGGACGGTCGCGAACAGGTCGAGCGGGTGTCGGGCCAGCTGGCTGCCGCGCTGCTCACTTACGACTACCGCGAGCTCGACGAGTGGAAGGAACGGGTGCTCGTCAACGCCACGGGGAAGTTCCGGCGCGAGTTCGAGGAGACGTTCGCGTCGAGCCTCGAGCCGATCGTCACGGAAGTGAAGGCGACGTCGAGGGCGACCGTCACCGACGTGTACGTCGGCCCCATCGACGACGGCGCGGCGTCGGCGATCGTCGTGGCCAACGCCATCGCGGAGGGCACGGCTGGGCGGCGCACGACCCTGGCGTCGTACATCCAGCTCGACCTGGTCGAGGTCGACGGGCGGTGGCGGGTCGACGGCGTCACGAATCTGAACCTCGGGCAGGGTGACGGGAATGCGGGACCGCCCACGAGCGTTCAGGGCACGAACGAGTAGAGGGGCGGCAGGGGCTACAGTCCCCCCGCCCGCTGGGGACCACCGCTGAAGGAAGTGCATGGCAGACGATCCCGACGACGACGTCGAACTCGAAGAGGAGGAGCCCGAGGAACTCGACGACGAGGACCTCGAGCTCGGCGACGACGACGAGGAACTGCTCGTCGAGGACGACGAGGTCATCGACGTCGACGCCGACGAAGAGGTGGTCGAAGACGACGACGAGACGCCCCGTCCGGTCGTCGCCGCGGAGGGCGACGACGACGACGACGAGGACGACGACGAGCTGGAGGGCGACGACGTCGAGGCGACGCTCGACGAGATCCTCAAGGAGCGTCTCGTCGTCCAGGACGAAGAGGACGAGGACGAGGAGGAGACTCCCGATCCCGAGGATCGCACCGAAGCCGTCGGCAAGGTGCAGCCGCGCCAACCGGACGAGTTCGTCTGCCAGTCGTGTTTCCTCGTGAAGCACCCGAGCCAGCTCGCGGACGAGAAGCGCCTCCTCTGCCGGGACTGCGTGTAGGCGCTCCTCGTGGCGTACCGGCACATCGTCGTGGGGACCGATGGGTCGGAGACGGCCGCAGGCGCCGTCCGCCACGCAGGCGCGCTGGCGAGCGCGCTCGGCGCGAAGCTCACGGTGGTGACCGCGTACGACCGCGACCCGGCGACGGCCCGCGCCGCGGCCGATGCGCCGGACGAGGTGCGGTGGCGCGTCAACGACGCGGCAGCGGCGACCGAGCGGGCCGACGAAGGGCGGCGCGTCGCACGCGAGGCGGGCGCCACGCAGGTCGACGTCTACGTCGAGGCGGGCGACCCCGCGCAAGTGGTGATCGACGCGGTCGAGCTCCGCGGCGCGGACGTCATCGTCGTCGGGTCGAAGGGAATGACGGGTGCGGCGAGGTTTCTGGTGGGAAGCGTCCCCAACAAGATTTCGCACCACGCGCCCTGCGATGTGATCATCGTGCACACGGCGCCGTGACCATCACCGCCGGGAGGACCCACATGGCCGACAACGAGAAGTCGCCCGTCGAGCAGGCGATCGATCAAGCCCTCGACCTCTTCGTCTACGCACCGCTCGGGCTGGCGATGACCGCGCGCGAGCAGTTGCCCTCGCTCGTCGAGAAGGGCCGCACGCAAGTGACGACCCAGACGACGATGGCCCGGATGATGGGCCAGTTCGCGGTGCAGATGGGCGAGAAGGAACTGCGGCGGCGGCTCGAGCAGCTCGGCGAACGATTCACGCCGCCCCCGGCGGGGTCGCCACGAGCAGCGGCGCCGGCCGCGGACGGGCCGACCACGTCGTCGGCGACGTCGTCGCCGGCCGCGCAGGCGAACGGCAAGGCGCACGGGCACGAGAAGCGAGCGTCGTCCGCGCCTCCTGCGCCGTCTGCGCCCGCCCAGCCGCAGCCGACGAGCGACCACCTCGCCATCCCCGGCTACGACTCGTTGTCCGCCTCGCAAGTCGTGCAGCGCCTGGCGGGGTTGAGCGGCGACGAGCTCGACGCGGTTCGGGACTACGAGTCGTCGACGCGTGGGCGGCGCACGATCCTCACGAAGGTCGCGCAGCTGCAGACCGACTCGTCGTGACGCGCCACTAGTGGAAGGCGCGCGCCATGCGACGGCCGACGACGTCGCGCGCCTCGCCGAACTGGCGCGGGGCGCGGCCGAGGAGCTGCGGCCGCTGCGGGGTGGGGATCTGTTCGTCAACCGGGAAGCGCGTCGCGAGCCGTTCGAGGACGGCTTCTCCAGCGAGCTCGCGTCCGGCGAGCACATCCTGTTGTGCGGGACGGTTGACGACGTGGTGATCGGCTACGCGTCCGGCCGAGCGGAAGACCTGCCCGACGGGCGCCGGCTCGGCGTCATCGACGACCTGTTCGTCGAGGCGGAGGCGCGCGCGGTCGGCGTGGGCGAGCGCATGATGGACGAGCTGCTCGCGTGGTTCCGCACCCGCGGCTGCGTCGGCGTCGACGCCATCGCGCTGCCAGGCGCGCGCGAGACCAAGAACTTCTTCGAGGAGTCGGGGTTCTCCGCGCGGCTTCTCGTGATGCACCACCGTCTCGACCGATGACCCCGCGCCCCGAGGTGTGCGTCGGCGCCATCGTCGTCTACGACGACGAGCTGCTCGTCATCCGGCGCGGCCGAGGGCCCGGCATGGGGGAATGGTCGATCCCGGGCGGGCGCGTCGAGCCGGGCGAGACCGTCGCCGAGGCCGTCGTGCGCGAAGTCGCGGAGGAGACCGGCCTCGAGGTGGTGTGCGGCAGCCTCGTCGGCTTCGTCGAGCGGATCCACGACGACCGCCACTTCGTGGTCCTCGACTTCGGCGCGACGCTGCTCGAGCGTCAGGAGCCCACGGCGGGCGACGACGCCGACGAAGCGCGGTGGGTGCCCCTGGCCGACGTCGCCGAGCTGCAACTGGTGGACGGGCTCGCCGAGTTCCTCCACGAACACGGCGTCATCCCGACCATCACCTAGGTCAGCGGGCCTTCCACTCGGGGGCGCGCTTCTCGATGAAGGCGCGCGGGCCCTCGGCGAAGTCCTCCGTCTGCGCGAGGTTGGCGAACGCCGCCGCGCTCATGCCCCAGAGCTCGTCCTCGTTCGACAGCTTGAGCGAGGCGAGTGCGACCTTGCGGCTCTCGCGCACGGCGAGCGGCGCGGCCTTGCAGATCTGCTCGGCCAGCTCGACTGCCGCGGTCACGGCTTCGCCCGCGTCCACGAGCCGGTTCACCATGCCGTAGCCATGGGCGCGCTCGGCGTCAATGCGGTCGCCGGTCATGATGAGCTCGAGCGCGATGCGCGGCGGCAGCACGCGCGGCAGGCGGAAGAGGCCGCCCGCGGCCGCGGCCAGCGAGCGCTGTACCTCCGGCAGACCGAACGCGGCGTTGCGCGACGCGACGATGAGGTCACATGCCAGCGCGATCTCGCAACCGCCCGCCAGCGCCGGCCCGTCGACCGCGGCGATGACCGGCTTCTCACGGTCGCGCTGGACGAAGCCGGCGAACCCGCCGCGCTTGGTCTGGAGGCCGCCGGCCTGACCGCTCGCGATGGCCTTGAGGTCGGCGCCCGCCGAGAACGTCGTGCCGGCGCCGGTAAGCACCGCAACCCACGTGTCGGCGTCCTCTTCGAACCGGTCGATCGCCGCCTCCAAGCCACTGGCGACGTCGCCGTTCACGGCGTTGCGGGCTTCGGGGCGGTTGATCGTGAGGACCGCGACGTGCCCTCGCTGCTCGTAGTCGATCATGGCGAGGAAACTAGAGGTCCACGCACTACGACCGCCACGTCGGTACCGTACGCAGAGTGCAAGGGAACGCGGGCCATCTCGCTTGCCCGTTCTGCAACAGCTACGACGTGAGCCGCCTCTATGTCGCCAGCGTGAAGATGGACTGTTGCGAGTGCCTGTCGTGCGGCGCCCGTTGGGACGAGGACGCGAAGAGCGGCGAGTACCGCGGTCGCGGTGGCCGGTCGTCGGTGCTCGTCAACCGCCAGGGCCGCTGACCGAGCACGCCGCCGCGGTTCGCGCCGTCGTGTTCGACCTCGACGGCACGCTGCTCGACTCCGACGAAGCGCTCGCCGCGCCGTTCGTGTCGCTCGGCGTTCCTCGCGACCAGGTGACCTTCGGGCACGTCGTCGAGGAGGAGTGCGCCCGCCTCGGCCTGTCGGTCGACGACTACCTCGCGCGCTACGACACGGGCGCGGCGCCGCCGTTCGCGGGGGTCGACGAGATGCTCGCCGCGCTCGCCGAACGGGAGATGCGGTGGGCGGTGTGCTCGAACAAGAAGCGCGCGTACGCCGTCGCCGAGATGGCCCGGCTCCGGTGGCAGCCGGAGGTGGCGTTGTTCGCCGAAGACTTCGGTGGCCCGAAGCGGCTCGGCCCCGTGCTCGAGCGCATGGGGCTCGACGGTGGCGAGGTCGTCTTCGTCGGCGACACGGAGCACGACCGGGCGTGTGCGCGCGCGGGCGGTGCGGCGTTCGCGCTGGCCGGGTGGAACGCGCGAGCCGGCGCGGTGCGGGCGGGGGACGCCGACGCGGTGCTCGCCGCGCCCGCCGACCTACTCGGGCTGCTCGACCGCCTCGGCATCGACCGGCGGCACTGACGCCTCCGGCGCGGCGGGCGGCACGGGAGCGGCCGGCGGCTCCGGTTCGGCGACGACTTGCTCGGTCATGATCGGCTGCTCGTGGGTGGCCTCGGTCGGCGCGTCGGGCACCGGCGCCGCGGGGGCGGGCGGTGTCGGCGGTCGGGGCGGCGGCGGGATCGGGCGTGCCCCGCGTGAGGGCCGCGCGCCGCCCTTGGGCGCCATCGGCGGCGGGGGGATGGCGAGGCCGAGCAGTTGCGCGAGCGCAGGGATGCGACCCGCAGCTTGCTGGGCCGCTTGCACGAGCGACGGCGGCGGCTCGGCGGGCAGGCCGACCGGCTTCACGGTCGTGCGCACGGGCGATGCGACCACGGCCTCCAGGAGGGCGCTCCAGCGATCTGGCGCAGTGTCGGGCGAGAGCTGCTCGGACGCGGCCGTCGACAGCCGCTTCGCGAGGTCGGACGACAGCCGCATCGACGGGTCGGGCGGGCGCGTGGCGAGCCGCAACGCGCGGACGAGCCGGCTCTCGTCGAGCGCGGTCGTGATCGATTTCGTCCACTCGTCGCGCTCTTCGGTGAGGCGGCGATCGAGGGCCTCGCGGAGCGTGCCCGCGAGCTTTCGCGTCTCGTCGTCGCGAGCGTTGGCGTCGGCCCCGGACACGACGGAGCGGAGGTCGCGGAGGCCGAGCGTGTCGACGTCTGCCATCGCGGCTTCGGCGCGGTCGTGCCACTCCGCGGTCTTGAGGCGCGGCAGCAGGTCCTCGGCGGCGGCCAGCAAGGCCTCGGCCTTGATCTCGGGGTGGCCCTCGGCGCGCGCCGCGGTGTTCTGCTCCTCGATGGCGCGGCGCACGGCGGGGATGCCACCGCGCAGCAGCTGCTCGGCGATCGGCTTCTGTTCGGGCGAGAGGGTCTCGACGACGGCGTTGCGGTGGGTGCTCGCCGGGTTGAGGCGCTTCGGACGGGGCTTCGCCGGCTCCTGCGGCGCGCCGGTGCGCTGGCCGCCTGGCCTGCGGTCGCCACCACGGTCGGGCCGCGGGCCCCGCGCATCGCCGGTGCGCGCCCCCCGGTCGGGACGGGGGCCGCGATCGCCGGAGGGGCGCTCGCCGCGTTCGCCGGTTCCGCGAGGGCCGGCGCCGCGGGCACCGCGGTCGCCCCCGGGCCGGGGCGGGCGGTCGCCCCGATCGCCACGGTCGCCGCGGTCGCGCCGGTCGCCGCGCGGCCGCTCGTGCTTCGGGACGAGCGATGTCGTGACGGCCTCGAAGTCGCGTGCGGGGCCGACGATCTCGATGCGGTTCGGCGCGGCCGGCGTCTTGCCCTTCGGCGGTTGGACCGACGTGATCGTGATGCCGTCGACGTCCATCTCGACCTCGGCCTTGAGGACGTCGCCGACCTTCGCGCCTTCGTAGAGCACGGACGACTCGACGACACCCTTCGGCTCACGCGCACCCGCGGCGCGCCACGTCCACGTACCGTCGGCACGCGAGCTCGTGAGCTCCACCTCGATCCTGCGCGGCATGGCGCATCAACCTACCTTGCCGGGGGTGGCGTGCGACGCGCTGCAAGTGGATGCGCTGCCATCGCGCGCGCCAGGTCGTCGTCCGCGACCTCGGTGTAGAGCTGCGTCGTCGCGAGGCTCGCGTGGCCGAGCGCGGCTTGCAGCTGGCGCAGGTTGAGCGACCCGGTCTTGAGACCCATGGTCGCGAAGGTGTGGCGCAACGCGTGGACGCGTACGTGCGCTTGGCGCACGCCGAGCCGGCGGAGCAACCGGTCGACCACGTAGGCGACCGCTTCACGACTGCTCTCGACGGTCGTCGCCACCGTCTCGCCGCGGCGATCCTTGACCGGCCGCGGCCGGGAGCTGACGACGAGGGTGCGGGCGTCGAGCCCGAGCGCGTCGAGGTGCGCCTGCCGCGTCGGGAGGTACGCGGCGAGCGCCTCGCGGACGACGGGCGGCACCCCGAGGCGACGCTCCTTGTCGCCCTTGCCCCGGACGACGAGATGGTCGGGGCCCTCGCCTTGCAGGTGGTCGACGCGCAGGTTGGCGATCTCGTCGAGCCGGAGGCCGCACGCGATCGCCAGGGCGACGATGAGCTCGTCGCGCTCCGGCCACCTCGCGTTCGCGCCGGCCTCGTCGAGCGCCTGCATCGCGGCCGCGTCCGGCAGGGCCTTCGGGAGGCGCTTGCGGCGCTTCGGCGTCCGCAGCTTCGCGGCGGGGTCGGCGGCGATGAGGTCGTGCTCGTAACACCAGGCGAAGAACGTGCGGAGCGCCGCCACCCGCCGCGCCACGGTCGCGGGCGAACGTTCCTCCGGCGCGCGGTGCGGGTTCGTGCTGAAGCGGGGGTCGGGCCGCGTGCGGAACTCGGCGACCGCGGCGATGAGGTCGTTGTTGGTGATGGCGGCGACGTCGAGGTCTTCGAACGCGCGTAGCAGCTCGTCGTCGGTGGCCGCTGTCGCGCCGCTGCCCTTCATGCCGGCGACGGTCGCCATCGTGTCGTCGAGGTCGCGCCGGTACGCGGCGAGCGTGCGCGACGACCGGCCCGTGTTGGCGAGGTCGGCGAGCCAGCGCTCGAGGGTCGAGGCGTAGGGAACGGGCGTCGGCATCGGCCCGTCCAGCGTGCCCGGCGGGGCAGGGGAGGGGTGGGACGGTCAGGTGACGAGGTCGACGGCGGCAACGAGCGCGGCCGAGGCCAGGAGGAAGACGCCGAGTCGCATCGCCGGGAGGCGGTACCGGCGGTACGTCTCGAACAGCTCGCCGGCAAGGGCGGCCGGATCGCGCTCGGTCTCGCGCTGGGCTCGTGTGCCGAGCGCGGCGTAGAGCAGGCACAGCGCGCCCGCGACGGCGAGCACCGCAGCCACCCGTGCGCCGTCGCCCATGTCGCGAGCGTGCCTCAGCCGGTCGGTCCGGTCCAGGCATTCCTGCGCAGCTCGTACTCGACCTCGCCCAGTTCCGTGCCGGGGATCGGGTCGTCGAAGTCGACGTGGAAGGTGCGGACGTACCGGAGCCCACACCGTTCCATCACCGCCCGCGAGCGCTGGTTCACCGCCATCGTCTGCGCCCACACTCGCTGCGCGTCGAGGATGTCGAACGCAGCGGCGACCAGGGCTCGTCCCGCTTCGGTCGCTAGGCCGCGCCCCCAGTACTCGCGGAGCAGGCGGTAGCCGAGCTCGTACTCGCCCGGCGCCGTCGGCCGCAGCGCGACCCACCCGACGGCGTCGCCGGCCGCGCGTTCGCTGGCGATCCACCGATGGCCGATCGATCGGGCGATGGTGGCCTCCACGTCGGCACGCGACGACGGCTTGCCGCCGGTGAGGTACCGCATCACCTCGGGGTCGCGGTCGATCTCGACGAGGAGGTCGACGTCGTCGCGTGTGATCGGCCGCAGCAGGAGCCGCGCCGTCCCGAGGCCGTCGATGCCAGGCGATTCGCCCATGCCGACCCCCAAGTCTGCCCGCTCCGGACCGACCGGCCCGCAGGACCGGGTCCGCCGCCGCTACGACCATATGACCTACATTGCGTCACTGTGACGCAATCCGACGCGGCACGGCGGTGCCGGTGGTGCGGGAGGGGGTTCGACGTCCGGCCGGGGCCGGGCCGGCCCCCCGAGTTCTGCCGCCGGTCGTGCCGGCAGCGTGACTACGAGGCCCGCCGACGGATGTCCGAGCTCGGCCTCAGCGAGAACGAGTTGATCCTGGCCCGCAACGAAGTCCACGCGCTTCGCGACGCCTTGTACGTCGTGGAGACGGCGGTCGAGGACGTCGACCGAGACATGGCGGACGCCGGCGAGGATCCCCAGGAGGTCCGCCGCGCCCTCGAGTGGTTGCTGCAGGCCGTGCGCCCGCTGCTCGCCCTCCGCCCGTAACGCCCTGGTCGCTTTCTCGCAGTTGCCCGCGCCTGGCGCGGTACTTCTGGGGGAAAGCGCCGCGGGAAGCGTGTGCGGCGGCCGTTGCAGTCGTCACCCCGGCCACTCCCTACAAAAGCGTCGTTATATAGGGAGATCACCGGAGACGGCGCGGACCGAAGCCCTTGCCGCTGGGCGACGGAGCGGGTAGGCACACCGCGGTGAGCGACGAGTTCCCGCCCCCGCCCCCACCGCCGCAAGACCCGGACCGGCCCGGCGACCCGTACCCGCCGCCGCCCCCGCAGCAGCAACCGCCGCCCGGGTACCAGCAGGGCGGCTACCAGCAGTACGAGCCGTACCCCCAGCAGCCGCAGCCCGGGGGCAGGCCGGTCGACAACTTCGGCCGGCCCCTCGCCGACTGGTGGAAACGGTTGGTCGCCGCGATCATCGACGGGATCGTCATCGCGGTGCCGAGCGCGATCGTCGTCGTGGTCTTCCTCGGTGCAAGCGTGGCGGTCGACACCGGCACGGGCGACCTCGTGGCCGGCTTCGGCTCGTTCGTCTTCACCCTCGTCATCGGCGTGGCCTCGATCGCCTACTACGTCGTCCTCGACGGCGGGCCGCGCGGTCAGACCCTCGGCAAGATGGCCCTCAGCATCCAGGTGCGCGACGAGGTCGGCGGGGGCCCCATCGGGTACGGGCGGGGCGCCCTGCGCCGCCTGCTCCAGTTCGTCGCCAACTTCATCCCGTGCTTCGGCTCCCTCATCGTCATCCTCGACGGGTTGTGGCCGCTGTGGGACCCGAAGCGCCAGGCGTTGCACGACAAGATCGCCCGCAGCGTCGTCATCGACATCAGCCGCTGACGCGACGATGCCGGCCCGAAGGCCGGCATCGCACGATCGAAGCGGCTGCGCGCCGGCAGGCGCGCCGGCAGCTAGGCCGGTACCACCACGCTCTTCGTCACCTTGTCGCCGAGGGTCTGGCGCTGCGCGTCGAAGAACGGGAGCACCCAACCGAGGCTGCACGGGATGCCGTTGACGAGGCCGCGCACGAACGCCATGGCAAAGCCGATGGGCTGGCCACCGTTCTCGAGGCCGACGAGCTTGATGCCCTGCGACTTCTTCCCGACCGACTGGCCCGTCGTGCCCTCCTGGTAGATGTTCCAGAACGAGAACCCGACCAGCGCGAGGTAGCCCACGATCCCGATCAGGGCACCGAGGCCGTCGTTGACGGCGCCGAAGATCCCGCCGACGATCAGGATCGCGATGAACCCCACGAAGGGGATCGCGACGAAGTCGATGAGGAAAGCGATGACCCGCGGGCCGATCTCGGCAAGCGGCGGTGTCCCACCTGGTCCGGCGGGGGCACCGTATCCCCCACTGGGAGGGGGGGGAGGAGGAGGCGGTAGGTCGCTCACGCGAACTCGTCCTTTCGTTCCGCCGAAGTGGCTCCCGCGCACGGTACCGCCAGCGGAAGCGACCGTGGTGGATAACCGTCGGTACCCTTTTCGCCATGGCCGAGCTCGTGATCCCTCGCCCCCCTACCTTCTCCTCGGTCGAGGAAGAGCGCCAGCACCGCAAGCAGCGCCTGGCCGCCGGGTTCCGCCTGTTCTCCAGGTTCGGGTTCGACGAGGGCGTCGCCGGCCACATCACGGCGCGCGATCCCGACCTCGACGACCACTTCTGGGTCAACCCGTTCGCGATGCACTTCAGCCAGATCCGCGCCAGCGACCTCGTGCTCGTCAACCACCAGGGCGAGGTCGTCGAGGGCAACCGCGTCGTGAA
Organism: Acidimicrobiales bacterium; assembly: GCA_036380695.1. Lineage (GTDB taxonomy): Bacteria > Actinomycetota > Acidimicrobiia > Acidimicrobiales > CADCTF01 > DASVEG01. The sequence continues at coordinate 19,977 of DASVEG010000202.1, forward strand.
CACCGCGGCGTTCGCGATCCACTCGCAGGTGCACGCGGCCCGGCCCGACGTCGTCGCCGCCGCGCACTCCCACTCCACCTACGGGCGGGCGTGGTCGAGCCTCGGGCGCAAGCTCGACCCCATCACCCAGGACGTGTGCGCGTTCTACGGCGACCACGCCGTCTTCGACGACTACACGGGCGTCGTGCTCGACACCGAGGAGGGCAAGCGCATCGCCCACGCCCTCGGCGACAACAAGGCGGTGATCCTCCGGAACCACGGCCTGCTCACGGTCGGGCACTCCGTCGACGAGGCCGTCTGGTGGTTCATCACCATGGAGCGCTCGTGCCAGGTGCAGCTGCTCGCCGAGGCCGCCGGCACGCCGGTGGTCATCGACGAGGAGATGGCGCAGCTGACGTCGACGCAGGTGGGGTCGCACACCGCCGGGTGGTTCTCCTTCCAACCGCTGTACGACCGCATCGTCCGCGAGCAGCCCGACCTGCTCGACTGAGCACGCGGCTTGGCGGTCGCGCCGGGCCACCGAGTACGAAGGGGCGATGCCCCAGGACTGGCCGCTGCGGTTCGGGATCTTCCTCGCCCCGTTCCACCCGCCTCACCGCAACCCGACGCTGGCGCTGCAGCGCGACCTCGAGCTGATCGTGCGGCTCGACGAGCTCGGCTACGACGAGGCGTGGATCGGCGAACATCACTCCGCGGGTTTCGAGATCGTCGCGTCGCCCGAGGTGTTCATCGCCGCCGCTGCGGAACGGACGACGCGCATCCGCCTCGGCACCGGCGTCAGCTCGCTGCCGTACCACCACCCCTTGATGCTCGCCGACCGGATGGTGCTGCTCGACCACCTCACCCGCGGCCGGGTGATGCTGGGGTGCGGCCCGGGAGCGCTCCCCTCCGACGCGTTCATGATGGGCATCGAGGTCGACAAGCAACGCGAGATGATGGAGCAGGCGCTCGAGGCGATCCTCGCCCTGCTCGACGGCACCGAGCCGGTCACGCGCGACTGCGGCTGGTTCACGTTGCGCGACGCCCGGCTCCAGCTCCGGCCGTACTCCCACCCGCGCATGGAGGTCGCGGTCGCCGCGCAGGTCTCCCCTTCCGGGCCGCGCGCCGCCGGTCGCTTCGGTCTCGGCCTCCTCTCCATCGGCGCGACGTCGCAAGGCGGCTTCGACGTGCTCGGCGCGCACTGGAGCGTCATGGAGGAACGCGCCGCGGAGTTCGGCTCGACCGTCGACCGGAAGCAGTGGCGCCTCGTCGGTCCGATGCACATCGCCGAGACCGAGGAGCAGGCCCGCAAGGACGTCGAGTTCGGTCTCGCCGACTGGGCGAAGTACTTCCGGGAGGTCGCCGCGCTCCCCCTCGGCCCGGCCACCGACAACCCGGCCGAGCTCGTCGACGCGATGAACGCGTCGGGCCTCGCCGTCATCGGCACGCCCGACCAGGCGGCAGCGCAGGTCGAGCGTCTCGTGGAGCAGTCGGGCGGCTTCGGCACCTACCTGTTCATGGCGAACGACTGGGCCGACCGCGAGGCGATGTTGCGGTCGTACGAGCTGTTCGCCCGCGAGGTGATGCCCCGCTTCCAGGGGTCGACCGTCACGACCACCGCCTCGCGCGACTGGGCGGCCGCGAACCGCCCCACGTTCATCGGCGCGGCCGGCGCCGCGGTGATGAAGGCCATCCAGGACCACGCCACGGAGAGAGCCGACAAGGCCGCGAGGGCGTAGCAGCCAGCCCACCTCGCTCGCGTTCCGGAGGCAATAGAGGCGGCTGCACCGCCTCTATTGCCTCCGGAACGAAGAAAGCCGACGCGCAGGTACCGCTTTCGGGCGCCCCGAACGTTTAGGAGGCGTGGAGAGCGCAGAAGCGTTGGGGGCGGCGGGAGTGGTCGCACTGTCGTGGCGGGGGGCGACCCCGGCCGAGGCCGTAGAGGCGCACGTACCGGCGCACGCACAGTCCGAGGCCTTCGAGGCCGTCTACTGGCCGCTGTTCCTGCGGGCCTTCCGGTTGGCGTACCGCATCGTCGCCAACCGGGCCGAGGCCGAGGACATCGCCGCCGAGGCACTCGCCCGCGCCCACCTCCACTGGTCGAAGGTCGGGACACTGCCCTATCGCGACGCGTGGGTCCTGCGCGTCGCGTCGAACCTCTCGCGCAGCGCCGTCCGCCGGCGCCGGCGCGATCCCGACCCTTCGTTCGCAGCGCCGTTCGACGACGCCGTCGTGGTTCGCGCTGCGGTCGACGCCGCGGTGTCGTCGCTCCCCCGCCGCCAGCGGGAAGCGATCTCGCTCCGCTTCCTGGCTGGTCTCGACCTCGACGAGATCGCGGCCTGCCTCGGCATCTCGACCGAAAGCACCCGCACGCACATCCGGCGGGGTCTGGGCGCGCTCCGGACCCAGCTCACCTTGGAGGAGTCCGACCTTGCTCTCGATTGACGAACTCATGCCCTCCCGGCAGCCGGACGAGGTCCTTGGCGACATCGTCCGCCGCAGCCGCCGCCAGCGCCGCCGCCGCGTGGCCGTCGGCGCGTCGCCTGTCCTCGCGGTCGCCCTCGTGCTCGGCGCGCTCGCGCTGCCGAGCGGCTCGTCGCTCTCGCTCGACACCGCACCCGCGAGCGATGGTGACGCCGACTCGAGCGGGCGAAGCGTCGACGCCATCGATGCCAGTGGAGAGGACGCAGGCGGCTCGGTGGACGCGCGTCGCTCCAGCGGTTCGGCGGGCGGAACCGGCCAACGGGTCGGGACCCGATCGGGTGCCGGTACGAACGGCACGGGCTCGGGGACCGCGGCGAGCCCGCTCGCCGCCCTCCCGGGCTCCGAGGGCCCCGCGCCCCAGCCCGACCTGACGTTGCCCGCGCTCACGAGCGACCCCGTCGTGTTCCTCACCGACCGGGACGGGCGCGGCGCCGTCTGGACGATGGACGCGGACGGCGCGCGCCCGAGGCTCGTCGTCGAGGATGCCGGCATCAAGGGCATTGCCGTCTCGCCAGACGGCAGCCAGGTCGCCTTCGCATCGTCGCCGAACGCCAGCGACCGGGACAGCGTGCTGTACGTCGTCCCTCGAGCGGGCGGGGAACCGCGCCTCGTGCACTCGTCGCCCGACTACGGGATCCTCTCGCCGGACTGGTCGCCGGACGGCTCGACCTTCCTGTTCGTGGCCGTTCCGAAGACGCCTGGTGTGAGCGCGCTGAACAACAGCGTCAACGCCGGTCCGCGCGTCGAAGTCAGGGCGGTCGGCGTGGACGGGACGGGAGACCGGTTCGTCGCGAACGACGGGACGTCGCCACGGTGGTCGGCCGACGGGACCCGCATCGTGTTCCTCCGCTCTGGCGAAGGCATCTTCACGGCGAACGCGGACGGAACCGATCAGCGCAACATTGGAGCCGGCGGGAGCCCCGCATGGTCACCAGACGGGCGGATCGTCTTCCTCTCGAATTCGAACGTCGCGGTGATGGACGCGGACGGCACCAACCAGCAGGTGCTCACCGCAGCACCGCAAGGAACCGGCTTCTACTCCCCGTCGTGGTCGACGGACGGCAAGGCCATCGTCGCCTGGAAGCAGAGCCCCAGCGGGTGCGCAGTCGGCACGAACCAGACCTGCGACGTGCCGAGGGTGATCGTCATCATGCGGCCCGACGGCTCCGGCCATCGCACGATCTCCTCGTCGGCGTCCGAGTGGCTCCCGCGCTTCCCCGCCTTCCGGAAGCAGGCCCGCTAGGAGCCTCGGTCAGAACCGAGCTGCCGGCGATTCCATCCGTTCGGCGGCCGCGTCCCCCGATGGGAGGGGCCGGCCGTCGAACGTCGGGATCAACTGGCGGGCGGCCCGCGCCTCGTCCACCCTTCGAACGGGGGCGGTACGGGGCGCGGCCTTCGCGCTCTCGGCGCTGCCGGCGTCGGCCGCCTCCTTGGCGATCCGCTCGAACGCCGCAGCCATGGCCTCGAGCGTCTGCGGGCTCTCCGTCTCCGTCGGCTCGATCATCAGCGCCTCGTCGACGATCAGCGGGAAGTACACGGTCGGCGCGTGGAAGCCCTCTTCCAGCAACCGCTTGGCGACGTCGAGCGCCTTGAGCCCCGTCGCCTTCTTCAACGACACGGTTGCCGCCACGAACTCGTGCATGTTGGGACGGTCGTGCGGGATGTCGTAGACGCCCCGCAGCCGGTGGCGGAGCCAGTTGGCGTTGAGGACGGCGCCCTCTGCGACCCGGCGCAGGCCGTCTCCCCCGTTGGCGAGGATGTACGACCACGCCCTCGCCAGGGCCAGCGTGTTGCCGTGCCAGGAATGGATGCGCCCAATCGAGCGGGGCGGTGTGTGCCACGAGTACACGCCGGCGTCGTCCGCGATCGGCAGTGGGCCGGGCAGGAACTCGGCGAGGCGCTGCTTGACAGCGACGGGTCCGGCACCAGGGCCACCGCCGCCGTGAGGGACCGCGAAGGTCTTGTGCAGGTTCATGTGCACGATGTCGAAGCCCATGTCGCCGGGCCGGGTGACACCGAGGATCGCGTTGAGGTTGGCGCCGTCGTAATACAGCAGGCCGCCGACCTCGTGCACCGCGGCGGCGATGGCGGTGATGTCCTCCTCGAACAGCCCGAGGGTGTTCGGGTTCGTGAGCATGATGCCGGCGACGTCGTCGTCGAGCCGCTTGCGCAGCTCGTCGATGTCGACGAGCCCACGGTCGTCGGACGGAACCGTCACCGTCTCGTAGCCGCCGAGGGTGACCGACGCGGGGTTCGTGCCGTGCGCGCTGTCGGGGATGATCACCTTCGTCCGCTGTCGGCCCTGGGCCTCGTGCCACGCCCTCATGAGCAGCAAGCCAGTGAGCTCGCCTGCCGCGCCGGCGGGCGGCTGGAGTGTGATGGCGTCCATGCCCGTGACCTCGCAGAGCGAACGCCCGAGGTCGTCGAGCAGCGCCATCCACCCCTGGGTGAGCGAGGCCGGCGCGGCGGGGTGGGCGCGTGCCAACCCCGGGAGCCCTGCGGCGTCGTCGCACAGCTTCGGGTTGTACTTCATCGTGCACGAGCCGAGCGGGTAGGCGCCGAGGTCGACGGAGTACTGCCGGTGCGTCAGCCGGGTCACGTGCGCGACGAGGTCGCGCTCGGACACCTCGCACATGTCGTGCGCGGTGTCCGACAGGTGGTCTCGCGGCACGAGCTCGTCTGCGCTCCACTCGGGCAGGCCGGTGGTGCGGAAGCTCCACGCCTTACGGCCCGGCGCCGAGAGCTCGAAGATCGTCGGCTCCTCGTCGCGCCCCATGAGGGGTGCGGAGGTCGCCTTGCCCCCGGCCTTCGCGGTCGCCGGCGTCATCGGATTGCCTTTTCCATCGCGCTCACGAACCCGTCGATCTCGTCCTTCGTCCGCCGCTCGGTCACGGCCACCAGCAAGCCGCCGCCGTACTCGTCTTTAAGCGGGACCCCGGCGAGGTAGCCCTCCTCCGCGAGGCGATCGACGACGACGTCGCCCCCGACCGGCGTGCGGATCGCGAACTCTCGCAGCGTGGGCGTCGCGCCCGTCAGCGGCTCGATGCCGTCGACCGCGAGCAGTTGCTCTCGCGCGTACCTGGTGCCGCGCGCACAGCGGACGGCGAGCTCGCGCAAGCCACTCGTGCCCAACCACATGAGCTGGATGGCGCAGCACACCGCGATGAGCGTCTGGTTGGTGCAGACGTTCGACGACGCCTTCTCGCGGCGGATGTCCTGCTCGCGGGTGCGCAGCGTCGTGACGTACGCGCGCCTGCCGTCGACGTCGACCGTCTCGCCGACGAGACGACCGGGAAGGCGGCGCACGTGGTCGGTCTTGCAGGCGAAAAGGCCGAGGTACGGGCCGCCGAACGACAGCGGCGTGCCAAACGGTTGCCCCTCCCCCACGACCACGTCGGCGCCGTACGACCCGGGCGTCCGGAGCACGCCCGCGGCCACGGGATCGAACACGACCAACAGCAACGCACCCGTCTCGCGCGCGACCTGCGCGGCGCGCTCGATGTCGTCGAGGCAGCCGAGGTAGTTGGGGTACTGCAGGAGGACGGCGCCAGGGCTTCCCTCCCCCGGCCAATGCGTCACCCCGTCGGCGAGGTCGATGTCGACGATCTCGTGACCGGTGCCCGCCGCGTACGTGCGCATGACCGCGCGGAAGTTGGGGTGCACGCCGCGGCTCGCCCACACGACCTCGCGCTTCGTCGCCGCGGTCGCGAGGTTCATGGCCTCGACGCAGGCCGTCGCGCCGTCGTACAGCGAGGCGTTGGCGATGGGTACGCCCGCGAGCCGCGTCAGCAGCGTCTGGTACTCGAACAGCGCCTGCAGGACGCCCTGGCTGACCTCGGGCTGGTACGGCGTGTACGCGGTGACGAACTCGCTGCGGAACGCGAGCCGGGTCACGGCCGACGGGATCTCGTGGTCGTAAGCGCCGCCACCCGCGAAGCACACGAGGTCGGTGGCGTTGGCCGAGGCGAGGCGCTCCATCTCCGCGAGGGTGTCGAACTCCGACAGCCCGTCGGGGAGGTCGAGCCCGGAGGCGAGGCGGAGCGCGTCGGGGATCGACGTGAAGAGCACGTCGAGCGAGGAGAGCCCCATGAACTGCAGCATCTCGTCGATCTCGGCGTCGGTATGGGGGACGTAGTGGCCCAACGGATCAGTCCTTGGTGACGAATGGGAGTTTGACGACGGTGCCAGCGACGGTGCGGCCGCGTACGTCGACCTCGACGGCCGCGCCGACGTCGACGGTCGGCGGGAGGAACGCCAGCGCGATCCCCTTGCCGAGCGCGGGAGAGAAGTTGCCGCTCGTGACGGTGCCGGCGGGCTCGCCGTCGACCAGCACGGCGTAGCCCTCACGAGGCGGCTGGCGGCCGTCGACGACGATGCCGCGTAGGCGGCGGCGAGGGCCCCCGTCTCGCTCGGCCTCGAGCGCGGCGCGGCCGCGGAAGTCGCCCTTGTCCCAACGGACCACCCAGGCCAGCCCGGCCTGCAACGGGGTGATGCCGGGCCCGAGCTCGTGGCCGTGCAGCGGAAGGCCGGCCTCGAGGCGGAGGAGGTCGCGCGCACCGAGCCCCGCGGGTGCGACACCGGCCGCGAGCAGCGCGTCCCAGAACCGGTTCGCGATCGCGGCGGGGACCGCGCACTCGACGCCGTCCTCGCCGGTGTAGCCGGTGCCGGCGACGACGACCGGCTCGCCGTTCCAGTCGACGGTGGTGACGCCGAACCGGGGTACCGCGGCGGCGTCGGGCGAGAGCTCGGCGACGGTGGCTCGGGCGGTCGGCCCCTGGACCGCGACGATCGCCCGCTGCGACGTGACGTCGGTGCCGCCGACGGCGTCGAGCACGCGGCTCGTGTTGGAGGCGTTGGGCATGACGTGGAACCGGTCGTCGCCGACCCACCACACGATGATGTCGTCGAGCACGCTGGCGTCCTGCTCGTCGAGCAGGTGGGTGTACTGCGCCCGGCCGGGGCCGATGCGGGTGAGGTCGTTGGTGAGCGTGCGTTGCAGCCGGTCGAACGCGTCGGGCCCCGCGACCTCGACGGTGCCGAGGTGGCTGACGTCGAACGCGACGCTCTGCTCGCGGCACGCGCGGTGCTCGGCCAGTGTGCCTGCCGGGTACGCGAGGGGCATCTCCCAGCCGCCGAACGGCACCATCTTCGCCCCGAGCGCGCGGTGGGCCTCGTCGAGGGGCGAGCGCCTCACTTCGTCCGGCATGAGGTCGCCAGCCTAGGGGCCGCGGGCTGGTTCGATGGAACCATGGCGGGGGGGTGCTGGCACCACGTGCAGTGGGCGGGCGACCGGTCGATCGACACGCCGGGGGCCACCCTCGCCGGTCGGGCCAGATCAGGTGACGATGGGCTTGTTCCCAACCTCAGGAGACGACAGATGCGCAAGAAGAAGGTCATCGCCGGTGCTGCCCTCGCCGGCGCGGTCGTGCTCGGCAGTGCCTCCCCGGCGTTCGCCCACTTCTGCACGAACGCCGCGAAGAACGCGCACGCCCCCGAGGCGGGCGTGATGTCGACGTTCGACCCGACGACCGAGACGTTCACCCCGCTCGGGCCGGGCAAGGGCGGCTTCACCGCGATCGTCATCGGCGGCCAGGTCGTCGGCTCGACCTACGCCAACGTCCTCCTGCCCGACGGCGCGCGCAACGCCGGCCCCGGCGACGACGCCTGCGACGGCATCGGCAACGACGACATGCTGTCCTGCATGGGGATCCCCCACTAGGTCCCCTCTTCGCTTCTGGGTGGATGAGCCCGGCTCTAGGCCGGACTCATCCACCCAGAACGAGAGGACGGGCGGCGGGCTCACCGGTCAGGGCGAAACTCGGTGCCGATGAAGGCGGCGTGCGCGGGGTCGACGGGATTCCACCGCCACCTGCTCCGACGCCCATCCAGCGCCGCAAGCCAGTCTTCGGCCGCGGCCATCGCTGCTGCGGCCTGGGCGTCGTCGGGCACGGGCAAAGGTTCGCCCTGGTTATCGATCACGATCCACCACCCGTCCGCGTGATCGAGCATCACGAAGCGCTCGCTTCCCGCGGTGCCCATCGCCGCGATCGACAGGGAGTGCGACCCGGGCGCATCCTCGACGGAGGTTCGTACCGCGTGGATCAACTCGTCGATCGCCGTGCGGGGCGCCCGGCCGAGGTCGACGTGGAACGCCGCGACATGGCCGGGCCCCTCGGGCGTCCAAGCGATGTCTTCCATGGAGTGGACGGTGCTGCCGGACGGGTGATCGACCCAGTGGCCGTACCATGCCAGCAGCTCGCTCTCGACGGCTGCACGCACGTCGCTCGCGAGGTGGATCTCGACGATCACGTCGACAGCGAGGGCATGCACGTCGACGTTCAGCCGACCCACGACGTTCCTTTCCGCCGCGCCGCCTCAGTCGTCGTCGACGGTGAAGTCGAGGGGTTGCGGCGCGGTGAGGTCGACGCCGGTGAGCTGGGATGGCTCCTCGAGGCCGTACTTCGCCAGCAGCGCGAGGTAGTCGCGCTGGTAGAGGATCTTCACCTTGATCTCCGGGTGCAGCTCGCGGAGGCGGCGCACCTTGCGGTTCTTCTTCGTCACCAGCTTCTGGTTGAGCGTGGTGATCTCGAGGAAGAGGTCGTAGGCCGGCAGGTAGAAGTCGGGCGAGAACGCCTGCTCGGGGTTGCCGGCGCGATCCCACTGCAGGACGAAGGTCCGCGGCTCGTACTCCCACGCGATGCCGTAGAAGTCGAGCAGCTTCGCGAACTGCCGCTCGGAGTTGTGCGCGAAGCGCGTCCGCTCGTGCGGCAGGATGTCGCGGCGCGCGGCGCCGGCCGGGGATGGCAGGTTCAGCCCCCGGACGCGACCTTGCCGGTGGTGCCGGTGCCGTCGGTGGTGCCGGTGGTGGCCTCGCCGTCGGCCGTCGGGGCCGCGGTGGGAGCGGCGAACGCGAGGATCGCCGCGTCGAGCTCTTCCTTCACGTGGGCGAGCGGCACGATGTTGAGCACGCCCTGGCCGCCCCGCAGCAGGTCGACGATCTCCTCGCCCGTGGAGGCGAGCACCGACTCGGTGCCGTTGAGCACGAGGTTGGCTGCGGCGACGTCTTCCCCGAGGTTCTCCCGCAGGTAGCCGACGGCCTTGCGCACCGACTGCAGCGAGATGCCGGCGTCGAGCAGGCGCTTGATGACCTTGAGCTCGAGCAGGTCCTTGTACGAGTAGCGCCGCTGGGTGCCACTCCCCTTCGCCTCGGCGAGCGAGGGGCGGAGCAGGTCGGTACGCGCCCAGTAGTCGAGCTGGCGGTAGGTGATCCCAACGATCTTGCAGACCTGGGGTCCGCGGAAGCTCGACGTCTCGACCGGCATCGGGGAAGTGCCTTTCTCTGACGCTCCGTCTTGTAGTTACGGAGGTGTAAGGCAACGGTACCCGTGCGGCGGCACGCACGTCAACGAGCCCCTTACTCGTTACCAACGCCTACGAGGCGAAGTCCTCCGGGCGCACCTGCTCGATGAACTTCTGGAATTCCTCGATGACCTCTTCTTGCTCGTCGTCGTCCTGCAGCACGTAGCCCTCGGCGTCGAGCAGTGCTTCGTCCGCGTAGATGGTCGTGCCGGTGCGGACCGCGATGGCGATCGCGTCGGACGGGCGGCTGGAGACGACGATGCTCTGCCCCGCGCGCCGCAGCCGCAGCTCGGCGTAATAGATCTTGTCGCGGAGCTCGGTGATGACGACGGCCTCGACCTCGACGTCGAGCGCGCCGAACAGGTCTCGTATGAGGTCGTGTGTGAGGGGCCGGACCGGTGCCATCCCCTGCACCGCCCTGGCGATCGCGGTCGCCTCCTCGTGCCCGATGAGGATCGGAAGCGTGCGACCGGATTCCGCGCCCGCCTCCTTCAGCAGAACGACCGGCACGTTGTCCGGCATATGCACCCTGATAGAGGACAGGGCCATCTCGATCACCTCTCCACCCTACCGCCCGCGGTGCCGAACAACTCGTCTTCGTACGCGTCCGCGCCGGCCGTCAGCGCGCCGCGATCGGCGGTGAGGATGCGGTCGAGGTTGCGGTACCGCTCGGCATGGTCGAGGCCGTAGCCGACGACGAACTCGTCCGCGATCTCGAGGCCGACGAACCGCAGGGGTGTCGGGACGAGCCGCCGGACGGCCTTGTCGAGCAGCGTGCACACCGCGAGCGACCGGGGCCCCCGCCGGTCGAGCTCGCCGGTGATGTAGGCGAGCGTGAGACCGGTGTCGACGATGTCCTCGACCAGCACCACGTCGAGCCCGTGGATGTCGCGGTCGAGGTCCTTCACCAGCCGCACGCGACCCGAGTCCGGCGCGTACGAAGAGATGGCCAGGAAGTCGATCTCGACAGGGACGGAGCGGTCGACGGCGCGGACGAGGTCCGCCAGGAAGAGGACGCTGCCCTTGAGGACGGCGACGAACAGCACGCCGTCCGGGTACGCGCTCGATATCTCGCCGCCGAGGCGGCGGACCTCCGCCTGCAGCCGTTCGCGATCGGCGACGACGCGCAGCGCCAGCTCAGGACCCGCCGGTGTGATCGCGGAGGGCGGCCCGCAGCATGGCGGCCCGCATCCCCTGGCCGAGCTTGCTCATCTCCACGAGCATGTCCATGGCCTGGCGGCGCGACCGCGGGTTGCGCTGCTTCAGCAGCGGCATCACGAGTTGTTCGAAGAACCCCGCTTCGCGCTCGGCCGCCGTCTTGTACATGCGCAGGTGCCGGGCCTCCACGCCGAATCGGATGAACCCGGCCGCGAGGTTGGCGACGATGAGCGCCTCCTCGTCGTAGTACGTCGTGCCCGCGACCGGGCGGCCGGCGAGCAGGCCGAACCGCTCGAGCTCGCGCAGCTCGTCGGGCTTGAGACCGGACGCCTGGCCCAGCTCGTCGAGCGTCATGCTCACGCCCGTCCGCACGACCTGCAGCGGGTTCACCTCGTCGGCGACGGGCGAGGGCGGCGACGGCGCGACGGCAAGCGCGGTCACCGGCACCTGCTGGCGCCGCGTCGGCTGCGCGGGCACGCCGGAGGACGTCCCCGCCGGGCTCGGCGAAGACCCGCCCGCGTCCTCGGTGCCGTCGACGCCTGCGTCGTTCGCGCCGACGGTCACGGCGACGGCGACGGGCGACGACCCGTCCGCGTCGTCGTCGAGCTCGTCGGTGCCGAGGCGGCCCTTGATCACCTTGAGCGGGAGGTACTGCTCCTTCTGTTGATGGAGGATCCAGCGAAGGCGGTCGACGTCGGCGTCGTAGAACTTGCGGTAGCCCGACGGCGTGCGCTCGGGGTCGAGCAGCCCCTGGCTCTCGAGGAAGCGAATCTTCGAGATCGTCAGGTCGGGGAACTCGGGCCGCAAGAGCGCGAGCACTTCGCCGATCGACAGGTACGGGCGGTCAGCCACCGGAGGGGGCGTCGCCGCCGGGCGCGGCGAGGAAGACCAGCTTGAACTTGCCGATCTGCACCTCGTCGCCCGTGACGAGCTCGGCGTCGTCGATGCGGCCGCGGTTGAGGTAGGTGCCGTTGAGCGAGCCGACGTCGCGGACGCGGTAGCCGCCCTCGGCGCGGACGAACTCGGCGTGGCGGCGGGACACGGTGATGTCGTCGAGGAAGATGCCGCTGTCGGGATGGCGGCCGGCACGCACGACCTCGTCGTCGAGCACGTAACGCGACCCCGCGTTCGGGCCTCGCTTCACCCACAGCAGGCCGGTGCCCTCCGGCAGCTCGGGCAGGACGACTTGGGCTTCTTCGGCCGGGTCGCCCGCATCGACGGGCTGGAACGTGATCGTCGTCGGCTCGTCGCTCGCGCGGTCGAGGACGTGGCCGCACGACGAGCAGAAGTTCGAGCCGACCGGGTTCCGGTGCCCGCAGTTGTTGCAGTACACGTCCGCCACGCCGCAACGGTATCGGAAACCCTCAACCTCCAGAAGAGGGTCGGCCCGTCGCGCCTCCCGTCGGCTCGTTCCGGAGGCAATAGAGGCGGTACCACCGCACCTATTGCCTCCGGAACGCAGTAAGCGGTGGGGTCAGTCAGCGATGAGGCGGCCGTAGGCCTCGGCGTCGAGGAGGCCGGCGACGTCGTCGGCGTTCGACGGCTCGATGATGCAGATCCAGCCCTCGCCGTACGGGTCTTCGTTGAGCTTCTGGGGGGCGTCGTCGAGCTCGGCGTTCACCGCGGAAATCTCGCCGCTGATCGGCGCGTAGATGTCGGAGACCGACTTCGTCGACTCGACCGAACCGAAGGAGACCCCGGCCTCCACCTTCGACCCGGGCTCTGGCAGCTCGACGTACACGACGTCGCCGAGCGCGTCCTGCGCGTAGTCGGTGATCCCGATGCGGACCTTGCCGGACTCCAGCCGGGCCCACTCGTGGTCGGACGTGTACCGCAGGTCGTCGGGCACCTCGCTCATGACCGCGAACCTACCGGACGCGCCGCGTCGAGCTCGGGGGGCCGGGCCAGGGCGGGCAGGTCGACCTTCGCCTGCTTCTGCACCTCCACCCTCACGCCCTTGAGCGCGGTGATCGAGTCGACGGCGCCGCCGGGGATCTTGAGGCCGCCCTCGAGCGTCGCGGCCTGCCCTATCGCCGCCACCCGGTACGGCGCGGTCAGGGCCCTCCCGTCGATCGCGACGCGTCCCTCACGTTCGGAGAACGCGGACGCCACGCCGATGCGCTCGTTGTTCACGGCGATGGCCTCGGCGCCTGCGTCCCGCAGTTCCTGGACGATGTCGATCATCGCGTCGTAGGTGAGCCGCCCCTCCGGGTCGCTGATCGACACGACCACGCCAGGGCCCGTCACCGGCGTCGTGCCCGACAGCACCTCCAGCGACCGCAGCTGCTGGTCGACGGCGGCTGCGGCCGACGCGTCGCTCTCCGACGAACGGCGGACCTCGTTCAGCTGCACCTTCAGCTCCGACAACTCCGCCTGCAGCGCGTCGGCCTCGGTGTTCAGACCTGCGAGGATCCGGGCGAGGTCGCCCTCGTTCTCCGCCTCGAGCGGGTTGGCCTCCTGGCGGTCGCCCTGCAGCTGGCCGACGAGCAGGAAGCCGGCCACCGCCGCGAACGCGAGGACGAACGCCGGCACGAGCGTGCCGCTCGGCGCGCCGACGATCCGGCGCAGCGCGCCGAGCCGGCCAGACGTCGCGGTGACGGGCGCGGTCATCCGCGGAAGACCCGGCGCCGGATCGCGGCGACGTTCTGGAAGATGCGGATGCCGAGCACCACGGCGACCGCGGTGGTCAGGTCGACGGACAGCTGGTCTCCCAGCCACACCAGGCCGGCAGCCACCGCCGCGTTGACGAGGAAGGCGACGACGAACAGGCGGTCGTTGAACGTGTGGTCGAGGTAGGCACGCAGCCCGCCAACCGATGCGTCGACCGCCGCCACGACGCCCATGGCGACGTAACGCGTCAGCTCCGCCGGCACGGTCGGACGCAACACCAAGGCGATGAGCGCGCCGATCGCGAGGCCGATCAGCGCGGGCACGTCACGCCCCCTCCGTCGCGGTGGTGGCCGGCGTCGCCGTCGCGATGCTCACCCTGCCGCTGTAGGCGGGGACGGTCACGTCGTCGCGCTCGTCGACGGAGAAGCCCAGGCCGAACAGGTCGGTCCACCGTTCGAAGCGGCGGGCGATGTCGCTCGACACGAACCGGCGGCGGTCGGCGCCGATCGCCTCGATCCGGTACGGCGGGCTGAGCGGCCGGAAGTTCACGATGATCGTGTCGCCCGCGGCGCGGATCGGCGTGGTCGCGACGAGGCGGCTCCCGTTCACCGCGACGGCTTCGGCGCCAGCCGCGAAGAGTGCGTTCGCGACGAGCTGCACGTCGCTGTCGTGGATCTCGTAGGCGCCTGCGTCCTCTGGCGACGGCGGTTCGCGATCGGATGGCGCGAGGCCGACGACGAGCCCCTCGCCGACGAGCGCGACGGTGCCGGCCTGCGCGGCGAGCTCCGCGAGCCGTTCGGCGACGGCCTCCTCCTGCGCGTCGAGGCGGCTGGCCTGTTGCTGGGCCCGCCCGACGTCGCTGCGCAGGCTCGCGACGGCCTCGTCGAGGTCGTCGACGAGCGACTGACGTTGCTCGATGAGCTCGATGATGTCGGCCCGCCGTGGCTCGACGCGCGCCCGCTCGGCGTGGCCGGTCGCGAACGCGGTCACGACGAGGAACCCCGTGATCGCGAGCACGCCGCCGAGGGTGATCGAGCTTCGGTCCACCGGCGGGGATCTTCGCGCACCGTCGTCGAAATGCCGCTTCGCCTTTTCGCCCTCATACGTCGATGTCGTCGACGACCGTGCCGGGCGTCAGCACCTCTGCCGCGAGCGGCGCGGGCGGGTCGTCGTCTGGCAACGACCGCACCGGCAGGGCGACCTCGACGACGTCCGGAGCGCCGGCGTGCTCGACGCGGAGCGGCGCGCCGACGACGTCCGCGCCCATGCGACGGGCGACTTCGCGCAGGGCGGCCACCGACGCCTCGACGGCCGCGACCGAGTCCTGCCCCACTCCCCCGCGAGTGGTCACGCACAACGCGGGTGTCGGCGACGCGAGCGACCGCCGCGTCACGTGCGGAGGAGCTGGCGGATCTGGCGAGCCCAATCGCCGGCGAGTCGCGCCGCGTCGTCGTCCGAGCCCGCTTCCGCCCACACGTGCGTCGTCGGCTGCTCGGGATCGGGCAGCACGAGCACCCAGCCGTCGTCGTTGACGATCTTCACGCCGTCGACCAACACGAGCTCGTCGTCCTTCGCGAACTCGAGGACGCTGCGCATGACCATGCCCTTCTGCTCCCACGCCGTCGGCACGATCTCCCGCGCGACATGCACTCGCGGCGCTTCGTCGACGACCTTCGACAGGCGGACGCCGCGGCGCGCCAGGAGCGCGAGGGTGTTCACGAACGTCGCCGTCGCGTCGAACGCGGGGAGGAACGACGGCCACATGAAGCCGCCTTCGCCGTCGGCCGCGAACGTCACGCCTTCGCGGTGCGCGACCTCCATGAGGTGCGGCGTCGACAGCTTCGTCCACACGACCTCTGCCCCGTTGTCGACCGCGTAGCTCTCCAGCGCACGGCTCGCCGTGACGGGGAGCGCGACGCGCACGGGCTCGCCGTCGTGCTCCCGCGTCGCGCACGCCAACGCCAGCAGGGCGAACACCGCCTCGTGGCCGTCGAGCAACCGCCCGGTGTCGTCGACCAGCGTGATCCGCTCGCCGTCGGGGTCGAGGACGGCCCCCAGCGTGGCACGGCTGGTGCGCACCAGATCGGCGACGTGGCGTGCCTGGGCGCGGCGGTCGAACGACGCCGCGCCTGCCGTCGCCGCGTACGGGTTCACCGCGAGCACGTCGGCGCCGAGCTTGGCGAGCACGTTCGGCATGGCCAGCGACGCCGAGCCGTACGCGTAGTCGAGGACCACCTTCGACCCCGCACCGCGGATCGCGTCGACGTCGACGCTGCGTACGAGCCCCGCGGTATAGAACTCGAGGGCACGACCGGGGAACGCGATGTCGCCGATGTCGGCGGCGAACGCACGCCGGAAGTCCTCCCGGTAGAAGAGCCGTTCGATCTTGCGCTGCAACGCCTCGTCGATGTCGATGCCGTTGGCGTCGAAGAAGCGCACGACGACCGACTGCGGGTCGTCGGGTTGGAGGCGGACCGTGACGCCTCCGTCGGCACCCGCGGACCGGATGTGGAACCGCGTGACGGGCACCGGCGCGAGCTCGAGGTCTTCGACGTGGATACCCGCGGCGTTGAGCCCCACCATGATCGCCCGCTTCAGCGTGCGGGCTGCCCGCGACGTGTCGCGCGACGTCGTGACCGTCGACCCCTTCTTCAGGGTCGTGCCGTAGGCCATCGCGACCCGCAGCGCGAGCTCGGGGCTGATGTCGACGTTCGCGAGGCCGGCGACGCCGTTGCGTCCGAACAGATGGCGCGCGCCGCGCGACTCCCAGACGATCGAGGAGTTGATGACCGCGTTCGCCTCGACCGTCTTGAACGGGTACACCTTCACGCCGGGGTTGAGCACCGCGTGCTCGCCGACGAAGCATTCGTCGCCGAGCACGACGCCTTCGTCTGCCCGCGCTCCCTTCCGCATGTCGGCGGACCGCCCGATGACGCACCCCCGTAGCCGCACGCCCGCGCCGAGGTACGCGTTGTCGTGGACGACGGTGCGCTCGAGGTACGCGTCGGGGCCGACGTTCACGTTCGAGCCGAGGACGGTGTACTCGCGGATGTGCGCGCCCTGCTGGACGCGGCAGTGGTCGCCGATGACGCACGGGCCTTCGACGATCGCGTCGGGATGGATCTCGGCGCCTTCGCCGAGCCAGACGCCCGAGCTGACCTCGAAGCCGGCCAGGTCGACCTCGACCTTGCGGTCGAGCACGTCGTGGTGCGCGCGGCTGTAGGCCTCGAGGGTGCCGACGTCCTCCCAGTAGCCCTCGGCGACGTAGCCGTACAACGGCTTGCCGGCGTCGAGCAATGCGGGGAACACGTCGCCCGAGAAGTCGACGGAACGGCCGGGCTCTATCGCCTCGAAGATCTCCGGCTCGAGGACGTAGATGCCGGTGTTGATCGTGTCGCTGAACACCTGGCCCCACGACGGCTTCTCGAGGAACCGTTCGATCGACCCGTCTTCACGCGTGATGACGATGCCGAACTCGAGCGGGTTCTCCATCGCCTTGAGGCCGATGGTGGCGAGCGCGCCCTTCTCCTCGTGGAAGCGCACGATGGCGGAGAGGTCGACGTCGGTGAGCACGTCGCCGGAGATCACGAGGAAGCGCTCGTCGCGCAGCTCGTCCATGGCGTTGCGGACGGACCCGGCCGTCCCGAGCGGCGTCTCCTCCGTCGCGTAGACCATGCGCACGCCGAACTCGGAGCCGTCGCCGAAGTAGGTGCGGATGGCGTTGGCGAGGAACGCCACCGTGACGACGACGTCCTCGAACCCGTGGTCCTTCAGGAGCCGCACGATGTGCTCCATCATCGGGAGGTTCGCGAGCGGCATCATCGGCTTCGGCTGGTTCGAGGTCAGCGGCCGCAGCCGCGTGCCCTCGCCGCCGGCCATGATCACGGCCTTCACGCCGCGCTCCCCTCCCGCGCCGCACGCCCGTCCCGCAGCGCCTGCTGCGCGAGGGGGATGTAGGTGGCGGCGGCGTACCAGCTCAGGATCAGGCCGGGGACCACGAAGATCCAGCCGAGCGCCTGGCTCGTGTCGTTCCACGTGATGCCGGACGCGCCGCCGAGGAAGAACGGGAAGGCGAACATGTTGCAGAACGTCCCCGCCTTGCCCACCCACGTGACGTCGATGCGCGCTGCGCCGAGCGTCGCGAGCAGGAGCGCGGCGCCGGCGACGACGATCTCACGGACGATCACCGCCACCGCGACCCACGTCGGCACCGCTCCGTCGATCAGGATCGCGACGATGCCGATCCCGAGCAGCAACCGGTCGGCCAGCGGGTCGAGCACCTTTCCGAGCGAGGACACCTGCTGGAAGTGGCGGGCGATGTATCCGTCGACCCAGTCGGTCGCGCCGAGCGCGCCGAGCAGGTACGCAGCCCTGGCGCGGTCGTCCTTCGCGAAGAGCAGCCACAGGAACAGCGGGATGCACGCGAGCCTGCCGAGCGAGATCAGGTTCGGCACGGTGAGGACGCGGTCTTCGCCGGGCGCTTCGGTCGCGGGTCCGGTCGTCATCCTTGACGGGAGTCTAGGGAGCATCCCCCAGCGGCGAGGGCGATCCGACCACACTTTCGCGGTGGACCTGGTCGAGCGGCTCGAGAGCTACGAGGTCACCGCGGTGCCGCCGCGGAGCCATTTGCGGCTCGTCTGGACGGCGCCTGGCGACGACGACCGGGCGGCGCCCAGCATCGACGGCGACGTCGAGACGGGGCGCGTGTTGCCCCTCCTCGCGTCCTACCGGGATCACGTTCGTCCCGGTGGGGGCGGCGAGCTGAGCGACCCTCACGACACGCCCGTCGTCATCGAGATCGGACCGGTCGCGTCCGAGGCGGCGCTGGCGTGGTTGGAGAACACGCGGCACGTGCTCGCCGCGGTGCGCGATCACCGGGCGTCGCTGCCGTTCGTCGTGCCCCCCGAGGTGATCTCCGCGTTCGGCGCGTACCTCGACGACTGGGAGCGGACGGCGCGTGCGTCGCCCGTCTTCCTCTGGCGAGGCGACGCCCCTGCCGAGCGCGTGCGGTTGCTCGTGCAGTACTGGTTCAACATCGACTCGCTCGATCGCGCCACCGTCGACCGGCTCGGGATCACGTGGTCGCCCGCTGAGGCTCGCCCCTTCCTCGAGGCCCTCATGGCGGGCATCATGAGTGGGCTGGCGGCCGACGAGTCGACCGCGGGGTTCGCGGGCAACCTCCAGCGTTCGTGGCGCGCGGCGATCGACCCGTACGCCGAGTGCCCCGAGCGCATCACGCCAGACTGACCATCTGGGCGTTTCGATCGCGTCCCGACCGGATAGCACACGCGGAGGGCGGCCCTCCTTCCACGGTTCCCCCCGAGCCCGGCCGCAGTTCCCCCAGCTGCATCCAGGACGCGAGGGCCGCCCGCCTTCGCCCGTCAGACGGGTCGGAGCGGGTCGTGCGGGTGCGGCGGCAGCTCGACGACAACGGGGTCGCCAGGGGCGACGTCGCCGCCTGCGACCACGACGGCCATCACGCCTGCTTTGCGGACGAGCTCGCCGTGCTCGTCGCGGTCGAGGACCGCGCCCTTCAGTCCCTGCTGGATGCCGTCGAGCTGGCCGCACGGGTTCCGTAGCCCGGTGACCTCGACGACCGCGGTGGCGCCGAGCCGGAGACGCGCGCCCGTCGGCAGGCCGAGGACCGCGATGCCGCGTGTCGTCACGTTCTCGCCCATCTGCCCTGGCGCGATCGCGAAGCCGTCGGCGGCGAGCTCGTCGTGCAGCTCGGCGTGGATCAGGTGGACCTGCCGCAGGTTCGGTTGCGTGGGGTCGCGCTCGACGCGCGACCGGTGTCTCACCGTCGCGCCCGCGTGCGCGTCGCCTTCGACACCGTGGTCGGCGACGAGGGTGATGCGGTCGACGTTCGGCTTCGCCATCGTGTGCGTCGAGCTCCGGCTGACGGCGACGACGATGCCTTTGGTCACGCGGTCGACGATAGGACGGGTGACCCAGCGACGGCGACCGCACAGGAGTCCGCACCGTCCGGGTCGAATGGTGGAGGAATGTCGACGTTGGGGGGTCACTCGACGGGCGGGCTCCGCGCGGAGCTGCTCGCGATGGTCGAGCGCGGGCGGGCCGCGTTCGACGCGGTCGAGGAGTTGACCAAGGCCGACCCCGTGTTCGCGGCAGAGCTCGCGCGGCGCGGCAACCCTGGCGTGCCCCTGGCGCTGCTCGCCTGGGACGATGCACCCGAGGTGTTCTCGGAGATGCTTGCCATCGACCGCTCGAACAGCAAGCGGTTCGTCGAGATCGTGGCCGAGCACGGTTGGCCGGGCGTCTCCCTCGTAGGTGAGGACGGCGCGGAGGCGGCATGGGAGCTGGCCATGCACGCCGATACCGAGCAGGCCGCCCGCCGCAAGTGGCTGCCGCTCGTCGACGACGCCGCAGTGCGCGGCGAGGTGTCCGAGGAGCAGGCCCGCCAGCTGCGCACGCGCATCGACGCGGTCGACGCGTTCAACGTCGACCAGTAACGGCACGGGCGGCTTCAGTCGGCCTCCGACGCGCCGTACTTCATCCATGCTGACTGGCGCGCGACGCCGAGCGCGTCCCCGATGTGCGCCCAGGAGCGCCCGCGCCTGCGGCATTCAGCCACGATCTCGACCTTCGATCGCTCGATCATGCGAGCCATGAACTCCAGACCCTGCAGCTCGGCGAGCGGGTTGGCGAGCCGCTCCGGCCGGGTCGCGAGGTCGAGGTTCACTCGCACGGGCTCCGCCGCCATCTCGGGCGGCGACGCGATCGCGTCCACGAAGTCGGGATCCTGGAGGCGGTGCATCAGCTTCCGCAGCGGGAGCTCTTCGTCCCACGCGCCGTGCCACGCGTCGCGTGTACGTCGCACCCGCTCGACTTCCTCGTCGGCCGCGGCGGCTGTTCGTTCGTCGGCGTTCGGCGTCATGTCAGAAGACTATGACAGTCATTAGATTATGACAAGCGTCGGTTCCGAACGGTTGGCGCTCGCCGCCGCTGGCCTCGTCGTCCCGGTGCTCGCCATCGCGGTGCCGGGTGAGCGGTGGACGCTTGCGGCGACCGCGGTGGTGCCGGCAGCGGTCGCGGTGCGCGCCTTGCTGTTGGGCGTCGAGGTGCGCGGCGAGACGGTCGTCGTGCGCAACCTGCTGCGGACGACGCGGGTGCCGATCACCGAAGTGGAGGACGTCGTCGTCGAGGAGATCGGCGTCCAGCGGCGCATGAGGGCAGCGCTGCGCATGCGGTCGGGGTTCGATGTGCCGATCGATGCGTTGCACGCCGGCTACGACGTCACGAGCCGCAGGCGGTTGCACGAGGAGGTCGCCGACCTCCGCCGCCGCGTCGAAGCGATGCGTCGGGGTGGGGAGATTTGAACTCCCGACCTCCTGACCCCCAGTCAGGCGCCCTAACCAAGCTGGGCCACACCCCGGAACCGACGGACGAGCGTACCCGACCCGTCCCCCCATCTCGTCTCGCCATCGTTCTGGGTGGATGAGTCCGTGTAGATACCGGGCTCATCCACCCAGAACGAAATGGGGAGGCACGGTCAGAGCCGGTCGATGACCCAGTCGACGCCTTGGAACGCGCGGAAGCCGAGATAGAGGGCGACGGCGACCATCAGGAGCTTGAAGTGCCATGGGGCCTTTGCCGGCGGAGCGATGGTCCGGCCGCACGTCGGGCACGTGCCGTCGGCGCGCATCGACGTGGGGTTCCAGAACTTGGCGCAGTCCTCGCACCACGGCACGGCTGCGGGCTCCTCGCCCTGTCTAGGAGGCGCCTGCGCCCGCGAGGCGCGACCGCGGCCCGGCGTGCGCGACCGCGGACGGCACCGGACGGCCGACGAGCGTCGACACGAGCGCCGCCGCTTCCACCAGCGAGTCGACGGACACACCGGTGCGCACGCCGAGGTCGTCGAGCATCGCGACCAGTCCCTCCGTCGCCAGGTTGCCGCCCGCGCCATGGGCGAACGGCGACCCGCCCAGCCCGCCCACCGACGTGTCGAAGTCGGCGACGCCGAGCTGCAGCGCGCAGAACGCGTTCACGAGGCCGGTGCCCCGCGTCTCGTGGAAGTGCAGGCGGATGTTCGTGCCAACGGCGTCCACGAGCTCGGCGACCCGCCGAGGCGTGGCCATGCCGGTCGTGTCGGCGAACGTCAACGACGTCGCGCCGCGGTCGAGGATCTGCCTCGCGAGCGATGCCACGTCGAGCGGCGGGATGTCGCCCTCGTACGGCGACCCGAACGCGCACGACACCGTGACGTCGACCCACAAGCCGCCCGCCCTCGCGACGATCTCGCCGATGGCCGACAACGACTCGGGGATCGTGCGCCGCACGTTCTTCTCGTTGTACGCGGGCGACGCGCTGATGGTCACGTTCAGCCCGTCGACGCCCGCCTCCAACGCGAGCTCGGCGCCCTTCACGTTCGGCACGAGCGCGACGTAGGAGACGTCGTCGCGACGGGCGACACGCGCCATCACCTCGGCCGCGCCGGCCATCGCCGGAACCGCCGTCGGCGACACGAACGACACCGCCTCGATCTCCCGCAAGCCCGAGGCCGAGAGCGCGTCGACGAGGCGGACGCGGTCGTCGACAGCGAGCGGTTCCTCCGCCTGCAGCCCATCGCGCGGCCCGACCTCGCGGATGCGGACCTCGGCGGGCAGCGACGCCCCCGCCCGCGCGGCCGGCACGCTCGCCCTCATACCGGCGCGACCCCGTGCCTGCGGTCGGAGAACTCGCGGCGCTTGCCCTGCGCGGCCGACAGGCGGACCACGAGCTCGCGCCGCAGGTCTTCCGGTTGTACGACGGCGTCGATGACGAGCTCGGACGCGAGCCGCAACAGGTCGACGTCGGCTTCGTACTCGGCCCGTTTCTCGGCCACGAAGGCCTCGCGTTCACCGGCGTCCTCGATGGCGTTGATGCGGTTGTAGAAGACGGCGTTGACGGCGGGCTCCGGGCCCATCACCGCGATCTTGGCCGACGGCAACGCCAGCGTCGCCTCCGGCTCGAACGCGGGGCCACTCATCGCGTACAGCCCCGCGCCGTACGCCTTGCGCACGATCACCGACACCTTGGGAACGGTGGCCTCGGACACCGCGGTGATCATCTTCGCCCCGTGGCGGATGATGCCCTCGCGCTCCACCTGGGTGCCGATCATGAAGCCGGGCACGTCGGCGAGGAACACGAGCGGCACGTTGAACGCATCGCACAGGTTGATGAAGCGCGTCGCCTTGTCGGCCGAGTCGACGAACAGCACGCCGCCCTTCACCAAAGGGTTGTTGGCGACGACGCCGATCGGCTGGCCCTCGAGCCGACCGAAGCCGACGACGAGCTCGGGCGCGAACAACGGCTTGATCTCGAAGAACGAGTCGGCGTCGACGATGCCGTCGACGACGCGGTGCATGTCGTACCCGGCGCGCTCGTCTGCGGGTACGACGCTCGCGTCGAGCACGACTGCGGGCGGCTCGGCTTCCGAGAGGGGCGGGTCTTCGCGCCACGACGACGGGAGGTAGGAGAAGAAGTGGCGCGCGATGTCGATGGCCTCGGCGTCCGACGACGCGAGGTTGTCGCCGCACCCGGAGACGGTCGCGTGCATTCGCGCGCCGCCCATCTCCTCGAGCGTGACCTTCTCGCCGATGACCTCCTCGGCCATCCGCGGCGAGCCCAGGTACATCGACGCGTTGCCCTCGACCATCACGACGATGTCGCAGAACGACGGGATGTACGCACCGCCAGCGGCCGACGGGCCGAAGAGGCAGCACACCTGCGGCACCTTCCCCGAGAGCCGCACCTGGTTGTAGAAGATCCGGCCCGCTCCCCTACGCCCAGGGAACAGCTGCACCTGATCGGTGATGCGGGCGCCGGCGGAGTCGACGAGCCAGAACACCGGCAGGTCGTGGCGCAGCGCCGTCTCCGTCAGGCGAATGATCTTCTCGACGGTGCGCGCTCCCCACGACCCCGCCTTCACCGTCGGGTCGTTGGCCATCACGCACACGGGCCTGCCGTCGACGCGACCGATGCCGGTGACGACGCCGTCGGCTGGCAGGTCGTCGGTTGGCGCGGTCGCGTTGGCGAGCAACGAGTCCTCGACGAACGACCCTTCGTCGACGAGCAACGCGATGCGGTCGCGGACGAAGAGCTTGCCCTGGCGCTCGAGCTTGCCCGCGTCCTTCGCGAGGTTGCCCTGCAGGGCGCGCTCGGTCGCGGCGCGAAACGCTTCGTCTGGCGTCTCCACTCAGGTCCTCCTGATGGCGAGGATCGCGACGTCGTCGCCGAGGGGCGATGCCGAGAAGTCGCGCGCCGACTCGAGGAGCGACTTGCAGAGCACCTCGGCCTGCTGGCCGGGGTCGCGACGGAAGATCTGCGCGACGCGCTCGTCGCCGAAGAGCTGGTCGCCCGAGCGGGCCTCGATGAGGCCGTCGGTGTAGAGGAGGAGCACGTCGCCGGGGAGCAGCTCGACTTCGCGGCTCGTGTACGTGCCGTTGGGGTCGAGCGTCAGGAGCGGGCCCGTGGCGCGCAGGAACTTGATCTCGCCGTCGTGCCACATCAACGCGGGCGGGTGCCCCGCCGACGCGACGCGGACGGTGCCCGCGGCGAGGTCGAACAGCGCGACGCACAACGACGCGAACTCCTCGCTCCCCCCGTGGCGCGAGAGCACCGCGTTGAGCTTCTCCAGTGCCTGCGCGGGGTCGCGGTACTCGCCGAGGAAGACGCGCAGGAGGTACTTCACCTGGAACGCGGTGATCGACGGTTCGATGCCGTGCCCGCTCACGTCCCCGATCACCGCCGCGAGGCGAGTGGGGTGCGTCTGGTAGAGGTCGTAGAAGTCGCCGGCCATGAGGCCGCTGCCCGGCTCGTAGACGTGGCCGACCTCGAAGCCCTCGATGGGCGGCAACTCGACGGGCGCGAGGCGTGCGGCCCACGCACGGGGAGCGGTCGCTTCCTGCTCGATGACCTCCTCTGCCCTCCGCTCCAGCAGCGTCCGGGCCTCCACCTGTTCGGCTTGCCGAAGGAACCGGCGGCCGTAGATGACCGTGCCCATCACCGGCACGAGCAACAACAGCATCGGGATGTCGAACGCGGGGCGTTTGCGGAGCGACCCGAACGCCAGCGCGCCGGCGAGGATCAGGTACAGCAGCCCCGTGTGCAGCTCCTTGCGGAACGCGAAGAAGGCGAGCCCCGCGGCTTCGTGCCCGCGGCCCGACTCGCCGACGAGGCGCTCGACGCGACGCCAACTGCGCTCGAGGCGGAACGACGACCGCAGCCAGATGAAGGCCGCGATCGCGCAGGCGGTGCCGACGGCGAGAAGGAGCGGGCTCTCAACCATCTGGAGTCGTCGACGCTAGCTGGGTCATGTGGAACGCCTCCGCACGCGGAACTTGAGCGGCGTCGGCCCGAAGCCGAAGTGCTCGCGGATCTTCCGTTCGAGGTACCGGAGGTACGGCGCGGGCAGCGTACGCGTCGCGAAGAGGGTGAACGTCGGCGGGTCGGTCGCGCCCTGCGTCGCGTACAGCACTTTGGCGTTCGGCGCGGGGTGGGCGGCCTGCGCTTGCGCGATGACCTTGTTGAGGTCGCGGGTCGGCACACGCCTGCGGTACGCGGAGATGGAGTTGCCGATCGCGGGGAGCAGCTTGTGCACGCCGAGGCCGGACCGCGCCGAGACCTTGAGCACGGGCGCGTAGGAGAGAAACCCGAGTCGGTCGGCCACGTCGGCGACGACCTGGGCGCGGTGCTCGGCGTCGTCGAGCAGGTCCCACTTGTTGAGGACGATGACGACCGGGCTGCCCGCGGCGTCGACCCGCTCGGCGAGGCGCTGGTCCTGGTGCGTGACGCCCTCGGTCGCGTCGATCACGAGGAGCGACGCGTCGGCGCGGTCGATCGCCTGCAACGCGCGCACGAGGGAGTAGTACTCCGTCGCCTCGTCGACCCGGCTCTTCCGTCGCATGCCCGCGGTGTCGACGAAACGGATGCGCCCCTCTGGCGTCTCGACGACCGTGTCGACGGAGTCGCGCGTCGTGCCCGGCATGTCGTGGACGACGGAGCGCTCGTCGCCGATGAGCCGGTTGAACAACGTCGACTTCCCGACGTTCGGTCGCCCGACGATCGCGATGGCGGCGTCGACCTCGTCGCCGTCGTCCGTATCGCCGGAAACCGCGCCGTCGATGCCGTCGAGCTCGCTGGCGTCGAACGCGCCGTCGTCTTCGGCCGCGGGCGGCTCGGGGAGGCGGACGACCACTTCGTCGAGTAGGTCGCCCGTGCCGCGGCCGTGCAGCGCGCTGATGGGCCACGGGTCGCCGAGGCCGAGGCCGGCGAACTCCCACACGTCGGACTCGCGCTTGTCGGAGTCGACCTTGTTGGCGACGACGAGGACGGGTCGGCGGAGGCGGCGGAGGACGTCGGCGACGCGGTCGTCCTCCTCCGTCACGCCGACGGTCGCGTCGACGACGAACAGGATGAGGTCGGCCTCCTGCATCGCCTTCTCGGACTGCTTGCTGACCTTGCCCTCGAGCGTGCGATCGTCGCCGGGTAACCAGCCACCGGTGTCGACGACGGTGAACTCGCGGCCCGACCACTCCGCCTCGACGGTCTTGCGGTCGCGGGTCACGCCCGGCTTCTCTTCGACGATCGCCTCGCGGCGGCCGATGATGCGGTTCACGAGCGCCGACTTGCCGACGTTCGGGCGGCCGACGATCGCGACGGTCGCCTTGGGTTCGGTCATGCCGCCAATGCCTCCCGCAGCGCGTGCCCGTCGGTCTTCACGATCTCCACGGGCCGCGGCAGGTCGGCCGGCGACGTGCCGTCGAGGAACACGCCGTTGGAGAGGCAGACGTCCGGCAAGAGGTAACGGTGCCCCTCTGGCTGCGCGGCCAGGACCCGCCGCAGGTCTTCCCCGACGAGCAGGCCGGCGACGCCGATGTTGCCTCCGAAGAACGTGTTGTCGATCTCGACGACGCGCACGTCGTCGCGTCCGAGCGACTCCACGAGCGGGCGGAGCACGCGGGCGCCGTACGCACCGGTGAGGATGCCGACCGGCGCCTTGCGTCGCGGCAACAGGGCCACCGTGCCCGCAGCCTGCGGGGCGCGCTCGGCGCGGTAGCCCTCGGCTGGCGCGCCCTCGACCCACGCGAAGAACCCGGCGCGCACCCCCGTGGTCGCGTCGGTCGCGCCCGCGAACTCGGCCTCGAACGTACGGGCGATCCCGATGCCGTTCTCGTGCTGGGGGAAGCCCTCGTAGGCCTCGGGCGCGGGGAACGGCAAGTTCGCCATCAGGTAGTACTCGTCGGCGGCGAACACCATCCGTCGCCCTAGCGCGGTCAGATACGTCGACTGCCACCGCTCGACGGTCCTCACGACGGTTGCGGCCTCGTCGACCGTGTGCGGCCGCATGGCGGGTTCGTTCGAGTGGCGGCTCACGCCCAGCGGCACGACGCACACCGTGGCGAGGGCGGGGTACTCGTCGAGCACGCCGCAGAGCGTGTCCTCCAGCACCGCGCCGTCGTTGACGCCAGGACACACCACGACCTGGCCGTGGACCTCGATGCCGTGGTCGAGCAAAGCGCGGAGCCACCGGAGCGACGTCGCCCCCCTGCGGTTGCGCAACATGCGCGTGCGAACGTCGGGGTCGGTCGCGTGGATGCTGACGAACAACGGCGACAGCCGCTCCGTCACCACCCGCTCCAGGTCCGCCTCGGTGAACCGGGTCAGCGTCGTGAAGTTCCCGTACAGGAACGAGAGGCGGTAGTCGTCGTCCTTCAGGTAGAGGCTCTTCCGCATGCCGGGCGGGAGTTGGTAGATGAAGCAGAACTCGCAGTGGTTGTCGCAGGTGCGGATGCGGTCGAAGACCGCCGAGCTCACCTCGATGCCGACGGGTGCGCCCGCGTCCTTCTCGAGCGCGAGCGCAAGCTCGAGACCGCCGCGCGTGACGACGAGCTCGAGGTCGGGCTCGTCGGCGAGCAGGCGGTACTGGATGACGTCGCGGGGGGTCTGCCCGTTCATGGCGACGATCTCGTCGCCGGGCAGCACACCGGCCCGGGCGGCCGGCGATTCGGGATCGACGGCCACCACCCGAGGCAGTGACATGCGATCAGTCTACGAGACGGCGGTCGAGTCCCGGTTTGGGCGCCACGGTCCGTAGTCTGGTGGGGTGCCCGTCGACCGCGTCCTGCTCGCCGCGCCGCGGGGGTTCTGCGCCGGCGTGGAGATGGCGATCAAGGCGCTGTCGTGGATGGTTCGCGTGTTCGAGCCGCCCGTGTACTGCTACCACGAGATCGTCCACAACCAACTCGTGGTCGACCGCTTCCGAGCGCTCGGCGTGGTGTTCGTCGACGACGTCACGACGGTCCCGGCGGGCGCGCCGTTGATGTTGAGCGCCCATGGCACCGCCCCCGACGTCGTCGCCCGCGCCCGGGAGAACGGCGGCGTCGTCGTCAACGCGGTGTGCCCGCTCGTCACCAAGGTGCACCACGAGGTGAAGGTGAGGGCGGGCAAGGGCTACACCGTCATCTATGTCGGCCACGAGGGCCACGACGAGGCGGTCGGGACCATGGCCGTCGCGCCGTCTGCGGTCCGCCTCGTCGAGCACGAGGACGACGTCGCCGGTCTCGATCTCGACGCGTCGGCACCGGTGGCGTTGCTGGCCCAGACCACGTTGAGCCAGCACGACTGGCGAGGCGTCGCCGATGCCGCCGTCGCTCGCTTCCCCGACCTGTGGCTGCCGGGGCGCAGCGACTTGTGCTTCGCCACGACCAACCGCCAGGACGCGCTCTCCGCGATCGCGGGCAAGGCCGACGCGGTGATCGTGATCGGGTCGGCGAACTCGTCGAACACCGTCGCGCTGACGAAGGTCGCGGTCGCCAACGGGTGCCCACGCGTCGTGCGGGTGAACAGCGCCGACGAGGTGCCGGCCGACCTGTCCGGCATCGTGGGGGTGACCGCAGGCGCGAGCGCCCCCGAAGAGCTCGTCGAGGCGGTGATCGCGCGCCTCGCGCCCGTCGACGGCGTCGAGCTCGTGACGATCACCGAGGAGGAGGAGTACTTCCCTCCCCCGCCCGAGCTGCGCAAGCTGCTCGACGCCGCGCTCACCGCGTTGTTCCTCGCGTTCGGGGCCACGCCCCCGCCCGCCGGCGCGCTCGCCGACGACCGCGCCGTCGACGCATCCCACGTGTTGACCACGCTCTCGCCCGCGTCTGTGTAACAACAACCGCGAGTACCGCGGTTCAGACGCGCAAGTCTTGCGCCGCGGGCGGTTTCCCGCGGACTTGCGCGTTTCAGCCGCGGTACTCGCGGTTGGTGTCGCGTAGAACGCGAGTCGTCGTCGGGGGCACGCGGCCGTAGACTTGCCGGCATGACGAGCACGTTCACGCGCATGGACGAGTCGACGGCCGAGCAATGGGCGGTCATCGGCACCGAGACGATGAAGAACCAGCCGCGCGTCGCGGAGAAGGTCCTCGGCCTCCTCCGCTCGCTCGAGGACATCACCGACGGGTTCTCGACCAACCAGCTCGTGCACTGCCTGCAGACGGCGACGAGGGCGGAGCGCGACCGAGCCGACCCCGAAGTGGTCGTCGCCAGCCTGTGCCACGACATCGGCAAGGCGATCTCGGTGCCGAACCACCCGGCGATCGCGGCCGAGATCCTCAAGCCGTACGTGCGGCCCGCGGTCTACGACATGATCCGCGTGCACCAGGACTTCCAGGGCAAGCACTACTACCACCACTTCGGGGGCGATCCCGATGCCCGCGAGAAGCATCGCGAGTCGCTCGACCCGGAGACGTTCGAGCTGGCCGGCAGGTTCGCCGACGACTGGGACCAGACGTCGTTCGACCCCGACTACGACACCGAGCCGCTCGAGCACTTCGAGCCCCTGGTGCGGCAGGTCTTCGCCAGCGCCAAGCTGCTCTAGCGCGCCTGACCGGCCCTGGCCAGCCTTAGCCGGTGGCCATGTCGCGCCGCGTGGCCGGCACCCAGCCGGCGTCGTTGGCGAGCGCGACGGCGGCGAGCTGCGAGCCCACGCCCAGCTTGCGCAGCAACGACTTCACGTACGACCGGACCGTCTCCACCGACAGGTAGAGCTCGCGCGCCACGTCGGCCACGGCGAGCCCGGCGACGAGCGCGGCCAGCACCTGCTGCTCCCGCGCGGTGAGCTCGGCGAAGGGCTTGAGGGCCTCGCTGCGGCCCCGTCGCGCCTCCCGCGCGCTGTCGAGGATCGTCGCTCGCTCTGCGGGTGACTGCGGGGTCTCGCCGGCCACCGCGCGCCGCAGCGCCTCGACGACGCGGTCGAGGCCCGACGCCTTGTCGAGCACGGCGAGCGCACCGGCCTCGACACAACGAGCGCGTGCGGTGACGTCCGGCGTGCCCGACAGGACGATCACGCTCGCGCCGCGCCGCACGAGCGGGGCAACCAGCTCGGTGCCGTCGAGGCCCGCGAGTTGCAGGTCGAGGACGACCAGGTCGGGCGGGTCGGCCAGAACCCCATCGACGCCCTCCGGCCCGACCGCCGACGCGTCGTGTCCCATCGACCGCAGCTCCCCCGCGAGGAGGTCGGCGACGAACCGGTGGTCCTCGACGACGGCGATCCTCACGACGCGACGTCCGCGGCCGCGGCCGGCACGGTCACGACGAATCGCGAGCCGGAACCGGCCGCCCGTTGCTCGGCCCGGAGCGAGCCGCCTTGCGCCGTGAGCCGTCGCGACGCCGAGCTGAGGCCGAGCCCGCGCCCGTTCGCTCGCGACGCCCGCACCCCTCGCAGCAGGATCGTGCCCTCTGCGCCACGGGGAAGACCCGGGCCGTCGTCCTCGACTGCGATGCACACCTGGCCGCCGGCGATCCCGACGGTGACCGACACCTGCGCGCCGGGGGCGTGGGTGCGCGCGTTGTCGAGCAGGTTGCGGACCGCTTCCGCCACCTCTGCCGGCCGGCCGAACGCGACGACGCCTGTGCCGGCCCGAAGGTCGATGACCGTGCCGGTGGAGCGGGCGATGGCGACGACCGGCTCGATCGACGAGAGCACGTCGAAGCGCTGCACGGGTTCGTCGCCGCGCACGACGCTGCGGATCCTCGCGACCTCCTGCCGGAGGACCGCGGTCGACATCTGCAGCGCGGTCGGGTCGAGCGCGTCACCGTGTTGGTTCAACGTGTGGACCGCAGCCTCGACCGCGAACAACGCGGCTTGCAGGTCGTGCGTGCGCTCGGCGCTCCTCGCCTCTCGAGCGAGCGACTCGACGAGACGGTCGCGGTGGTGGCGGTACCCGAGCTCGACCTGGCGGACGGCGCCCACGAGCACCACCAGCAGCCCCGCGACGCGGAAGTACGAGGCGGCGATGGCCCACGTCGCGTCGTGCCCGCCGATCAGCAGTGCGAGGCGCCCCTCGGCCAGGCCGACGAGACCGGCGGCCACCGCGGCGAGCCCTGGTGCGTCGGCATCGGCGGCGCGCCGGCGTGCCGCGATCACGGCCAGCGCGAGCCACGCCAGCCCTATCGACGCGTGCACCGCCGCCTCCCCCGCGCCGTGCTCGACGCCTGCGAGGTCGGGCGTGGTCGCGAGGACCGCGGCGAGCGCGACGGTCGCGGCACCGACGCTCAGGAGCCTGCGCCGAGCGTGGGCGCCGTGGCCCCGGCTGGTGAGCGCGATCGCGAGCAGCACGAGAGACATGGCCGACGCGGCGGAGGCCACGGCGCGCGAGCCGTCCGTCCCCTGTTCGAGGAGCGGCACCGCGACCCGCCCGACACCGACGCGGACGACGGCGAACAAGCCGAAACCCGCGGCCAGCCAGAGGTCGCGTGCATGGCGCCGCACCCGCCACTCGACGAGGAACAGCCCAGCGGCGATGGCGCCGACCGCGGCCGCCACCGAGCTCAACAACTGGTCGAGCAGGTCGGTGTAGGAGTCGTCGAACGGGCGTCTGGCCGCGAACGAGAACGCGGCCCAGCCGGCCAACGACATGCCGATGCAGATGACCCACTCACTCCGCACCGGCACCATCCGCTGCCGCGGTGCTGCAGCTTGCCGACCCCGCCTGTCCATCTGGCACTTCGTTCGGCAACGGCACCGGCTTTCTTAGCCCGACGCGGAAGAGGGGGGCGGCCGGAGCCGCCCCCCTCTTCGCACATCGACGCAAATGGTCCGACTCGTCAGTTGGTGGGGCCGACGAGCACGGGACTCAGCACTCGGAGCTGACTTCTCCGGTGGCGTCGACGGTCGTGTCGCACGGGTAGAACCGCAGCTGCGCGAGCTTCAGGCCGGTGTTGTCGTACTGCCAGAAGTAGTCACGCAGCGCGTCGCTGAAGAGCGGATACAGCTGCGGGTTGTCGACGCCGTCGTCGGTGAGGTCGGCGTAGATGTAGAGCAGCTCGCGGGTCACGTTCGTGAACGACGACTTGCCCGTCGACCGCCGGAGCGTCAGCGAGTTCAACGTGTCGCACACCCGCTCGCCGGTGACCTTGTCGTAGCCGCACGTCGTGACGACGGCCTCGCCGCCCGGCTTGCCGAGCGCCCGAGCGAAGACCGAGTAGTCGGACGTCGAGGTGGTGGCGTCCTGTACGAACTCGGCGGGCTTGGGTAGCTGGAACGAGGCGGTGCCGTCGGTGCCGTTGGCGTCGAGCACCGAGAACGCGCCTTCGCTGAGGAGGATCTTCGACGACCCGCTCAGCGGCACGAAGATGCGGTGGCCGTTGTTGCCGGTCATCGTCGGGACGGTCTTGTTCTTCGGGACGCCGATGATGTTCAGCGTGTAGTGGCTGCCACTCGGGGCGCCGTTGCCGTTGAGGTCGTTGCCCGCGGTTGCCGGCGCCGCTGCGGCGACGCTGACGGCTACGAGCGTCGCTGCGAACAGTCGTCTCATGTCACTCCGTTTCGTTGGGGAAGGGGTTGCTCTCCGACCCAACGATGACGGCCCGATGCGCGCTGCGGCACCCCCAGATGGGGGCTATGTGGTGCGCTTCTCCGCGGCGTCGAACAGGCGCTGCAGCTCGACGCGCAACTGCTCGGTCAGCTCGCGGACCGCGCGGCGGGAGGCCCCGCTCGACTCCGGCGACTGGGGGTGCAGCGCCGGGCCGACGACGAGATGGACCTTCACCGGGCGCAGGAACTTCGCGCCCTTCGGCATCGCGTTCTCGGAGCCACCGATGCCGACCGGCAGGATCGGCACGCCGACCTTCGTCGCGAGGTACGCGGCGCCGTCGAACAGGTCTTCCACCACGGGGCCCGACCTCCGGGTGCCCTCGGGGAACAGGACGAGGGGCTCGCCGCCGCGCAGCACGTCCGCGCATCGCCGCAACGCCTCGCGGTCAGCGGTGCCGCGGTTGACGGGGAAGCCGCCCATGGCGGTGAAGAACCACCCGATCTGGCGGATCTTCCACATCTCCTTCTTGCCCATGTAGCGGAGCCGGCGCCGGGTTACGGCTGCGACCAGCGGTGTGTCGACGTTCGATCGGTGCACCGCGCTGAGGATGAAGGCGCCGGTCGCGGGCACGTGCTCCCGCCCTTCGACGGTGACGCGCCAGAACACCCGGCAGAAGGCGACGACGATCCCGCGTACGACGGTGTAGAAGACGAGATCGGGGCGGATGCGCGACACGAGGTTGCTCACAGCTTCGAAAGCACCTCCTCGACGATCTCCTCGATGGCCCGGCCCGTCGTGTCGATGACGAGCGCGTCGTCGGCGGCGAGGAGAGGCGACACGCGACGCGACGAGTCGATCTCGTCGCGCCGCACTACCTCGCGGGCGACGTCTGCGCCCGCCTCGGCTTCGCGCCGCCTCACCCGCTCGGCCTCCGAGGCGGTCAGGTACACCTTCACCTCGGCGTCCGGGAATACGACGGTGCCGATGTCGCGGCCTTCGACGACGCCACCGCCGCGCGCCTCGACCCACCGCCGCTGGCGTGCCACGAGGTTGGCGCGCACCTCCGGGTGGGCGGCTACCACGCTGACGAGCGCGCTCACCTCGGGCCCGCGGATCGCGGACGTGGCGTCCGCCCCGTCGATGGTGACGCGCTCGCCGACCTCGATCGCGAGCTCGCCGACCATGGCCGCGATCGCGTCGCCGTCCGAGGGGTCGACGTCTCGGTCGAGCACCGCGAGGGTGACCGAGCGGTACATGGCGCCGGTGTCGAGGTAGTCGAGCCCGAGCCTCGCGGCGATGGCGCGCGCCACCGTCGACTTGCCGGACCCCGCAGGGCCGTCGATCGCGATCACCTTGGGCGTCATCCGGGCCGCAACCTACTCAGCGTCTCCCAGAAACCCGGAAACGTCTTGCCGACGCACGAAGCGTCCGCGATCTCGACGCCGGGCACTCGCAGGCCGACCAGCGCGAACGCCATCGCCATTCGGTGATCGTCGTACGTCTCCACCAGGCCGCCGGTCGGCGCCGACGGATGGATCGTCCATCCGTCGTCGTGCTCGTCGACCGTCACCCCGAGGCGCCGCAGCTCCGTGGTCGCGGCGGCGATGCGGTCGCTCTCGTGGCCTCGTATGAACCCGACCCCCCTGATGCGCGTCGGGCTGTCGGCAAACGGGGCGATGGCCGCGGCGGTGAGCGCCTGATCCGGCATGCGCGAGAAGTTCTGGTCGACGCCGTGGAGCGCGCCGGTGCCACGCACGCCGACCGCGAGCCGGTCGGCCCGCCAGCGCACGTCGGCCCCCATGCGGGCGAGCACGCCGAGGAACTCGATGTCGCCCTGCAGGCTCTCCGGCGCGAGCCCGTTCACCGTCGCCTTGCTGCCGGTGATCGCGGCCGCGGCGAAGAAGTACGCCGCCGCGGACGCGTCGGGCTCGACGAAGTACCCGCGCGATCGGTAACGCCCGGGCTCGACGACGACACGCCTCGGATCGACGTGAGCGCTCCCACCGAACGCCCACATGGCCATCGCGGTCATCTCGACGAACGTCCGGCCGACGATCTCGGTGCTCGACTCGATCGTGAGGCCGCCGCGCAGCGGTGCAGCCATCATCAGCGCCGAGAGGAACTGGCTGGTCACGTTGCCCGGCATGTGGAGCACGCCTCGACCGCGGGCGCCGGGCGACACCGTGACCGGCAGCGTCGGGCCACCCTCTATCGTGCCGCCGATCGCGCGCACGGCCTCCACCAGGTCGCCCATCGGCCGGCGCCGAAGCTGCTCGCTGCCGTCGAGCACGACGGGCCGCGACGACGCCACCGCGAGCACGGGCAGCAGGAACCGGGCGGTCGTGCCGGAGGACCTCGCGTCGACACGCGCCCCCGCGGGCGGGTCGAAGCGACCGCCCACGCCGTCGACCCGCGCCGTGGTGCCGTCGACGTCGATGGAGACGCCGAGCCCGCGCAGCGCGCCGATCATGGCGTCCGCGTCGTCGGCGCGAAGGACGTTCTGCACCTCGGAGGTGCCGTCCGCGAGCGCGGCGAGCAACAGCGCCCGGTTCGTCAGGCTCTTCGAGCCCGGCACGTCGACGACGAGGTCGAACGGCGCGTCGATCGGCGCGACCTGCACCGCCCCGGTCACAGCGGTCGCACCGACGGGCGGAAGCCGCGGGCGTAGCACGCGCCTCGGAGCAGGTCGGCCTCCTTGACGTCGACCAGCAGCAGCAACACGCCGCGGTCGCCTTCGGCCGAGTGCGCGATCTCGATGTCCGCGATGTTCACGCCGAGCTCGCCCGCGAGGGTCGTCACCTCGGCGAGCACACCAGGACGGTCGGGCACCGGGATGCGCAACTCCACCATCTCGTCGGCCGACGCCACGGCTCGCGCCGGCAGGTTGATGCGCGCCGTGCGCGCCGCCTCCAGGAGGCGGAGGAGCTCGCCCCGGTCGGCATCGGCGACCGTCGACCGCAACGAGGTCAGCGTGCCGAGCAGCTCGTCGAGCGCGGTCACGATCGCGTCGCGGTTCTCCGCGCAGATGTCCGGCCAGATGCCTGGGTGACCGGCGGCGATGCGGGTCATGTCGCGGAACCCGCCCGCCGCGAGGCGGAGCAGCGTCGCGTGTTCCTCCGAGCGGGCCGAGGCGATCGTCATCAACGCGGCGGCGGTGAGGTGGGGCACGTGGCTCACGACCGCGACGAGCGCGTCGTGGCGCTCCGGCGGGATGGCAACCACCGAAGCTCCCATCGACGTCACGACGTCCTGCAGCCGCGCGTACGCGGAAGGGTCGGTCGTCTCCGACGGCGTCAGCACCCAGACCGCGCCCGCGAAGAGGTCGGCGTCCGCGCCGTCGACGCCCTCCTGTTCCGAGCCGGCCATCGGATGACCGCCCACGAATCGCGGGTGGTCGACGGCCGCGACGATCGGGGCCTTCACGCTCCCGACGTCGGTGACGACAGTGCGGCCCGCCTTCACGAGCTGGCGCGCTTCGGCGGCCACCGCGCTCACCGGCGTGGCCACGAACACGACGTCGGCGTCGGCGTCGCTGCCGATGGTGTCCAGCGCGCCCAGCTCGACCGCGCGCTCTGCCCGCGCCCGGTCGTGGTCGCGGCCGGTGACGTGCCATCCGAGCCGCCGCAACGCCAGGCCGATCGACCCGCCGATGAGCCCCGTGCCGACGATCGCCGCGCGTGTCCCCGACTCCCCCATCACCTACTCCGGGAGGTCGTCGCGCAGACCCTTCGCGCCTTCGAGGTAGATGTGATGCAGCTCGCTGCGCGCCTTGTCGGTCGAGATGTGCATGAGCACCCGGATGCATCGCGGCGCGCCGTTCACGATGTCGAGCTCGCGCGCGCAGATGAGCGGGACGTCGCCAAAGCCGATGTCGCGCGCCGCGGTCGCAGGGAAGACGGAGTGGATGTCGTCGGTCGCGGTGAACAGCACGCTGATGACGTCTTCCTTGTCGACTGCGTTCCGCTCGAGCATGCGCACGAGCAACGCCTGTGTTCGCTCGGTGACCTGCTCCGCGGTGTCGGCGTCGACCGTCGTCGCTCCCCGCAGTCCGCGCACCGGCATCCGGTGGAGGTTAGTTGCGCCGCTGCGCGGCACCAGCGAGGGCTCGCACCTCCTCTGGCTCGAGGACACGCCACTCGCCAGGGCGGAGGCGGCGGTCCGCGATGGGGCCGATGCGGGTGCGCACCAGCCGTGCGACCGGGTGGCCGACGGCCTCGCACATCCGCCGCACCTGGCGGTTGCGGCCCTCGTGGATCGTGATGCGGAGCACGCTCGCGTCGAGCCGGGCCACCTTCGCTTGCGAGGTCCGCCCGTCGTCGAGCTCGACGCCCTCGCGCAGGACGCGGATCGCGGCGTCGCTGGGCCTGCCCTCGACCTCGGCGACGTACTCCTTCTCGACGCCGAAGCTCGGGTGGGTCAGCCGGTGGGTGAGCTCGCCGTCGTTGGTCAGCACCAGCAGCCCCTCGGTATCGGCGTCGAGACGGCCGACGGGGAACACGCGCGGCTCCGACGGCACGATCTCGACGACCGTCGGCCGGCCTTGCGGGTCGTCGGCGGTGGTGATCACGCCGGCGGGCTTGTTGAGGAGGTAGTGGACGAGGCCCGCGGCCACGGGGACGAGCCCGCCGTCGATCTCGATGACGTCGGTCGACGGGTCGACGCGGTGGCCGATCCTCGCCCGCTCGCCGTTGACCCTCACCCGTCCTTCGGCGATGAGCTCCTCGCACACCCGTCGGCTGGCGACGCCCGCCCTGGCGAGCACCTTCTGCAGCTTCTCGGGTTCGCTCACTCGGCGGGGGTCGACTCGCCTTCGGGAGCGGCTGCGGTGCCGGCGTCTGCCGGGTCGACCGGCTCGGCGCGCAGCGAGTGCTCGAGCGCCTCCATGATCTCCGCGCCGGGGACGAAGTCGCCGAGGGGCGGCAGATCGTGCACCGAGTCGAGGCCGAGCCGCTCGAGGAAGAGCGGCGTGGTGCCGTAGAGCACCGCCTGG
Organism: Acidimicrobiales bacterium; assembly: GCA_036380695.1. GTDB lineage: Bacteria > Actinomycetota > Acidimicrobiia > Acidimicrobiales > CADCTF01 > DASVEG01. The sequence goes on from DASVEG010000202.1 coordinate 57,360, forward strand.
CCAGGACCGGGGTCGCGCCCGACCTCGGCGATGTAGCCGCGCTGCTGGAGCGTGCGGACGACGCCGTCGACGTTCACGCCGCGGATCGCCGACATCTGCGCGCGGCTCACCGGCTGCTTGTAGGCGACGATGGCGAGCGTCTCCAGTGCCGCCGCCGACAAGCGGGCGGACTGGCCTTCGAGCACGAACCGCTCGACGTAGGGCGCGAGGTCGGGGTGGCTCTGGTAGCGGTAGCCGCCCGCGACGCGCACGAGCTGGAACCCGCGGTCGTCGGTCTGGTAGCGCAGCTGCAGCTCGGTGCAGATCGCGTCGACCCGCGTCGCCGGCGCCTCCAGTACCTGCGCGAGGAGGTCGGTCGGGATGGGCTCGTCGGCGACCATGAGGATCGCTTCGATGGCGCGCTCGACGTCGTCGGCCATGGCTGGTATGCGGCCTCAGCCTTCGTAGGCGTCGACGAGCTCGGCGTCGAAGGACGCGTGCTCGCCGCCGCGCCAGGCGATGGCGATGTCGCCGCAGCGCTCGGCCTGGTCGAGGTCGACGATGCCCTGCTTGAACAGCTCGAGGATGGCGAGGAATCGCACGATGACCTCGAGCTGGTCGACCAGCGACGCCGTCAGCTCGCGGAAGGTGAGGCGGCCGGCGCGTTGCAGCTCGTCGGCGACCTCGTCCATGGCGTCGCGAACGCTCAACCGGATGCCGACGTGGTCGAGGTCGACGCGGGGCACGGGCTTCGGGGCGACGGCCTTGAGGAACGCCTTGCGGAGCCGCTCGGGCGTCACGCCGTCGAGGAGGTCGGGCGTGAGGTCGGCGAAGCGGTCTTCGATGCCGGCGCGGCGCGGGAACGATCGCTCGGCCGCGGCGGTCAGCGTCTGCAGCGCGACCGCCGCGTCCTTGAACGTCTTGCACTCGAGCAACCGGGCCAGGAGGAGGTCGCGCTGCTCCCACAACCCGAGCTCTTCGTCGAGATCGATGTCGTCGCCGCC
>DASVEG010000203.1:0-4392 GCA_036380695.1 Acidimicrobiales bacterium
GCGACGTCCGCCGTCGACCCCGCGACCGAGGCCGACATCCTCGCCGGGCTGGCCCAGGAGTTCCGCTCGACGACGACGCTCGTCGTCGCCCACAGGCCGTCGACCATCGCGCTCGCCGACGTCGTGCTGTTCCTCGCCGGCGGTCGGCTCGTGGCGGCCGGCACCGACGCCGAGCTTCGCCGGACGGTGCCCGGGTACGCGCAACTCGTCGAGGCCTACGAGCGCGAGCGCGGGGAGGCAGCGTGAGCGAGCCGAGAGGGCGCGTCAGCGCACCGAAGGCGAGCGAGGCCCGATCGGCCCGGCGAAGCCAAGAGCGGAAAACCGAGACTCGTGCCCCGGGGTCGAAGTGGACGGTGTACCAGTGACGGCCGCCCGCGGTTCGACCATGGACGTGCTCCGCAGAGGGTGGGCGGCGTCCCCCGAGCTGCGGCGGGGCGCGGTCGTCACGCTGCTGCTCGCGCTGGCGGGTGCCGGTGGTCAGTCGATCATGCCGGTGCTGATCCAGCAGATGCTCGACCGCGGTCTGGTCGACGGCAAGATGCAGCCGGGCACGCTCGCGTTCCTGTCGGTGATCGGTGCGCTGCTGGTCGGGTCGACGGCGGTGGCGAGCTGGTTGACGCGCCGCCGGCTGGTCTCCGCGGGTGAAGACGCGTTGCAGTCGCTGCGCACGCGCGCCTTCCGGCACATCCACCGGTTGTCGCTCTCGACGCAGACCGAAGAACGGCGCGGCGCGCTCGTCGCGCGAGTCACGAGCGACGTCGAGCAACTCAGCCAGTTCCTCGGCTGGGGCGGCATGTCGTGGCTCGTGAACACGTCGATCGTGCTCACCGTGCTGGCGATCATGACCGTGTACGACGCGCGGCTCACGCTCGTCGCGGTGGTCGTCGTGCTCCCGATGATCTGGGTGCTGCGGGCCGTGCAGAACAAGATGACGCAGCGCTACGGCGTCGTGCGCGAGCGCATGGCGACGCTGTTGACCGCGGTGTCCGAGACCGTCATGGGCGCCCCGGTCATCCGGGCGTACCACGCCGAGGAGGCGACCCGGCGGCGAGCGGGCGCGGCCATCGACGGCCATCGCGACGCCCTCGTTAGCGCCGGGAAGATGAGCGCGCTGCTGTTCCCGTCTGGCGAGCTGTTCTCGGTCTTCACGGTGGCCGCGGTCCTTGCCGCCGGCGTCGCCATGGGCCCGGCGCGCGGCCTGACGGCCGGCGAGCTGGTGGCGTTCGTCTTCCTCGTGAACCTGTTCCTCCAGCCCGTCGCGCAGTTCACCGACATCGTCGACCAGACGCAGACGGCCGTTGCCGGGTGGCGGCGCGTGCTCGACCTGCTCGACACGCCGATCGACCTGCCCGACCCGACGCCCGGCGTCGTGCTGCCTTCGGGCGCGCCGGCCATCGTCGTCGACCACGTGTCGTTCGCGTACTCCGGCACGCGCGACGCGGTCCTTCACGACGTGTCGTTCGAGATCGCTGCCGGGTCGACCGTCGCCCTCGTCGGCGCGACGGGTTCGGGCAAGACCACGCTCGCGAAGCTGCTCGCGCGGTTGGCCGACCCGACCGAGGGCCGCATCCTCGTGTCGGGCATCGACCTCAGGGAGGTCGCGCCTTCGTCGCTGCGGCGGAGCCTGGTCATGGTGCCGCAGGAGGGGTTCCTGTTCGACACGACGATCGGCGACAACGTGCGCTACGGCCGGCCGGGCGCGACCGACGACGAGCTGCTCGAGTCGTTCCGCGAGCTCGGGCTCGAGTCGTGGCTCGCGGGGATGCCGGACGGGTTGGCGACCGCGGTCGGCGAGCGGGGCGATCAGCTCTCGGTCGGGGAGCGCCAGCTCGTGTCGCTCGCCCGCGCCTACATCGCCAACCCGACCTGCCTGATCCTCGACGAGGCGACGTCCGCCGTCGACCCGGCCACCGAGGTGCGCCTCAGCCGCGCCGTCGAGTCGCTTACGCAGGGTCGCACGACGATCGCGATCGCGCACCGCCTCTCCACCGCCGAGCGCGCCGACCTCGTCCTGGTGATGGAGGGCGGCGTCCTCGTGCAGTCGGGCACCCACGACGAGCTGGTCGTTGCCGGCGGCGAGTACGCCCGCCTGCACGAGCGCTGGCTCGCCGGCACCGCCATCGGCGCCTGACCCGGGTCTGCTGCGGCCGCCCCCGCCCCCGCCCCGCCCCCCGCCCGGCCCCGCCCGGCCGCTTTTGTGCAGAAACTGGTCTCACAGCCCACGTTCTGCACAAAAGCACACGAGGCGCGACCCAGAATGAGCCCGTGACAACGCCGGCGGGCACCGACGTCGCGGCCGGGTGGCCGATTGAGCCGCCGCCGAACGTGTGGGCGTTCCCGGACCCGTCGACGGCCGACGGCGACCTCGTGATCGTCGGCGCCGACCTCGAGCCGGGCACGATCCTCGCCGCCTACCGCAAGGGCTTGTTCCCGATGCCGCTCGCGACGCCCGGCATCGGCCGGCGGGGCGGTGCGCGCTCGCAACTCGGGTGGTGGTCGCCCGACCCGCGAGGGATCCTGCCCCTCGACGGGCTCGTGGTGACGAAGTCGCTCCGGCGCAGCCTGCGGCGGTTCGAGATACGCGTCGACACCGCATTCGACGAGGTCGTGGTCGCCTGCGCCGACCCCCGCCGTACCGGCGCCTGGATCACCGACGAGGTACGCGCCGCCTACCGCCGCCTGCACGACCTCGGGTGGGCGCACTCCGTCGAGGCGTGGTCGCTCGACGACGGGTCGCTCGCGGGCGGGCTCTACGGGCTCAACGTCGGCGGTCTGTTCGCTGGGGAGTCGATGTTCCACCGGGTCACCGACGCGTCGAAGGTCGCGTTGGTGGCGCTGGTCGAGCTCCTGCGGACGGACGGCACCGACCGGCTGCTCGACGTCCAGTGGGTCACCGACCACCTGGCGACCCTCGGTGCCATCCCAATTCGGCGAGATGCGTACCTCGCCCTATTGGCGAACAATATTCATCGGTCGCCACCCTCCGCGTTCGGTGCCAATATCAGAAATCGCCCCTAAGTCGGCGGATTCTCCTGCCGATGATTCCAGGCATGGACATCACCCCCTTCGGCCACGGGGTCGGCACTGGGCAGGCCTGCCATGCCTGAGCACTACGTCGGCCTCGATATCGGATCGTTCGCGGTCCGCGCAGCCGAGATCTCCGGGGAGCCGGGGAACCTCACGCTCCACCGCTTCGCGCAGCTCACCCTGCCGCCCGGCGCCGTCGTCGACGGCGAGATCGTCGACTCCCTGGCGGTCACCGAGGCGATCAAGGCGCTGTGGGCCCGCGGTGGGTTCAAGAGCAAGAAGGTCGTCGTCGGCATCGCGAACCGCTGGGTGAAGGTGCGACAGGCCGAGGTGCCCGCGCTCTCCCCAGACGAGGTCCGCACCTCGCTTCGCTACGAGGCGCAGGAAGTCATCCCGTTCGCCGAGGAAGACGCGATCGTCGACTTCGTCGTGCAGGACCGCTTCCCCGGCCCCGAAGGCGGCGAGTTCCTCCGGATCCTCGTCGTCGCGGCACAGCGCCAGATGGTTCTCACCGCGCTCGAGGCCGTCCGCAAGGCCGGGCTCGTTCCCGCGATGGTCGACCTCACCCCCTTCGCGATGGTGCGTTCGCTCGCGCCGGTCGCCGCCCCCGGGGTGTCCGAGGCCATCGTGTCGGTCGGCGCGGGCCTGACGAACGTCGTCGTGCACACGGGCGGCACTCCCCGCCTCGTCCGCATGACGCCGCGCGCCGGCGCTGCCGTCACGGAAAACCTCACCAGGGCCCTCGGCGTCGACGCCGAGCGGGCCGAGGCGCTGAAGCGGGGCGCGGCGGTTGCCGTCGCCGACCCGCAGACCGCGCAGGCGGCCGACATCATCGCCAACGAGCTCACGCCGCTCGTGCAGGAGATCCAAGGCTCGCTCGACTACTTCCTCGCGCAGACCGAGGACGTCGAGCTCCGCAGGGTCCTCCTCACCGGCGCAGGCGCCAAGATGGCAGGCCTCCGTGCCCGCCTGGCGACGGAACTGCGCGTGCCCGTCGAGATGGCGTCGCCGCTCGAGTACCTCAAGCTCGGCAAGACCGGCCTGACCGACGAGCAGCTCACCGCTGCCGCCGCGGTCCTCGCCGTGCCGGTCGGCCTTGGCATGGCGCCGATGAGCGGCACGAACACCAAGCTCACGTCGCTCTTCCCGCCGGAGTACGCGAAGCAGGGCGCAGAGCGCCGTGCGAAGGTCCTGACGGTGGTCGCCGTCGGCGGCCTCGCCGTCGCCCTCGGCGGCCTGTGGGGCTACCAGAAGACGCAGGTCAGCGAAGCCCGCGAGGAGGCCGCAGCCGCAACCGCGACGGCGAACAACCTCGACCGCCAGGTGCAGAAGCTGCTTCCGTTCGAGCAGGCCGAGCAGGAGATC
>DASVEG010000204.1:0-4779 GCA_036380695.1 Acidimicrobiales bacterium
AACGGCCGCGGCCGCGTCTACGACGTCCAGGGCGGTGAGCGACGGCGTCGACTCGTCGTCGGCGTCGGCGTCGGCGTCGGGGTCGACCGGCTGCGTGGGGTCGAGGTCGCCGTCGGTGCGCTCGGCCTCCTTCACCAGCCAGCGCACCTGCATCGCGACGACGAACGTGAGCAGCGCGCCCGCGACCATCCCCATCGCGTTCCTGCGGCCGCTGTCGTCCCGGACCACGCGGGTCTGGACGCCGCCGCCGCCATCTGTCATCGACCCCGCCGGCGCCGGCTGCTCACGCGTGCCGAACGGGAGCGTCGGCTGGAAGCCCCCGTCGGCCTCCGGGGCGGGCTTCGGTGCCGACGTCGATGAGTCGCGCCTGCGGTCGTCGAGAATCGCCGAGAACGCGGACAGGTCGACCTTCACGCCTGTGTCGCTCGCGGACGACGTGCCCGAAGACGACGAGCTCGAGTCGGGAACGAGGTCGAGCGACGTCGACGTGGTGGCGCCTCCACCGCGCGGCGCGGACGTCGTCGACGTGGTCGGAACGGTGCCGGTGGCGGCTGCGGACCACGCCGACGAGAGGAGGTCGCCCGCCGCGGTCGTCCGCCCCGCGCGGATCGCCTTCACCCGGAAGCGCCACGCGCCTGGCCCGGTGTCGGGGGCGACGGCCACGCGCGACACGCTCGCCGCGGTCTGCGCGACGCCGACCTCCTTCGCGTCGGCGAAGCCTTCGTCCGACTCCTTCGCCCACTGGACGAGATAGCCGGCCACGTCCGGCTCGGCGTTGCGATCCCAGGACACGCTCACGGGCCCGCTCCCCGACGCGGCGACGAAGTGGAGCGGGATCGACGGCTTCATTGCGACGAAGAACGGCCGGACGATCGTCCGCTTCACGTCACCGGGCTTCGCCGTCGCGGTGAAGGTCAACGCGTACCGCCCGTTCCATGGCAGCGCGGGCGCCTTCCAGGTGAGCGACATCGGTTCGGCCTGGTTGGACTTGGTCGTGCTCGCGCCCTGCGGCAGCGTCTGGCCCGCGCACGCGATCACCGCCGCGTCGAGCTGCTGGACGTTGCGGCCGTCGAGGTCGGGGAACGGGTCGTTGTACCGGAAGCTCGAGGCGGCAACGTCCACGACGTTGCCCTCGTACTCGTCGTCCGCCAGCGGCGCGGACACCGTGCCGTCGATGCGCGTGGTCGACGCCCCGGAGTCGGCGGTCGCGCACGGGTCGGCCTGCGCGTGCGCGGCCGTGCCGGCGAACAGCGACGCGACACCGGCCCACGTGATCGCGAGCAGCGCCGTCGCCGCGGCCGGTCGTTTGGTCATGCGCTCTCGCTGGCGCCTTCGACGAGCGTCGCCTGCACGATCAGCCGCTGGCGCGCCGAGCCCTTGGGATGGCACGTCGTGAGCGTGAGCAGGTGCTTCGACGGGTCGTTGGCGACGACCGAGACGTCCTTCGGCGAGATGATGAACGGCTCCCGCGTGATCTTGTACGTGCAGGTGCCTATGGGCGTCTCGAGCACGACGAGGTCGCCGTTCCTCATGCGATCGAGGTTGCTGAACGGGCGGCCGTAGGTCGTCCGGTGCCCGGCGATCGCGACGTTGCCGGCCTCGCACGGCAGCGGCGTTCCTGGGTAGTGGCCGGCGCCCGCGCGCAGTGCGCTGGCCGTCGTTCCTTCCACCACCACGGTGTCGACGTCGAGGGCGGGGATCTTGATGCGGGTCAGCGCGTCGCCCGTCCGCAGGTTGCGGTCCTGGTACGCCTGCTTGAGCTCGGGGCTCGCGATCTCGCGGTCGAGCCTGCTCTGCTGCCGGTCGGACACGACGTTCGTGTACACGGGGTAGCCGAGCATGCCGACGGCGCCAACGAGCAGCGCAACGGACAGGATCGAGAGCACCCGCCGGAGCCAGGGATTGGCGCGGAGGAAGCGGATGACGGGGTCCACGGAGTCCTCACCTCGTGCGGCCGGGCCCGCGGTCCGGGCCGACAACCGTGATCAGGGTAGCGAAGGCCCCGGGGCTGGTGACCCCGGGGCCTTCGACGTTCACGTCAGTACAGCTGCGCCGTCACCGAGTGGCGGCGGCGATGCCTCAGGATGCGTTGGCGCGGCGAACCGTCGAGCGGAGGCCGATGGCCAGCGCGGCGCCGGCGATGGCCGCGAGCGGCAGCCACGGGATGCCGCCGGTGCGGGGAAGCTCCTCCGGCCCACGGGGCAGCTCACCCGGTGCCGCGGGGGGCGCGGCGGGCGGGGCGGCGACGCTCTCGGCGAGCTTGCCGCCGACAGCCGCCTCGGCGTGGGCGAGGTTGAGGACGAGGCCACCGTCGAGGGGCGTGCCCGCGACGCCGGGAAGGTCGCCGATGTTCTTCAGGGCGTGGATCTTCACCGCATCCGAAACCGCCGTGACCGAGCCGTCGGGGTTGTTGGTCGTGCGGCCCGAGGCGATCGTAATGCGGGTCTCGATGGGCGAGCCCTCGAGGATGCAGAACTCGTTCGGGGCGTCGGTGCACGGTGTGACGACCTCGGCGATGACGTCGTTGACCTCCGCGGGCAACGCGCTCGGCTGGAGGTCGGGGCCGATAACGATCTCCGACAGGTCGAAGTCGAGGATCTTGCCGTGCTCGTCGATGAGCGGCGTGTTGACGCGGATCGTGACGATCGCCGGGTCGAACGTGCCGGTGCTCTTGCCCGTCTTGCGATCGAACGTCGCCTTCGCCTCGGCGGAGCCGACGACGACCTCGACGATGGGCTTCACCTCGACGCCGGTCGCCGTCTCGAGCGACGCGCCGAACGGGAACAGCTCGAGGGTGCCGGCTTCCGAGCGGGAGAACGCCGTCACCGCGCCGGGGGCCGTGGTGACCTCGGACTTCGAGTCGCCGACCGTGACGCCGAGCGTCTTGGTCTCGAGCAACGCGGTCGTGAGCTGCGAGAGGGTCTCGGTGAGCGGGACGGCCTGGCCCGTGTTGGTCTCGAGCGCGTCCTGGACGGTGCCGACGGCGCCGAGCACCGGGTCGAGCACCGCTGCGAGGTCCTCGACCGTCACGTGCTCGGAGGTGAGCACGGGGAGGTCGACGTCGAGACCGGCGACCTTGGCGGTGCCGAGCGCGTGGGGGCTGCCGCCCTTGACCTCGGCCAGCGCCGCCGCGCAGCCGGTGCCGAGGTCGAGCACGCCCTCGAGCGGATTGTCCTCGATCGAGCCGCCGCACACCTGTTCTGCGGAGCCGTCGGACTCGCCCTCGCCGGCGACCGCGGCTTCCTGCTTGTCGCCGCCGAGCACGGGCACGTCGGCCATACCGGACGCGCCGGCCGCGGCCTTGAGCGTCGAGTCGGCGGATGCGCTGGTGGCGCCGGCCGAGTACTGGTCGGGCCCGACCTTGAGCAGGAGGGCCTGACCGGCCGCACTGCCCGCGTACGCCTCTGGCGTGTTCTTCGCAGCCTGCGCGGTCGCAGCCGACCCGCCGACGACGGCGGTGAGCAAAGCGCCCGTGAGTAGCGCCCCGATCCGTCGAGTTGATGCCATCGAGCTCCTCTTTCTCAGCTCACCCAAAGGGTGCCGGGATGTGTAGCTAGTCCGGTTCGGGGAACCCGTAACCGCCTGATCGACCTACTTGACGCAGAGTTCCACGGGTCATGACGCGGTTCCTGCTCTTTTTTTGCGCTGCGTGGTGCTGTTACCGCGTTCCGTGTCCGTTTTCGGTGGATATCGCGGCCTTTGTGGCGATTTCCACGTCGGGGAGTAGCGGCCCCACCACCGGTACGTACGTGGGCGACCGGTAGCGCACGCGCACGATGACGGTGTCAGGAGACCCCCCTCCGTAACTAGTCTCGGTTGACAGTCGGTCCGGCTTTAGCGCGGGTGCGTCGCGGAGCGCGGCCCGGCGAACCTCGTGCGGCCTCGCGTCGACCGCGGCCTCCCTGGCCGCCGCCCTGGCCGCGTGCTCCACCAGCACCGCATCCCTCGCGACCAGCGCCACCTGCACGATCACGAGCGCGAGCGCAGCCAGGATCGGGAGGGTGAGGGCCAGCTCCACGGTGGCCTGGCCCTCCTCCCCACGGTCCCGGCCACCGCGGCCGGGCTCAGTCACTTCACCTTGCGCAGCAGGCCGCCGAACACCATGTCGAGCAAGCGGCCGATCAGGTTCGTGCGGCTCGCCCAGCTGATGACCGCCAAGGCGACCGCGGCGGCGCCGAGCAGCACCAGGGCGTACTCGGCGGTGGCCTGGCCGTCGTCGCCGCGGCGACGGTCGCCCGCCGACTGGAGGCGGGCCGTCGTCGCGACGTACAGCAGGATGGCGGCGGTCGACGCGGCGCCGATCGCTCGCGCGGGGTGGAACAGGTTCATGGTGATCCTTCCTGGTCGGGTGCCGTCGGGAGCGACGGCGGTTCGTCGGCCAGGGTCCGCATGCCGCTGGCGAGCAGGGGCGCAACCGTGAGGAGCGCGAAGGCGGGGAGGACGCAGGTGACGAGCGGCAGGAGGACGCGGACGGGCACGCGCCGCACGTGCTCCTCGGCGCGGCGGCGCCGGCAGGCGCGCAGCTCCGCCGAAAGGGTGCCGAGCGCCGGGCCGAGAGGGGCGCCGTAGCGCTCGCTGTCGACGAGCACCGCGACGAGCGGACGAATGGGATCGCCATGCCGATCCGGGATGGCCGCCAACGCGTCCGCGAGCCGGACGCCTCCGTCGACCTCGCGGATGGCGGATCGCAAGGCGTCGACCACCGGGCCCCGGCCGTGACGCACGACGGCGTCGACCGCGAGACGCACGTTCGACCCGGCGGCGGCTGCCACTGCGATC
>DASVEG010000205.1:0-10624 GCA_036380695.1 Acidimicrobiales bacterium
GGCCGGCGTGGCGCCGGGCGCCTCCGGTTCGACGACGACGCGAACGGCCCGCGCGGAAGGCGGGAGCGTCGCGGTGACGAGCACCCACGACGGGTCGCCCTCGTAGCCGAAGAGCACCCCCCTCGGGGCCGGCCGCTCGGCGGGGCCGGACGGGCTCGCGGCGCCGGACTGGGTCGCGGCGCCGGACTGGGTCGCGACACCTGGGCGCTGCAGGCGGCGGGCGACGAAGTAGTCGCCGTTGGCCGCTTCCAGCTGCGCTCGGTACGCCCGTCCCGCGGCGCGGTCGCGTTCGGTGCCCTGCAGCACGGCGAGGGCCGTTGTCGCCGCGCCCACGATCAGCCCGACCACTGCGGCCAGCGCCACGAGCCGCCGTGCCCCACGCGGCGACGACCAGCGCCGCGACCCGCGCCCACCCGCGGCAGACGTGTCGAAGCCCGCGGCAGACGCGTCGGAGCCGGCGGGCGCGGGGCCAGCGGCGGAGCCCGCGGCGTCGGCAGCGGGAAGGGAGGCCGCGGCGGGAAGGGAGGCAGCAGCGGGAAGGGAGGCAGCAGCGGGGAGGGACGCGAGGGCGCGGGCCTCGAAGCCGGCGGGCGGCTCGTGTTCGGGGGCGAGGCGCAGCAGTTCGTCGACGACGCGGCGGAGGTCGGCGACGTCGCGCTCGCACGACGCGCAACGGGCGACGTGCTCGAGCGTGGCCGAGCGCTCCTCCGCGGGGAGCGTGTCGAGCACGAACTCGGCGAGCGAGTCCGTGAACGCGTCGGTATTGCGGTCACCGTCGGTCATCGCCCACCCCGAACGTCGTGCGCAGCTTTGCGAAACCCAGCCTGACCCTGCTCTTCGCCGTTCCCAGCGGCACCGCTTCCTGGTCGGCGATCTCCGCGGCGGTGCAGCCGGCGAACACGGCGAGCACGACCGCCCGCCGCTGCCCGTCCGGCAGCGCGGCCAGCGCGCCCCTCACCGCGTCCGACCCCGCGACTGCGGCGGTGGCGTCGAGCGCGCCGCCCTCGCGGCCGTCGAGCAACGACGCGGCGAGGCGCTGGGCGACCGCGGGGTCGACGGGCGACGACCGCCGCACGCGGACGACGTCGATTGCCAGGTTGCGGGCGATCGTGAGCAACCACGACTCGACGCTGCCCCGCCGCGCGTCGAAGGCCGCTGCGTGCCGCCACACGCGAAGGAAGACCTCCTGCGCGACGTCCTCGGCCGCGGCGCGGTCGCCGACGACCGTCACCGCCAGGCCGTAGACGCGCGCTTGGTAGCGCCGCACGAGCGCAGCCGCGGCCTCGGGATCGCCGGCGGCGACCCCCGCGACCAACGTGTCGTCGGTCAGGTGCACGCGGCCAACGTGTCGTCGGTCAGGCTCACGCGTGCGCGATCGCGTGGTCGAGCATGGGCTCGAGTACGGGCGCGATCACGAGACCTGGACGCTGCCCGTCATGGAGGCGTGGATGTTGCAGCGGTAGGTGAACGTGCCCGAGTCGGCGAGGACGAAGCTGTAGCTCGCGCCCTTCGGCAGCGTGCCCGAGTCCCACCGCCCGCCGTCGCCCGTCCACGTGTGCGGCGCGTCGTCCTTGTTGGTGGCGGTCACCCGCGTGCCCTTGGCGACATTGAGGACCGCAGGGTCGAAGCGGAAGCCCTGGATCGTGATCGCGGCCTGCGGACCTGCCGGCGGCGCGGGGGCGGCGGTCGTCGTTGTGGCGGGTGCCTGGGTGCTCGGTGGCGACGACGGCGCCGCGGTGGTTTGCGGCGCGGCACCGCCGCCCCCCGGTGCCGGCCGCGTCGCCGTTGCCGGTGGCCGGCCAGCGGTGGTGGTCGTGGCGCCGGTCGTGGCGCCGGCCGCGCCGCCGGCCGCGGACGAGCGTCCCGTCGTCGTGGGCGGCGCGTACGCGTCCCCGGACGATTCTTCTGCGCCGGGCGTGGAGGACGACGTCGTCGAACCCACGTCGTACTCGCCGGACGCGACCCCGCTGGCGACGTCGTTGCCAGCCGCGCCATCGCCGTCGCCACCGCACCCGGCGAGACCGCCCGTGGCGATCATCAGGACCAACACGATTGCGACCCGGGCGCCCATGCAAGGAGTACGAACGAGGGGGTCGCAGGGATCACGGGCTCTTCGACGCCAGGCCCCCGACCCGCGACGCGACGAGGCGTTCGAACTCGTCGACGCGGGCGCGGATGACGTCGAGGCTCGCCGTCCAGAACGCCTCGTCGGCGACGTCGATGCCGAAACGTGCGGCCAGCTCACGCGCCGCGCCGAGCCCGACCGACGACAGCAGGTCGTCGTAGCTCGACCGGAACCGCTCGGGATCGTCGCGGTACTTGGCGTACAGGCCGAGGCCGAACAGCAGCCCGAACGTGTACGGCCAGTTGTAGAAGGTGCTCGTGTAGTAGTGCGGCTTCGCCGCCCACATGTACGCGTGGCGGGCGTCGGCGCGCAGCCCGTCGCCGTACGTGGCGTCCTGGGCGGCGAGCATGAACTCGCACGTCTCCTTGGCCGACAGCGTGCGCTTGGTCCTGGCCGCAAAGAACGACGACTCGAACAAGAACCGCGAGTGGATGTCGACGACCACCTGGCACGCCGCCTGCAGGTCGCCTTCGATGACGGCGAGGCGGTCGTCGCCCTGAGCGTCCGCCAACCCCCGCTCGACCATGATCGTCTCGCAGAAGATGCTCGCCGTCTCGGCGAGCGCCATCGGCAGCTGCCGCTGCAACGGCGTGCGGCCCGCGAGCGTCGTGTTGTGGTAGGCGTGGCCGAGCTCGTGGGCGAGCGTCTGCACGCTGCGGAACGACCCGTCGTAGTTGAGGAGCACGAGCGAGCGGTCGGCCTCGATGCCCATGCAGAACGCGCCGTCGCGCTTGCCGCGCCGCGGCTCCGCGTCGATCCACCGTTCGCCCGTCGCCCGCTCGACGAGCTTCGCGAGCGCGGGCGAGTACGAGACGAACGCGTCGGTGACGGCGGCGACCGCCGCGTCCCAGTCGCGAGGCGGCGCGTCGCCGACCGGCGCGAACAGGTCGTGGAACGCGAGGCCCGCGGCACCCCCCTGCGTACGACCACGGAGCAGCGCCGCCTTTGCATGCAGGTAGCGGCGAAAGTCGGGGAACGAGCCCTGCACCGCGCGCTGCATAGCGTCGAGCGTCGAGCGGTCGACGCCGTTGGCGGCCAGCGCGGGATCGAGGTCGTCGGTCCAGCCCCGCCGCCGGTTGACCAGCACGGTCTCGCCCTTGATGGCGTTGAGCGCGGCGACGATCGGCACCTCGTTCGCCTCCCACGTGGCGAGCTCGGCCTCATAGGCGGCGCGCCGCACCGCGGCGTCGGCGTGGTAGGCGAGGTTGCGGGCCTGGCTCATGGACATGGTCTCGGGAAAGTCCGCGTCCATCGCCGTCCCCCGGGGCGCCTCGACGCGCACCGTGAGCTGGCTGGTGAACGTGCCCCACAGCCGTTGCCACGCCGTGCTGCCGGTGAGCGACAGGTCGGCGAGGAGCCCCTCCTCCGCCTCGCTCATCTGGTGCTCGGCGCGCTCGGCGCCCTTCTGCAGCGGGTAGCCGTGCTCGGCCGCGACGGGCGACTTCGCCGCGAGCTCGTCGACGCCGAGGGCGCCAACCCACGCCTCGAACCGCGAGCGCAGCCGCTGGAACTGCGCGAGCTCGGTCTGCAACACCGAGAGCTCGCCTTGGGCCTGCTCGTCGGTCGAGTCGGTGGTGACGTACGACGACACGTACGCGCTCACGAGACGGATCTGCTCGAGCACGTCGTTGGTCGCCGCGACAACCGCGTCGAACGCGGCGACGGCGCGGTCATCGGCGTTCTCGTCCTTGCCGAGGCGCTTGTCCGCGCCGGCGCGCACGTCGTGCTCGTCGTAGAGGCCGGTCAGGCGGGTGATCTCCGCGCCGAGGCGCTCGCGGGCCGCGGCGTACTCACGCGATCCGATCGAAGGAAAGACGTCGGTGACGTCCCACCGGGGAAGGCGTGCGCCCGTAGAGAGGCTGGCGGTCATCCGCGCAGCCTAGGAAAAGCAAACGCCCGGGCCGAAGCCCGGGCGTTCTTGCTATTCGGAAGTGCTACTCGGAAGACAAGGTCCCTACGCGGTGAGGTCCTTCAGCTTCTGCTGGAAGGCCTGCTGCTCGGGCGTGGGCGCGCCGCCCTGCATCGCCATGAGCTTGGTCATGTCGCCCTCGACCTTGATCTGGCCGCTCATGAACGCCTGCATGCCCGCCTGCTGGTTGCCCTCGATGAAGATCTGGCGAGCAACGTCGTAGGGCACCGTCAGCTTCGTCGGCGCGCCCTCGCCGTGGCCACGCTCGAACTGACCCTTGTCCATGCGGACGTCGACGTCGCCCTCGGGGCCGCCGGTGACGGTGATGTTGAGCACGAGGTCGGCGGCGGCACCGGTGGGCGCCGGCGCCTCGTCGCGCAGTTTCTCGACCTCGTTGAACCAGGCCTCGGACAGGAACGCTTCAGGCACGCTTACTCCTCGAATGAACCGGTGATCGGACCGCGTCAACCTAGTGAGTCGCCCGTCATCTTGCACGTCCGGTGCGAATTGGCCCCGCCCGGCCGGTCGAGCACCTGCGATAGAAACCGCGGGTGCCCGACGTCGTCTCGCCGCTGCAGGGAACGGTGGTCCGCGTTGACGTCGCGATCGGGGACGCCGTCGGCGCGGGCCGCCAGCTGGTGGTCATCGAGTCGATGAAGATGGAGCACCCGATCGACGCCGAGGGGGACGGCGTCGTCGACGCGATCGACGTCGCCGTCGGCGACACGGTGAAGCCGGGCGACCGCCTCGTCGCCCTGAGCGGGGTGCCGTCGGCGGCCCCGACGCCGACCACGACCGCGACGATCAGCGGACCGGTCGACGAACCGCGAGCCGGCATCCGCGACGACCTGCGCGCGGTGCTCGACCGCCACGCCATCGGGCTCGACGAGGCGCGGCCCGAGTCCGTCGAGCGGCGGAGGCGGACGGGGCAGCGGACGACGCGCGAGAACGTCGCCGACCTCGTCGACGAAGGCAGCTTCGTCGAGTACGGGCCGCTGGTGATCGCCGCGCAGCGGCGGCGCCGGACGATCGACGACCTCGTCGCCCGCACCCCGGCGGACGGGCTCGTCGCCGGCGTCGGCACCGTCGACGGACGGCCCACCGTCGTCATGTCGTACGACTACAGCGTGCTGGCGGGCACACAAGGCCTTCAGAACCATCGCAAGAAAGACCGGCTGTTCGAGATCGCCGAGAGGCAACGGCTGCCCGTGGTGTTCTTCACCGAGGGCGGCGGTGGGCGCCCCGGCGACACGGATGGCGTGGGCGTCGCCGGTCTCGACTGCATGGCCTTCCACCTCTTCGGGCGGCTGTCGGGTCTCGTGCCTCTCGTCGGGATCACCTCGGGCCGCTGCTTCGCCGGCAACGCCGCGCTGCTCGGCTGCTGCGACGTCGTCATCGCCACCGAAGGGTCGAACATCGGGATGGGCGGGCCTGCGATGGTCGAGGGCGGTGGCCTCGGGGTATTCGCTCCGGAAGACATCGGGCCGATGTCGGTGCAGGTACCGAACGGGGTCGTCGACATCGCGGTCGCGGACGAGGCGGAAGCCGTGAGGGTCGCCAAGCAGTACCTCGGCTACTTCGCCGGAGGACTGCCAACCGGTGGCAGCGCATGGGAGTGCGCCGACCAGGGGCTGCTGCGCACGGCGATCCCGGAGAACCGGCTGCGCGTCTACGACGTGCGCACCGTCATCGAGACGCTGGCGGACACCGGGTCGGTGCTCGAGCTGCGCCGCGCGTTCGGGCTCGGCATGGTGACCGCGCTCGCGCGGGTCGAGGGGCGGCCCATCGGCATCGTCGCCAACAACCCGACCCACCTCGCCGGCGCCATCGACGCCGACGGCGCCGACAAGGCCGCCCGGTTCCTCCAGCTCTGCGACGCGTTCGACGTGCCCGTGCTGTTCCTCTGCGACACGCCGGGGATCATGGTCGGGCCGGACGCGGAGGCGACGGCCCTGGTGCGCCACGTGTCGCGGCTCTTCGTCACGGGCGCGTCGTTGACGGTGCCGTTCTTCACCATCGTGTTGCGCAAGGGCTACGGGCTCGGGGCGCAGACGATGGCGGGCGGGAGCTTCAAGGCGCCGCTCTTCTGCGTGGCATGGCCTACCGGCGAGTTCGGCGGCATGGGGCTCGAGGGAGCGGTCCGCCTCGGTTACCGCAAGGAGCTGGACGCGATCGACGACCCCGGCGAGCGCGAGCGCACCTTCGAAGAGATGGTCGACCGCATGTACGAGCACGGCAAGGCGCTGAACGCGTCGACTTACTTCGAGTTCGACGACGTGATCGACCCGGCCGACTCGCGCCGGTGGATCACGAGCGCGCTCGCCGCCGCGCCCCCGCCGCCGCCCCGCGCCGGCAAGAAGCGGCCGATGATCGACACCTGGTAGCTCGTGGCGGTCGAGGCACTCCCACACCGAGACGTCGTGCTCGTCGCCCTCGACGGTCGCGGATCGGTGGTCGGCGAGCTCGAACCCTTTCGCGCCGACACGCCCTGGTGGCAGGACCTCGAACCGGTGCTCGCCGCGCATCCCGACGTCGTCGTGCTCCGCTTGCTCGACGTCGTGCCCGACCCGACCGGACCGATGGGAGGGCTCGTCCGCTACTTGGTGGAGGCACCGGCGTCGTGGATCGCTGCCAACCGCCTCCGAGCTCCATCGCGCCCACTGCTACTCCAAGAGCACCCACTCCGCATGCCGTGGGCCCGGCCGGGCGGTCCGGCGGCCGACCTGGAGTGGGCCGCTGCGCGTGTGGACGTGAGTGGGCGGCCGCGGCAGGTGAGGTCGTGGAACCTCTCGTCGATCTGGCGCCTGCCGACGAGGGACGGCGACGTCTGGCTGAAGTGCGTGCCGCCGTTCTTCGCCCACGAGGCCTACGTCATCCGCAGCCTCGCGGCGTCCGCGTCGGTGCCCCGCCTCATCGCCGCGGAGGGGCACCGGATGCTGCTCGAAGCGATGCCAGGCGTCGACGGCTACGGCGCGTCGGAGCGCGAGCGAGCGCAGATCGCCGAGACCGTCGTCGACGTGCTGGCACCGACGGCGCCGCGCGTCGACGAGCTCGTGGCCGGCGGCGTCCCCGACTGGCGGCGCAGACCGCTGCGCGACCTCGCAGCCGACGTCGTCGCCCGCGACGGGCTGCCGGGCGACCCGCTCCACCGCCTCGTCGACGGGTGGGACGCGGTGATGTCGAAGGTCGGCGACGCCGGCCTGCCCGACGTGCTCTTCCACGGCGACCCGCACCCCGGCAACGCCCGCATTGGCATCGCCGGCATCGAGAACCCTGCCGGCGAGGTGATCGTGTTCGACTGGGGCGACAGCGGTGTCGGCCACCCGCTGCTCGACACCGACGTCATCGGCGAGCCCTCGCTCGGAGCGTGGTTCGGCGCGTGGGCCCGAGCGTTCCCCGGAAGCGACCCGGCGACGGCGTGGCAGGCGCTCCAACCGGTTGCGGCGCTGCGCGGCGCCGTCGTGTTCCGGCGGTTCCTCGACAACATCGAGCCGTCGGAGCGCGTGTACCACCAGGACGACGTCGAACCGTTCCTCGCCAAGGCCCGCGAACGCTTGCCGGTCTAGGAAGCACTGCCGGTCTAGGAAGCACTGCCGGTCTAGAACAGCGAGCATGGACGCCTACACCGCGATCGTGACCAAGCGCGACACCCGCACGTACCTTGCGGACGGCGTGCCAGAGGAGCTGCTCGAGAAGGTGCTGCGCGCGGCGCGCATGGCTGGCAGCGCGAAGAACAGCCAGGTGACGCGCATCGTCGTCGCCAGCGAGCAAGCGGTGCGCGACGGCCTCGCCACGTGCGGCGACTTCACCTCGTGGATCGGGTCGGCGCCTCTCGTGCTCGTGTTCGTGATCCCCGTCGAAGGCGGGCGGCTGTTCGACGTCGGGCGGATGGCGCAGAACGCGATGGTGGCGGCGAACGCCTTGGGCCTGGCGACGTGCCCGGTGACGTTCCACCATCAGGACCGCATGCGCGCGGCGATCGGATTGCCGGATACGCACGAGGGTCCGATGGGCGTGACGCTCGGCTTCCCCGCCCCGGCGCCGGAGGCCAACCCCCTGCGCGCGCCACGCGTCGCGCTAGGCGACCTCGTCTACCGCGAGCGCTGGTCGGGCTGACGCCGCGCCCTCGCCACGGGTGCGCGTGGCGGCGTCCCTGCGCACGACCCGGCCGCGGACGAATGCGTAGGCGGCCATCGCCAGGCATGCCGTCACGCCCATCGCGGCCATGGTTTCCCGCAGGCCGACCGCGTCGGCGACGGCGCCCAGCGGCAGTGCGGCCATGCCGAACCCGCTGAAGCTCAACATCATCAGCGACTGGATCCGACCGTGGTAGTCGCCGTCGGTCGCGCCGAGCACGAGCGCGTTGTTCAGCGACTGGAACGCCGACGCGGCCGCGCCGGTGAAGACGATCGCGAGCAACGCGAGGGGGAACGTGGGCGCGGCCGCGAGGAGTGCGATGCCGAGGCCGAAGCCGACGCCGGAGATCGTCTGCAGCCGCCACGCCTGCGCGCCGTCGGCCCGGCTCGCGATGAACAACGACGCGAGCACGGCACCGACCGCGCTCGCCCCGGACAGCAGGCCGTAACCCCCCGCGCCGACGTCGAACGCCTCGTCGGCCAGCGTCGGCAGGAACGCGACGTACGGGAACGCGATCATCACGACGAAGAACGACGTCGCCACCAGCAACAGAAGGATCGGCCGGCGGCGCAGGTAGGACACGCCGTCGGCGAGCTCGACGACCGGGGAGCGTTGCTCGCGGCCTTCCCGCGGGCGGCCCGCGGGCAACCCGAAGGTGACCGCCATCGCCGCGAGCATCAGCAGCGTCGTGAGGTAGTAGACGCCCGCGACGCCGAAGAACGCGACGCCGATCAGCGCGCCGGCGAGCGACGGACCGAAGACCCGCGTGCCGTTCATGCTCATCTGCTGCAGGACGATGGCGTTGGCCAGCCGATTGGTGCCGACCAGCTCACCGGTGAACGCCATGCGCGCCGGCCCGAGGAACGAGAACCCCGCGCCCTGCACGACGGCCGACGCGATGAGCATGGGGTACGAGATGACGTCGAGCGAGATCGACAGGGCGATCACGCCGGAGCTGGCCGCCAGCGCGAACTGGCACGCCATCAGCACCCGCCGCTTCGACAGCCGGTCGGCGGCCACGCCTCCCCACGGTGTGAGCAGGAGCATCGGCACGCCGAAGCCGAGGTACACCGCGCCGAGGCCGCTGTTGCTCCCGGTCAGCTCGTAGGCCAGCCATCCCCGGGCGATGAACTGCATCTGCACGGACAGGAACGACACGAGCCCGCCGATCCACAGCCTGCGGTAGCGCGGTTCGGCCAGCGCACTGAACGTCGTGCTCGGCTGCTGGCTACCTGCCTGCGTTGCGTCGTCCGGCGGCATTAGTTAGACAGTCTAACCGTTCGGGTCTCCTAGGCAATCCGTGTACCCCAGCAGTCCGGTGGAGAGAACGCGTCGGTGGGCAGCCGGTCGACGCCCCCTGCGGCGGTGCTGTGGTTGGTTGCCTTCGCCGACCTCTTCGGGCGGGCCGCGCGCTCGGCTGTGCACGCCGCGTGCGTGGCAGTCGCGGCGATGCAGTGGGCGTGGGCGGACCGCGATCGCGCCCGGTCGCTGGCAGCTCGCTTCGTCTCGATGGGGGTGACCCCGGTCCGGGAGACGGCGCAGCGGGTCTCCGACGCGGCGTGGCGCGCGGTGCGCTCGCGCGACACGCGCGTGGCCGCTGCGGGGTTCGCGGGGCGGGTTGCGGGGGTGGCAGTACTGGTCGCTGGCGCGCTGGTCGTCGTCGGCAGCCTCGGACGCGCCGCGGTCGTGTCGCTCGGCGAAGGCGTGGTCGGCCACGTGGGCGACGTGCAGCTCCCGGCGTTGGAGGACCGCTCCGTCGTGGTCGCGTACGACGGCTCGCCGATCACGGTTCTGGACGGGGGCCTCAACCGCAAGGTCTTGACGTTCGACCAGATCGCGCCCGTGCTCGTGGACGCGGTCGTGGCTGTCGAGGACAAGGGGTTCTGGGAGCACGAGGGCGTCGACGCGCGGGCCGTCGTGCGAGCGGCGGGGAAGAACGCGCAGGCGGGCGAGGTCCGGCAGGGCGGGTCGACAATCACGCAGCAGCTCGTGAAGAACGCGCTGCTGAGCTCGAGCCGGGACGTCGAGCGCAAGGTGACCGAGGTCGTGCTGGCTCGTGAAGTCGAGCGGCGGTATTCGAAGCGAGAGATCCTCGAGCGCTACCTCAACACCATCTACTTCGGCCATGGCGCCTACGGCGTGCAGGCCGCGGCCGAGACGTATTTTGGCAAGCCCGCGGCCGACCTCCGCGCGGCCGAGGCCGCGCTGCTCGCCGGGCTCATCCAGAGCCCGAACGGCTACGACCCGCTCGCCGACGCGCGAGCCGCACGCACGCGGCGCGCGGCCGTACTCGACCGGATGGTCGCCTCTCGCATGCTCGACGACGACGAAGCCGAAGCGGCCGCGGGCGAGCCGCTGCCGACCTCGGTGCGGCCGATGCAGACGCGAACGAGCTTCGTGACCGACGCCGTCACCAAGGAGCTGCTCGCCGACCAGCGCCTCGGCGAGACCGT